>NZ_JBIDAJ010000046.1:0-52647 GCF_043202395.1 Streptomyces sp. NPDC048197
TCTGGCGTTGACTTTTGGCACGCTGTTGAGTTCTCAAGGAACGGACGCTTCCTTTGGACTCCCTCTCGGGCTTCCTCCGGGCGCTTCCCTTCGGTGTTTCACACTCTATCAGGCCTTTTCGGGCTTTCGAACCGCCGCTTTTCTGCAGGCATGCAGAAGCGCTCAATTCTTGAGTCGCGATCAAGACGCTGAGAGTGCCGCCCACCTCGGCCGGGCCGCAGTTGATTGCGGCTGGCTGTCCGGGGCAGGTCTCAGACAGTACAGCTCTGCTGTGGGCGAGGCAAATCGATTCAGCGGGACTCGCGGGGTGCAACCGGCCTCTGTCATGCGGAAGCGTCGATTCTTATGACTTACGCTCTGAACGGTGCGCCGTCCAGGACAGGTAGTGACGGCGGCCTGATGAATCTCCACCCCTGGGAGGCTTCCCATGACCACCGTGACGTCCCCGCTCGCCGGACGCGCCATCGGACTCGCGGCAGTGCCCGACCCGGTGTTCTCCGGAGCGATGGTGGGACCCGGTACCGCCATCGATCCCGTTCGTGAGCCGTCCGCCGCCGTCTCCCCCGTGGACGGTGTCGTCGTGTCGCTGCACCCGCACGCCTTTGTCGTCGTGGACCCCGAGGGCCACGGTGTGCTCACGCACCTCGGTATCGACACCGTTCAGCTCAATGGCGAGGGCTTCGAGCTGCTCGTGAACAAGGGTGACAACGTGACCCGCGGTCAGGAGATCGTGCGCTGGGACCCCGCCGCGGTCGAGGCGGCCGGCAAGTCCCCGGTGTGCCCGGTCGTCGCGCTGGAGGCCACCGCCGACGCGCTCGGTGAGGTGCGCGAGGACGGCGATGTGAAGGCCGGCGACCAGCTCTTCTCCTGGCAGTAGGCCGGGCGCCGTCGCGGACGGCAGGTACGACATTCATCGCGACGGCCCGGGCCGTCGCATCACAACCGGAGACGGGTGCAATGGAGACAACGCTGCGGGGCGTCGGGGTGAGCCACGGTGTGGCCATTGGCGAGGTGCGGCACATGGGTACGGCGGTGCTGGAGCCGCCGGCCAAGCAGATCCCGGCGGAGGAGGCGGAGCGCGAACAGGGGCGCGCCCGCCAGGCCGTCGAGGCGGTGGCCGCCGACCTGATAGCGCGCGGGAACCTGGCCGGTGGTGAGGCGCAGGCCGTGCTGGAGGCCCAGGCGCTGATGGCGCAGGACCCGGAGCTGATGGCGGACGTCGAGCGGCGGGTCGCCGTGGGCAGCACCGCCGAGCGTGCGGTGTACGACGCGTTCGCGGCCTACCGGGCGCTGCTCGCCGGTGCCGGGGAGTACCTCGCGGGGCGGGTCGCGGACCTTGATGATGTGCGCAATCGGATCGTGGCGCGGCTGCTGGGCGTGCCGATGCCGGGTGTGCCGGACAGCGATGAGCCGTATGTGCTGATCGCGCGGGACCTGGCGCCGGCCGACACGGCTCTGCTGGACCCCTCGCTGGTGCTCGGTTTCGTGACCGAGGAGGGCGGGCCGACCAGTCACAGTGCGATTCTCGCGCGGGCGCTGGGGGTGCCGGCCGTGGTCGCGCTGCCGGGTGCGGGTGAGCTGGTCGAGGGCACGGTGATCGCCGTCGACGGCAGCACCGGGGAGATCTTCGTGGAGCCGGGCCCGGCGAAGCGGGCGGAGCTGGAGCGGGCCGCGGCGGAGCGGAAGGCGGCGCTGGCCGCGTCGTCCGGTCCGGGCGCCACCTCCGACGGGCACAAGGTGCCGCTGCTGGCGAACGTCGGTGGCCCGGGTGATGTGGATGCCGCGGTCGAGGCCGGGGCGGAGGGCGTCGGGCTCTTCCGTACGGAGTTCCTGTTCCTGGACGACAGCAAGCAGGCGCCGTCCGAGGAGAAGCAGGTCGAGGCGTACCGGAAGGTGCTGGAGGCCTTTCCGGAGGGGCGCGTGGTCGTGCGCGTGCTGGATGCCGGTGCCGACAAGCCGCTGGACTTCCTGACGCCGGCCGACGAGCCGAACCCGGCGCTGGGCGTGCGGGGTCTGCGCACCCTGCTCGACCACCCCGAGGTGCTGCGGACGCAGCTCTCCGCGCTGGCGAAGGCCGCCGAGGGGCTGCCGGTCTACCTCGAGGTCATGGCGCCGATGGTGGCGGACCGGACCGACGCCAAGGCGTTCGCGGATGCCTGCCGTGCGGCGGGGCTGCGGGCGAAGTTCGGCGCGATGGTGGAGATTCCGTCGGCGGCTCTGCGGGCGCGGTCGATCCTGCAGGAGGTGGAGTTCCTTTCGCTGGGGACCAATGACCTGGCGCAGTACACCTTCGCGGCGGACCGTCAGGTGGGCGCGGTGTCGCGGCTGCAGGATCCGTGGCAGCCGGCGCTGCTGGATCTGGTGGCGCTGTCGGCCGAGGCCGCGAAGGCCGAGGGCAAGAGCTGTGGTGTCTGTGGTGAGGCGGCCTCGGATCCGCTCCTGGCGTGTGTGCTGACGGGGCTCGGTGTCACCAGCCTTTCGATGGGTGCGGCGTCGCTTCCTTATGTGCGGGCGACGCTGGCCAAGCACACGCTGGCGCAGTGCGAGCGTGCGGCGGCCGCGGCGCGTGCGGCGGACACCGCCGAGGACGCGCGGGCGGCCGCGCAGGCGGTGCTCTCCGGGGAGTGAGGCCGGGCGGCGCGCGGCGCCGCACGGGCCTGACGGCCGTCCCGCCTGTGTGGCGGGGCGGCCGTTCTTTTGTGTTCCGGTGTCCGGTGGCCGGTCAGGGGTGGCAGGGGTGGTCGGGCGGGGGTGTCACGGGCAGGCCGGGGGCGTAGCTGACGCCTGGTTCGGGTGGGACGGGCTCGCCGCTGTCGGCGTCGGTGCAGTAGGCGGTGAAGACCTCGCCGGCGCTGAGGGCGTGCGGCCAGGCGGCGCGCAGGGACCAGCCGCGGACCGTGTCGCGGGGTGTGTCGCGCGATGTGCCGCGGATCGGGTGGGTGGCCGGGTCGCCATTGGTGTCATCGGCCGGGTCGGACGCGGTGTCGTCGGGGTCGGGGGTGCTGCGGGAGACGATGCCGCCGGGGGTGCGCAGGGCGAGGCCGGCGGCGAGGACCGTGCAGAAGACCAGGGCTTCGTGTTCGTCGAGCCGGGGGCGGGCGCCGGGGCGGCGGCCGGCGTGCAGGACGGCGAGCAGGGGTGGATCGTCGGCGGCGATGGAGCAGACGAGGTGGTGGGTGCCGTCGCCGAGGGCGTCGAGGATGCCTTGGACGGCCTGGCCGGCGCGGGTGAAGGCGGCGTGGGCGAGGTCGGCGCCGCAGGTCTCGCAGCGGCCGGCTCGGGTGAGCAGGGCGGTGGCGTGGTCCCAGGTCGCCTGGCGGTCGGCCTCGGCGGCGAGTAACGGGAGGAGCTGGGTCAGCGGCTCGCCGTCGTAGGTGACGGTGGCGCCGGTGCGGGCCACTTCGGCGGTGTAGCGGCTGCGGCTGTCGGGCCGGTCGGGGTCCAGGGAGCGGTCGGCGCAGTACCGCGCGTAGGCGGCCGGGTCGAAGAGGCCGACGGTGGTGAGGACGCCCTGGGCGGCGCGGGTGCGCAGCAGGGTCTCCATCTGGCGGAGGTAGCCGGCGTGGTCGTCGAACGGGAAGCTGGCGTACCGGCGCATGGCGGTGAAGTCGCGCTCGTCGGCGAGGACGGCGGCGGCGCCGGGCATTTCGCGGCGCAGGCTGCGGCGGGCGGCGGCCGGGTCGGTGGGCCGGGATGTGGTGGTCATGGTTCCCCCTCGGTGGTGTCGGTTGCGGAGTGGCCGCCGGGCCGGGCGGGTGCACGGCCCGGCGTCCACTCGTCACCGAGAGTAATCGGGGGGTCTGACAACGGCGTCCGGCGCCGGGCCCGGGTGCGGGTCGGCGGGTCCGGATCCGGCGGCGGCCCGGGGTGTTACCGAGCTCGGTCGCGGGCCACCTGCTCGTAGAAGCGGAGGAGTTCGAGGTTGTCGACCGAGCCGGGGTTGACGGCCTTGTCGAGCGGGGTGCCCTGGAGGAGGCGTTTGACGGGCACTTCGATGCGCTTGCCGGTGAGGGTGTGCGGGACGCCGGGGGCCTCGATGATGTCGTCGGGGACGTGGCGCGGGGAGAGCTGTTCGCGGATGGTGCGCTTGATGCGGTCGCGGAGCGCGTCGTCGAGGGTGGCGCCCGGGGCGAGGTGGACGAAGAGCGGCATCCAGTAGCCGCCGTCGGGGAGTTCCAGGCCGATGACGAGGGATTCGCGGATCTCGGGGAGGCGTTCGACGGCTTCGTAGATGTCGGCGGAGCCCATCCGGACGCCCTGGCGGTTGAGGGTGGAGTCGGAGCGTCCGTGGATGATGACGCTGCCGCGGGAGGTGACGGTGATCCAGTCGCCGTGCCGCCAGACGCCGGGGTACATGTCGAAGTAGCTGTCGTGGTAGCGGGTGCCGTCGGGGTCGTTCCAGAAGCGGGTGGGCATGGACGGCATGGGGTTGGTGACGACGAGTTCGCCGACCTCGTCGATGACGGGCTTGCCCTGCGGGTCCCAGGCCTGCAGGTCGGTGCCGAGGCAGGGGGCCTGGAGTTCGCCGATGTGGACCGGGAGGGTGGGGACGGCGCCGGCGAAGCAGCTGCAGACGTCGGTGCCGCCGCTGACGGAGGCGGTCCACAGGTCCGCGCCGCTCTCCGCGAAGGAGTCGTGCAGCCAGCGGAAGCCGTCCGGGGGGAGCGGGGAGCCGGTGGTGGCGACGCAGGTGACGGCGGAGAGGTCGAGGTCGCGGGCGGGGTGGATGCCGGCCTTGCGGCAGGCCATGACGTATGCGGCGGATGTGCCGAAGACGGTGGCGCGGGTGGCCTCGGCGACCCGCCATTGGGCGGCGATGTCGGGGTGTCCGGGGCTGCCGTCGTAGAGGACGATCGTGGCGCCGACCAGGAGGCCGGCGACGAGGAAGTTCCACATCATCCAGCCGGTGGAGGTGTACCAGAAGAACCGGTCGTCGGGGCCGAGGTCGCAGTGCAGGCCGGTCTGTTTGAGGTGTTCGAGGAGGATGCCGCCCTGGGACTGGACGATGGCCTTGGGCAGGCCGGTGGTGCCGGAGGAGTACAGCACCCAGAGGGGGTGGTCGAAGGGAAGCTGTTCGTAGACCGGTTCGGTGTCGTTTCCGGTCAGGTCCGACCAGTTGAGGGCGCCCTCGGGGGCGGGGGTGCCGAGCAGGGGGATGTGGACGACGGCGCGCAGGGTGGGGAGTTCGGCGCGGAGTTCGGTGACGGTGTCGCGGCGGTCGTGTTCCTTGCCGCCGTAGCGGTAGCCGTCGACGGTGAACAGGACGACCGGTTCGATCTGCTGGAAGCGGTCCAGGACGCTGCGGGCGCCGAAGTCGGGGGCGCAGGAGGTCCAGACGCCGCCGACCGCGGCGGTGGCGAGCAGGGCGACGACGGCCTGCGGGACGTTGGGGAGGTAGCCGCTGACGCGGTCGCCGGGGCGGACGCCGAGGCGGCGGAGTTCGGCGGCCAGCGAGCCGACCTGGGCGCGCAGCTGCCGCCAGGTGACGGGGGCCGGTTCGTGGGTCTCGTCGACGTACAGCAGGGCGGGGGTGTCGGCGCGGGCCGGGTCCTCGCCGGCGCGCAGGGCGTGTTCGGCGTAGTTGAGGGTGGCGCCGGGGAACCAGCGGGCGCCGGGCATCGCGCGGTCGGCGAGCACGGTCTCGTAGGGGGTGGCGAACCGGACGTCGAACCAGGCGGCGACGGCGCGCCAGAAGGCGGGGAGGTCGTCGACGGACCAGCGGTGCAGGTCGGCGTAGCTCGTGGCGGGGTCGCCCGGGGTGGGGGCGGGGGCGCCGTGGCGGGCGGCGGCCCAGGTGTGGAAGCGGGTGACCTGTGCGCCGGCGATCCGGTCCGGGCCGGGCTGCCAGAGGGGTTCCGGCCGGTGGGCGGAGTGCGGTGCGGTGGTCATGAGGCGGCTCCCGGGTGGTACGCGGCGTATGCGCCGGGCGCGCACCATGGTGGGGGTCTCCCGGCCTGACGTGTGCGCGTGACACGGCTTGTCTGGACGATGCCATGTGATCGTCTTGTGCACCAGGGCCGACCGCCCACATTCGGGGGGTGCGGAATGTGGTGGGCCTACGTGGCCGGGGCGGCGCGGGCGGATTCCGGCCACCGGCCGCCCCACCCCGGGCCTCGGCGTGGCCGAGCGTGACCCCGTGCAGGTGAACGGCAGTTGAACGATGCCCGCCCGCCCGGGCGGCAATGGCAGGCTGACCGGCATGGACGGGCGTGATCTGGTGCGATCGGTACGGGTGGTCAGGGCGGTCGGGCCGGCGCAGGGGCTCCGCTCCGTGCGCGCGGCGTGGCGGGCGCGGCGGGCGGATGCGGTGGCGTTGCCGGCGCGTGCGCCGGAGCGGGCGCGGGTGCCGGGGGCGGCCACGGGGGCGGAGCCGCAGCCGGGCGGCGGGGTGATCCACTTCGCGCGGTCGTCGCTGCGGGTGCGGGTGGCGACCGGTGGTGCGGTGTTCTGCGGCTGGGGCGGTGCCGGGCCGGAGCCGTCGTACGCGCTGGCCGGGGCGTGTCCCGAGGTGGACGCGCGGGCGGTGCTGGAGCCCGATACGGAGGGCGGCTGGCGGGTGGTGTCCGAGCGGGTGCTGGTGGCGGTGTCCCGGCACGGTGCGGTGGAGGTGCGCACGCCGGGCGGGGCGGTGCTGCGGCGGGAACTGCCACCGCGCTGGTGGGACCGTACGGCGGGGCCGGACGGGGCGGGTGAGCGGGCCGGGGGGCCGGAGGGCGGCGACGGGTCGCGGTGGGTGCAGCGGTCCGAGGTGGCGGCCGATGCGCGGTTCTTCGGGCTGGGCGGCCGGGCACACGGGCCGCGGCTGCGGGACGGTTCCTACCGGTTGTGGAACACCGATCCGGGCGGCGCGTTCGTGCCGGGGGACGATCCGCTGTCGCTGACGATGCCGGTGCAGTTGGTGGTGGCGGACGCCGGAACACATCTGGTTTTTCACGACAATTCATGGGACGGCCGGGTGCTGCTGCGCGAGGGTGCGGAGGGCGCCGGTTCCGGGCACGACCGGCCGGGCACGTGTGAGCTGCGGATGGACGGCGGGCCGCTGCGCTACTGGGTGCTGGCCGGGACGCCGGCCCGGGTGCTGCAGATGTGGACGGCGCTGACGGGGGCGCCGGCGCTGCCGCCCCGGTGGGCGCTGGGGTACCAGCATGCCCGGTGGGGGTTCGGCGGCCAGGACGAGGTGCGCCGGATCGTGGCCGGCTACAAGGAGCGGGAGCTTCCGCTGACGGCCGTCCATCTGGACATCGACCACTTCGACCGCCACCGGGGCTTCACCGTGGACCGTGCGCGCTATCCCGATCTGCCGGGCCTGGCACGGGAGTTGCGGGCCGACGGGGTGCGGCTGGTGTCGATCGTGGACCCGGCGGTGAAGGCGGAGCCGGGGGACGCGGTCTACGAGGGCGGGGCGGCGGCCGATGCCTTCGTACGGGACGCGCGGGGGCGGGAGGTGCGCGGGGTGGTGTGGCCGGGTGAGTCGGTGTACCCGGATTTCACCGATGCGCGGGTGCGCAAGTGGTGGGGTGCGCTGTACGCGGAGCGGCTGGCGCAGGGTTTCTCGGGGTTCTGGCACGACATGAACGAGCCGGTGTCGTTCGCGCCCTTCGGGGAGCAGACGCTGCCGCGGTCGGCCCGGCACGCGCTGGAGGGCCGGGGCGGGGACCACCGGGAGGCGCACAACGTCTACGGGCTGGCGATGGCCCGGGCGGGGTTCGAGGGGCTGTGTGAACTGCGGCCGGACGAGCGGCCGTTCCTGTTCTCGCGGGCCGGCTGGGCGGGGCTCCAGAGGTACGGGGGCACCTGGTCGGGGGATGTCGCGACGGGGTGGGAGGGGCTGCGGGCCTCGCTGTCGCTCGTCCTGGGGCTGGGGTTGTGCGGGGTGCCGTACAGCGGCCCGGACGTCGGCGGGTTCTCCGGGGTGCCGTCGCCGGAGCTGTATGTGCGCTGGTTCCAACTGGCCGCCTACCTCCCGCTGTTCCGGACGCATTCCGCGGTGTGGGCGGGCCGCCGGGAGCCGTGGGAGTTCGGTATAGCCGCGCTCGACCACGCCCGCGCGGCGCTGCGCGAGCGGGAGCGGTTGCTGCCGTACTTCGTGACGCTGGGCCAGTTGGCGCGGCTGGCGGGGGCACCGTATGTGCGCCCGGTGTGGTGGAGTTCGCCGCGGGACCGGGCGCTGCGGGACTGCGGGGACGCGTTCTTGCTGGGGGACGCGCTGCTGGTGGCGCCGGTGCTGCAGGCGGGGGTGACCCGGCGGGCGGTGCGGCTGCCGCGCGGGCGGTGGTACGACACCGCGACCGGGCGGGCCTACGAGGGGCCCGGGCAGGTGTGGGTGGACGCGCCGCTGTCGCGGATTCCGGTGCTGGCGCGGGCGGGGGCGGTGCTTCCGGTGGCGGACGGGGACGGGGGGACGGAGCTGGAGGTGTGGGCTCCGGTGGCCGGCCGGGAGGGCGGCGGGCTGGTGGTTCCGGACGCCGGGGACGGCTGGCAACGGCCCACGGTGGAGCGCTTCGTGACGCGGCGGGAGGCAGACGGCCGGGTGGTCGTGGAGCGGCGGGACGGGGGCGCGGTGGGGTATCGCGTACGGGTGCGGGGGCTGGCGGAGGAGGTGCCGGCGGGGGCGGACGGGTGACGCGGGAGGCCGGTCCCCGCCCCAGGGCTGCGGGCCGGTGATCGGGGTCTTCCGCCGGGCCGCCGCGCCTGATAGACGGGGGCCATGCCGAGACCGATACTCGCTGCCGCGCTGCGCGGCGCCGCCACCGTCGCCGCTGCCGCCGCCCTGCTGGCCGTCACCGCGCTCTCCCCCGCCACGGCGGCCCCGGCCGCCCGGCCCGCCCCGCCGTCCACGTCGGCCCACGACCCCAGGGCACCCGGGGAGTTCGTCGCCCTGCGGGACATCGATCCCACCGTCCTCCAGGAGATGCGTTACGCGACCCCGCACAACTTCATGGGCGTCGCGGTGACCGGCTACCGGGCGCCGATCTGCCTGCTGACCAGGGATGCGGCGTGGGCGCTGCACCGGGCGCAGCGCGCGTTCCTGCGCCGGGGCTACTCCCTCAAGGTGTACGACTGCTACCGGCCGCAGCGCGCCGTGAACCACTTCGTGGCGTGGGCGGAGGACCTCGGTGACCAGCGGATGAAGGGCGAGTTCTATCCGCGGGTCGACAAGTCGACGCTGTTCCGGGACGGCTATATCGCCGAGAAGTCCGGGCACAGCCGGGGCAGTACCGTCGATCTGACGCTGGTGCGTCTGCCCGCGCTGCCCACCCGCCCGTATGTGCCGGGTGAGCCGCTGACGCCCTGTTACGGGCCGCGGGCGGCCCGCTTCCCGGACAACTCGCTGGACATGGGGACCGGGTTCGACTGCTTCGACACCCTGGCGCACACCCTCGACCCGCGGATCGCGGGCGTGCAGCGGGCGAACCGGCTGCTGCTCAAGGACGGCCTGGAGCGGGCGGGGTTCGTCAACTATGCGGCGGAGTGGTGGCATTACACCTTCACCCCGGAGACGTTC
This sequence comes from Streptomyces sp. NPDC048197, assembly GCF_043202395.1. Classification (NCBI taxonomy): domain Bacteria; kingdom Bacillati; phylum Actinomycetota; class Actinomycetes; order Kitasatosporales; family Streptomycetaceae; genus Streptomyces; species Streptomyces sp. NPDC048197. The sequence goes on from NZ_JBIDAJ010000046.1 coordinate 9,506, forward strand.
CCGGACACCTACTTCGACTTCCCGGTGTCCCGCCGGTCGCTGACCGGGCACCGGCCGCGCGGCTGACCTGGCGGGACGTGACCGGGCGCGGTGCCGTCAGGAACCGTCCCGGTCCGGGCGCAGCAGGGCAGGGTGCAGCAGGGCGGCGTCGCCCGCCCGGTAGAGGCGGGCACGCGGGCCGCCGCGGGCTCCTCCGCGGGCCGCGGTGGCGCCGGTGGGCTCGACGAAGCCGGGGACGGAGAGCACCTTGCGGTGGAAGTTGCCGGCGTGCAGCGGGCTGCCCCAGACGGATTCGTAGACGCCGCGGAGTTCGGCGATGGTGAATTCCTCGCCGAGGAAGGCGGTGGCCAGCGGGGTGTACTCGATCTTGGCGCGGGCGCGGTCCAGGCCGTCGGCGACGATCCTGGCGTGGTCGAAGGCGAGCGGCAGCGGGGCCGGTGCGTCCGGCCCCGGCGCGGTGCCGTCCGGGGTCCGGGGCACGGAATCACCCCCGTCGATCCCGTGCCCCGGACCCTGCTGTGAGGGACGCGGGCGGGCCGCGTCCGGTTCGCCGGAGGTCCCTGCCGTACGGTCCCGGTCCCCGGCCGCGCTCCCCCGGGGCGGCGTCCGGTCCGTACGGCCGTCCTGGCACGCGCCGAGGGCGAGCCGGGAGACCGGGATCCAGGCCGCGGCGGTCGCGTCGCCGCCGCCGCGGGCCTCGGGGAGGTCGGGGGCGAAGGCGAGGTAGGCGACGGTGACGACCGGCATCCGCGGGTCGCGGGCCGGTTCGCCGTAGGAGCCGAGCTGTTCGAGGTGGACGCGTTCCAGGTGGGCGGCGTCCAGGCCGGTTTCCTCGGCGAGTTCGCGGGCCGCGGCGGCGTCGAGGGACTCCTGGCCGGCGCGGACGAAGCCGCCGGGCAGGGCCCAGGCGCCGCGGAAGGGGCGGCCGCCGCGTTCGACGAGCAGGACGTGCAGCGCGCCGCCGCGCAGGGTGAGCGCGACGATGTCGACGGTCACGGCGATGGCGGGGAAGTCCCGGGGGTCGTAGGCGGCGAGGAAGGCGCTGTCGTCGCCGCGGTCGGTGCCGACTTGCTTGGCGCGCCGTCCCTTTCCGGTCATGACCGTCACCCCCCAGCGGTTGTTCTCACCCTGAGTCTTTCTCGGGGCGAGAACAACATAGCAATCGGGGTGCGGCACGGTCCAGTCCGTTCTTCTCGTCCGGGCCGGCCGGGTCCTCGGCGGCGCGGCCGGCCGGCGTATCGCGCCCGGTCGAACGCGGTGTGTGCGTTGCGGGGGCAGCCGTCCGTACGCTCCGGAAGGATGCGTGAACAGTGCGTTAATCACACATCGTGGCGGTCCGTCACGGGGCATGCTGCTGCCCGTGCCTGCGTGGACGGACCAGCTTCGCTTCGCCTTCCAGCCCGTGGTGAACCTCTCGACCGGTTCGGTCGCGGCGATGGAGATACTCGCCCGCCCCGAGCCGGGTGCGGCCGACGTCCTGACGTCCGCGCGGCGCTGCCCGGACCTGGACGCCGAACTGGCCGCGCTCGCGGTCCGGGCGGCGTCGCACCAGGAGACCCTGCTGCCGCTGCACGTCAACGTCTTCGCCGGCACGGTCGCCGAGCTGCCCCGGCTGACGTCGCTGACCAAGGCCGTGCACGAGGTGGGCCGGCGCCCGTGGGAGGTCACCCTGGACATCGGCGGGCCGTTCCTGCACGTCCCGGGCGCGGCGCTGCTGGAGTCGGTGGCGGGCCTGCGGGACGAGGGCTTCCGGATCTGCGCGGACGGGGTCGGCGACGGCGATCTGCCGCTGCGGCTGCTCGGCGCGCTCGCACCGGACCTGGTCAAGCTCGACCGGTCGCTGTGCGCGGGCCTCGACGCCGACCGGGGCCGGCAGGCGGTGGTGGCCGCGATGCGGGAGCTGTGCGAGCGGACCGGCGGGCTGCTGGCCATCGAGGGGGTGGAGACCGAGCGGCAGTACGCGGCGGTGCGGGACGCCGGGGTGCAGCTGGCGCAGGGCCATCTGTTCGCCCCGCCGGCGCGGCGGCCGGCCACCGACGTGTACCTGCCGCCGTCGGTGTCCCCGGTGGTGAGCGGGCCGGCCGCGGCGACGTACCGGCCGCCGTCCGGGCCGCCGGTGGCGCAGTTCCTGCAGCCGGCCGCGCTGTTGCCGATGACGGCGTCGGCGGGCGCGGTGCGCAGCCATCTCACGGGTTTTCCCGAGGTGTCGGGGGTGCTGCTGGTGGACACCGACGGGGTGCCGGTCCGGGCGATCGACCGGGACCGGTTCCTGCTGTCGCTGTCCGGGCGGTACGGGCATGCGCTGTACGCGGACCGGCCGGCGCTGCGGCTGGCGGACCGGCCGCGGACGGTCGGTGCGGACGCCACCGCCTGGCAGGTGCTCGACGTGATCGCGGAGGGCGACCGGGCGCGTACCGGGGACGACGTGGCGGTGGTGGACGAGCGGGGCCGGTGCATGGGCGTGGTGCATCTCGCCGACATCCTGCGGGCGTTGGCGGAGAGCCGGGTGGAGGAGGCGGCCCGGCTCAATCCGCTGACCCGGCTGCCCGGTTCGGACGAGGTCAACGCGGAGGTGGACCGGCGGATCGCCGAAGGGCGGGCGTTCGCGCTGAGCTGGCTGGACGTGGACGGGTTCAAGCAGGTCAACGACGGTGCGGGGTTCGCGGCGGGCGATGAGCTGATCCGCTCGGTGGGGCGGACGCTGGCCGGGGTCGCAGCGGACGAGCCGTCCTGCCGGGTGGGCCACATCGGCGGTGACGACTTCCTGGTGCTGGCCGAACCGGACGGGCTGGAGCCGTTCGCGGCCGCGCTGCTGGACGTCGCCTGGGAGGCGGGCGGCCGGCCGGTGACGCTGTCGCTGGCGACGGTGGTGTGCCCGCCGGGCAGCGTCGGCGGGCACCACGAGGCCGCGGCCGCGCTCGCCCCGCTGAAGAAGGAGGCCAAGGCACTGCCGGGGGCGAGCTGGGTGGTGGGCCGGCCGGGTTCGGCGGGTACGGAGGTGCGCCGGGGGGCGGTGGCCCGGGTGCCGGGCCCGGCCGGGCCGGAGGGGCTGTGGGCACGGGGCTGACGGCGGTCGGCCGGCACGGGGAAGGGCCGCCGTTCGTGGTCAACGGCCGCTGCTGCGGGCGACCTTGACGCTCCCTCAGCCCGGGTGAACACTTCCCCGTGCCATGTCGGCAGCGCCGCACTCCGGCGCCCCGGCCGGGTGGCAGCGGCTGCCCGCTGCCCGCCGGTGGCACGCACCCGACCGCGGAGGACCGGGGGACGTCCCCGGGCCAGGGACAAGGAGCCGCCATGTATACCAATGGGGACATCGTCGTCGGTGAAGTGATCGGTACCGCGATCCTGATTCTCTTCGGTGCGGGGGTGTGCGCCGCGGTCACCCTGCACCACTCCAAGGCACGTGGCGCCGGCTGGGTCGTGATCGCCTTCGGCTGGGGCCTGGGCGTGCTGGCCGGGGCGTACACCGCGGCGCCGCTGTCCGGCGGGCACCTCAATCCGGCGGTGACGGTCGGCTCGGCGGTCGCGGGCGGCACGCCGTGGTCGAAGGTGCCGGTGTACGTGCTGGCGCAGATGGTGGGCGCGGCGATCGGGGCAGTGCTGGCCTGGGCGCTGTACTACGCGCAGTTCGCCGCGAACGCCGAGGAGGGCAAGGCGCAGCCCACGCTGGGGGTGTTCTCGACCGCCCCGGAGATCCGCAAGCCGGTGGCCAATCTCGTCACCGAGGTCATCGCCACCGTCGGGCTGGTCCTGCCGCTGCTGTTCTTCGGGGAGAACAAGGGCATCGGGATCGGCCAGGTGCCCGGCGAGCGGGCCGGGGTGTACGGGTCGGGCATCAATGTGCTGCTGGTCGCGCTGCTGGTGGTGGGGATCGGGCTGTCGCTGGGCGGGCCGACCGGTTACGCGATCAATCCGGCCCGGGACCTCGGTCCGCGGGTGGTGCACGCCCTGCTGCCGATTCCCAACAAGGGGTCGTCGGACTGGGGTTACGCCTGGATCCCGGTGGCCGGGCCGCTGATCGGCGCGGTGCTCTCCGGACTGGTCCACCAGGCGGCATTCTGACCGGTGCGGCCGCACGAAGGCGGGCGCACCACGGGTGCGACCCGGGTACCCACTCGGAGCCAGGAGGCCTGACGGCATGAACCAGCACACCGAGAAGTACGTCGCCGCGATCGATCAGGGCACCACGTCGAGCCGCTGCATCATCTTCGACCACGACGGGTCGATCGTCGCCGTGGACCAGCGCGAGCACCGGCAGATCTTCCCCCGGCCCGGCTGGGTGGAACACGACGCGACGGAGATCTGGACGAAGGTGCAGGCCGTGGTGGCGGGTGCGCTCACCAAGGCGGGGCTGCGCGCCGACCAGCTCAGCGCGCTGGGGATCACCAACCAGCGGGAGACCACCGTGCTGTGGGACCGGGCCACCGGCCGGCCGGTGCACCACGCGATCGTCTGGCAGGACACCCGCACCTCGCAGCTGTGTGCGGAGCTGGGCGGCGCGGACGGCCAGGACCGGTTCCGCGAGGCCACCGGTCTGCCGCTGGCGAGTTACTTCTCCGGGCCGAAGGCGGCCTGGCTGCTGGACGAGGTGCCGGGCCTGCGGGCGCGTGCCGAGCGCGGCGAGATCGCGTTCGGCACCATCGACTCCTGGCTGATCTGGAACCTGACCGGCGGCATCGACGGCGGGGTGCACGTCACGGACGTGACCAACGCGGGCCGCACGATGCTGATGAACCTCGCGACCCTGCAGTGGGATCCGGCGATCCTGGCGGCAATGAACGTGCCCGCCGCGATGCTGCCGGAGATCCGCTCGTCGGCGGAGGTGTACGGCTCCGCGGTGGGCCAGCTCCAGGGGGTGCCGGTGGCGTCCGCGCTGGGCGACCAGCAGGCGGCGGTCTTCGGGCAGACCTGTTACGGCGTCGGCGAGGCCAAGAACACCTACGGCACCGGTTCGTTCCTGCTGCTGAACACCGGCAACCGCCCGGTGGCGTCGAAGAGCGGGCTGCTGACGACCATGGGCTACCAGCTGGGCGGTGAGGACCCGGTCTACTGTCTGGAGGGGTCCATCGCCATCACGGGTGCGCTGGTGCAGTGGTTCCGCGACCAGCTCGGCATCATCTCCTCGGCCGAGGAGATCGAGCAGCTGGCGGCGAGCGTCCCGGACAACGGCGGGGCGTACATCGTGCCGGCGTTCTCCGGTCTCTTCGCGCCGTACTGGCGCTCCGACGCCCGCGGGGTGATCACGGGCCTGACCGGTTTCGTCACCAAGGCGCATCTGGCCCGCGCCGTTCTGGAGGCGACCAGCTGGCAGACCCGGGAGGTGGTGGACGCGATGTTCCAGGACTCCGGGGTGCGGATCACCCAGCTGAAGGTGGACGGCGGGATGACCGCCAACAAGCTGCTGATGCAGCATCAGGCGGATGTGCTGGGCGTGCCGGTGATCCGGCCGGTGATCTCGGAGACCACCTGTCTGGGCGCGGCCTACGCGGCGGGGCTGGCCACCGGTGTGTGGCAGGACCTGGACGAGCTGCGCAGCCACTGGAAGCGCGACACCGAGTGGGTGCCGCGGATGGACGGTGCGGTCCGGGACCGCGAGTACGCCAACTGGCGGCGGGCGGTGGAGCGGAGCTTCGGCTGGCTGACCGAGGACGGCTCGTCGGCTTCCTAGCGGCGGGCGGCGGACGTACGGCCCGGGCCCCGGACGGCGGGGTGCGGGCCGTACCCGTGCGGCTGGTCCCCGGTCAGGGCAGGGCGGGCTCCCGGCGCCGGCCGCCGGTCCGCATCGCGTGCTCGACGACGGCGATCAGCACGTCCCTGGCCGAGTCCCGCTCCCGGGCGTCGCAGAGCATCACCGGCACGTCGGGGTCGAGGTCCAGGGCGTCGCGGACCGCGTCGGGCGGGTAGCGGTCGGCGCCGTCGAAGCAGTTCACGGCCACGGTGAAGGGCAGTTGGCGGCGCTCGAAGTAGTCGATCGCGGCGAAGCTGTCGGCGAGCCGGCGGGTGTCGGCGAGGACCACCGCGCCCAGCGCGCCGCGGGCGAGCTCGTCCCAGAGGAACCAGAAGCGGTCCTGTCCGGGGGTGCCGAAGAGGTAGAGGACCAGTTGGTCGTTGACGGTGATCCGCCCGAAGTCCATGGCGACGGTGGTGGTGTTCTTGGCCTCCACCCCCTGGAGGTCGTCGACCGGGCGGCCCGCCTCGGTCAGCCGCTCCTCGGTGCGCAGCGGTTTGATCTCGCTGACGGCGCCGACCAGTGTGGTCTTGCCGACGCCGAAGCCGCCGGCCACCAGGATCTTGAGCGTCACCGGGTCGGCGGCGACGGTCTGCTGACGACGGTCCGAACGCCCGAAGACCATGGGTACCTTCTCCTGTATTGCCGGGTGTGCGGGTGGTGCTCACGTCTGTGCCCCCGGGCGTGGTGGGGAGCGGGCAGCAGGCGCACAGGCACCGTACAACGTGCTCGGCGCGCCGCCCACTTGAGATCCGTCACGCTTGGGACACGGCCGTGGGGGCGGCCGTTCAGCGCGGGGCGAGGGTCTGGGGCCGGTCGAGGAGGCCCAGCAGGCTCACATGGCCGGCCTCGATGAAGGCGCAGAGCTCCTCCTCGGTGCCGTGCTCCGCCATCTGCCAGGTGATGGCGGCCTCTTCGGCGAAGGCCATCCAGGCGCGGGTGGCGACCTCCAGCCGCGGGGCCTGGGGCAGGCCGAGCCGCCGCTGCCCCTCGCGGACCCGGCGGGCGACCGTGGCGCGGGTTTCGTCGACGAGGTCGGCGACCGCGGGGTGGCTGCCCGCCGCGCCGCGTACCAGGGCGAGGTACACCTGACGGTGTTCCAGGACGTAGGCCACGAAACCGGCGATGAAGGCGCGCATCCAGGCGACCGGTTCCAGGCCGGCGGCCGGTTCGGTCGCGGCGGTGAAGCGGTCGCAGGCGGCGCGGACCACGGCGCGGTAGAAGTCGCGCTTGGAGTCGAAGTAGTGGAAGAGCAGCCCGCGGGAGATGCCGGCGCGCCGGGCGACCTCGTCGGTGGACAGTTCGTCCAGGGCCCGGTCGGCGAGCATCTCCAGCCCGATGCCGACCAGTTGCTCCCGGCGCTGGTCGGGGGTGAGTCGGGTGCCTCGCTTGCCGGACATGCCCGCAGTGTACGGCGGTGCCGGGCCGGGTCCGGGCGGCCGTGGCGGCCCGGCCAGGCGTCAGGCGTGCCGGGCGAGGTGGTCGAGGATCGGGGGCGTGACGAGCCCGGGGACCTCTTCGGGGAGCCAGTGGCTGGCGCCCTCCAGGACCTCGAAGTGGTACGGGCCGTCCACCCACTCCCCCGTCGACGCGGCCGCGCCCCGGCCCAGGGCGACGTCCTCGCTGCCCCACAGGAAGAGGGTGGGCACGGCGATCCGGCCGGCCGGCACCGAGATGACGGACTCGGGGGCGCGGTACCAGTTGAGGGTGGCGGTGAGCGCGCCCGGTGCCGAGAGCCGGCGGAGGTTGCCGTCGACCAGCGCCTTGGGGACCTTTCCGCCGTAGACGGCGCGCAGCCGGGCCGCGTCGTCGGCGAGCAGGGCCGCCTCGGCGGCGCCGTCGTCACGGCGGAAGAAGCGGACGTAGTCGAGGCGGTGATGCTGTGTGGGGTCCTCGGCGGCGGCCCGGTTGAGGGCCTCCGGGTGGGGGGTGGCCAGCACGCTCAGGGACTTCAGCCGCTCGGGGTGGGCGCCGGCCAGCGCCCAGGCGACCATGCCGCCCCAGTCGTGGGAGACCAGGTGGAAGCGGCCGGCGCCCTGGGAGTCGGCGAAGGCGAGGGCGTCGGCGACGAGTTCGGGGACGGCGTAGTCCGCGATCCGGGGCGGGCGGGCGCCGGGGGCGTAACCGCGCTGGTCGACGGCGACGGCCCGGTAGCCGGCCGCGCCCAGGGCGGGCAGCACCTCGCTCCAGCAGTCGGCGAACTCCGGCCAGCCGTGCAGCAGCAGGACGAGGTCCCCGTCGGCGGGCCCGCAGGCCAGGGCGTCATGGGTGTGCGGCCCGACCTGGATCTCCAGGCGCTCGAAGTCGGCGGGGGCCGGGGCCGGGGTGGCGTCGGTGGGCATGGTGGTGCCTCTCGTCCGGTGGCGGCCGGCCGCGGTGACGGCGGGGCACGGCCGCGGTGACAACGGAACAACTGATCACCGAGCCTAGCCTGTTGACCATTGCTCAACAAGCTCGGCGGTGCCCGGCCGGCCGGGCGTAGGGTGAGAACAGACGCGAGCCGCATGCGGAGCGGAGTGCGCGATGAACCGACGCCGCGGCACCGGACCGTCGCCCGAGGAACTGCTGGGACTCCTCGGCCGGCTCACCGGCCAGGTCATGGAACGGATCAAGCTCCAGCAGGCCCGGGTGGCACTCGCCGTGGAACTGCAGCGGCACATGCTCCCGCCGGAGCTCCCGGGCCTTCCGGGACTGACCACCGCGGCCCGCTACGTCCCGGCGCAGACCGGGCTGGACATCGGCGGGGACTGGTACGACGCCTTCGCCCTGCCGGACGGCTCCCTCGGCTTCGTCATCGGCGACGTCCAGGGCCACGACGTGGAGGCCGCCGCCTTCATGGGCCAGGTCCGCACCGGCCTGCGCGCCGTCGCGGGCGCCACCACCGACCCCGGCGACGTCCTGGAACGGGCCAACAACCTGCTGCTGTCGATGAGCTCCGACCTCCTCGCCACCTGCACCTTCCTGCGGTTCGAGCCGACCTGCGGCGAGCTCGCCGGCGCCCGGGCCGGGCATCTGCCGGCGGTCTGGGGCACCGCCGCCGGTACCGAGGTGCTCACCGACCCGGGCGGGCTGCCGCTGGGGGTCTTCCCCGACCAGCGCTACCCCGTCACCCGCCGCCGGCTGGACCGGTCCGGGGCGTTCGTCCTGCTCACCGACGGGGTGGTGGAGGGGCCGAGCTACCCGATCGAGCAGGGGCTGGCCCGGGTGGCCGGCATCGTCGGAGCGGCGTACGAGGCCGCGGCCGACGACCTGGCCGGCCAGGTGGTCGCGGTCGCCGATCTGACCGGGCACACCGACGACGCCGCCGTACTGGTGCTCCGTCACGACGGCGGCCCCTACGGGTAGGCGGGCGCGGTGGACGGGCAGGCGCCGAGCGGACCCGGCAGCGTGGCCGGGCGGATGCTCGCGGCCACGGCGGGGCACCGGGCGCTCGCCGTGCAGATCCTGTGCACCGCCGGTGCCTACTACGGCAGTGCCCGGCTCGGTCTGCTGCAGGAACTGGTCCGCGGGCAGGTCACCCCGCTGTGGCCGCCGACCGGGATCGCCCTGGCCGCGCTGCTGCTGTTCGGGCGGCGGGTGTGGCCGGGCATCGCCCTGGGCGCGTTCCTGGTCAATGTGTCGCTGGGGCCGTCGTTCCTCGTCGTGTGCGCCATCGTGGCGGGCAACACGCTCGGCCCGCTGCTTTCCCACGGGCTGCTGCGCCGGGTGGACTTCCACACCCGGCTGGACCGGCTGCGCGACGCGGTGGCGCTGGTGGGCCTCGGCGCCCTGACCGGGATGCTGGTGAGCGCCACCGTCGGCAGCGGGGTCCTGGTCCTCTCCGGGGCGCTGACCGGCGCCGGCTTCTGGCCCGCCTGGGCGGTGTGGTGGACCGGGGACGCGATGGGGGTGCTGGTCGTCACCCCGGTGCTGCTGCTGTTGAGCACCGTCCGGTGGCCGCCCCGGGGCCGCTTCCACCCCTACCGGTGGGCGGAGGGGGTGCTGCTCGCGGCCTGCACGTTCGCCGTCACCGAGCTCGCCGTGAGCAGCCCGATGAACCTGCTCTTCCTCGTCTCGCCGTGCCTGATCTGGGCCGCGTTCCGCTTCGAGCGGGCCGGCGCGGCGCCGTGCGCGCTACTGGTCTCGACGGTGGCGATCGTGGCCGCCGCCCAGCGCTCGGGACCGTTCGCGCACCACGACCTGTTCACGAACATGGTCACCCTGCAGGCGTTCAACGGGATCACCGCACTGACCGCGCTGCTGCTCGCCGCGGTCGTCACCGAGCGGCACACCACCCACCGGCAGATCGAGCAGGTGGTCGCCCAGCTGACCGAGGCGCTCGCCCGGCTGGAGCCGGGCCGGGCCGGGGAGCAGTGGCCGCCGCCGCGCCGCACGGACCAGGGCGACGGCGGCGGCTGACGTCCCGGCCGCTCACAGCGCCCGCAGACCGTCGATCACCTCGCGCAGCACCTGCTCGTCCGGCAGTTCGGCCGGCGGCACCGGCCGGCTGACCCGGACCAGGCCGGCGTCGAGCAGATCGCCGATCAGCACCCGGACGACACCGACCGGCAGGTCGAGCTCGGCCGCGAGTTCGGCGACCGACAGCGGCGCGTCCCGGCACCGCTCGACGATCTCGACGTGCTCCGGGGACAGCGTCCGGTCCTCGGCCGTCCTTGCCGCACGGCTCTCGGCGATCACCTGCGCGATCAGGTCGAGGCGCCCCTCCGCGGCGGTCCGGGTGCGCCCGCGGGTCATGGCGTACGGCCGGACGACGGGACCCGCTTCGTCGTCGAACCAGCGGGCCGCCTCCCGCTCGCGCGCCGCCCGGCCGCCCTGGTCGCTCATGGTGTCACCGTCGTCTGGCTCAGCTGGCCGGACCGGACCGGGGCGCGGTGCCCAGGTGCGTACCCACGCGCTTGACCAGCAGGGTCATCTCGTAGGCGATCAGCCCGACGTCGGAGTCCGCGTCGGCCAGCACGGCCAGACAGCTGCCGTCGCCGGCCGCGCTGACGAACAGGAACGCCTCGTCCAGTTCGACCATGGTCTGCCGGACCCCTCCGGCGCCGAAGTGCCGGCCGACGCCCTTGGCCAGGCTGTGGAAGCCGGAGGCGACCGCGGCCAGGTGCTCGCCGTCCTCCCGCGTGAGGTCCTTGGAGGCGCCGGTGGCGAGCCCGTCGCTGGAGAGGACGAGTGCCTTGCGGATCGCGCCGACCCGCTCGACCAGGTCGTCCAGGAGCCAGTTCAGCTCGCCGGATCCCTTCGCCGAGCCCGGTGTGGTGAACGCTGCTGCCTGCGGTTCGGTCATGGACCGTCCCCTCCCGATGTGGTTCCTGGTGGTGCTGTGGTGCCCGGGGCGGTGCCGTCCTGCGTGGCGCCGTCCGGGGCATCCGGATCTGTGGTGTCCGCGGCGGCCGGTGGACCGCCGGGTTCGTGCGCGTCCGGGGGTGTGCCGTCCGCGCGGGTCTCGTCCTCCTCACCGTTGTGACGGCGGCCGCGCTGCCAGCCGCGCTGGAGCGAGGCCATCCGGGCGCGCACCGCCTCGGCGTCGCGGTCGTCGTCCGCGGACGGCGTGGCCGGCCGCTCCGGGCCGGGCCGGCCGCCCCCGTCGGCCTTGAGCTGCGGGGCGAGGCTGGCCTGCCGGACCCGTCGGGGCAGCCCGGTGGGCGTGGTGGCGGGGCCGGCCGGGGGGTCCTCGCAGGGCGGGGCTGCGGCGGGGCCGTCCGCGGGGACGTCCGCCGGGCCCTCGGCGGAGCCCCGGGCGGCGGGGCGCTCGTCCCGGCCCAGGCCCCGGTCGCGGTGCCGGTCCCGGTCCTCGACCGCGTGCTCCTCGCGCTCCCGGTCCCGCTCCCCGGCCCGGTCCCGGTCCCGGTCGTCGACCGTACGGCCGTGGTCGGAGACCAGCACCGGCGGGCGGTGGCGGCGCGGCAGCGGGGCGAGCCCGCCACCGGGCGCCTGGTCGCGGGTCTGCTGGTGCTGCTCGCCGTCGGGGACCGGCGGTACGGGGGCGATGCCGGCGCGCGGTCCGCGGTCCCGGCCCCGGCGCGGGCCGCCGAACAGGGCGTCCTCGTCGTCGAGCGGGCCGAGCTCGTCCGGTCGCAGCGGCGGTTCCAGTTCGACCGGTCCGTCGACGACGCCCCGCCCCTCCCTCGGGGGGAGCGGCACCGGCACCTGCGAGAGGGCGGCCAACTTCCCCGCCGCGTGGTCGAGTTCGTCGTCCACCGGGACGCCGGTCAGCGGTCCGGCGGCCGGCCCGCCGCCCTCCCGGCCGGCGCCCGCGTCGCCGGTCTCCGTGAGGATCGCGCCGGGGAGGAAGACCACGGCCGTGGTGCCGCCGTACGGCGAGGGCTGCAGGGTGACCCGTACGTCCTGGCGCTGGGCGAGCCGGCTGACCACGAACAGGCCGAGCCGGTCGGTGTCGGACAGCTCGAACTCGGGGGTCTCGGCGAGCCGGAGGTTGGCCTCCAGCAGCTGGTCGGGGGGCATGCCCAGACCGCGGTCGTGGATCTCCAGGGCGTAGCCGTTGGCGACGCGCTCGCCGAGCACCTGGACGGCGGTGTGCGGCGGCGAGAAGACGGTGGCGTTCTCCAGGAGTTCGGCTATCAGGTGGGTGAGGTCGGAGACGGCCGGGCCGTCCACCGCGAGCCGGGGCAGCCGGCGCACCTCGATGCGCTCGTAGTCCTCCACCTCGGCGACCGCCGCGCGCACCACGTCCATCAGCTGGATCGGTTTGCGCCACTGCCGGGAGGGCGCCGCGCCGGAGAGGATGACCAGCCCCTCGGCGTGCCGTCGCATACGGGTGGTGAGGTGGTCGAGCCGGAAGAGGTCGGCGAGCTCGTCGGTGTCCTCGGTGCGCCGCTCCATGGCGTCCAGCAGCGTCAGCTGGCGGTGCAGCAGCACCTGGCTGCGGCGGGCGAGGTTGACGAACACCTCGGAGACCCCGCGGCGCATCTCGGCCTGTTTGACGGCGGCCTCGATGGCGGCCCGCTGGAGGGTGTTGAGCGCCTGTCCGACCTGACCGGTTTCGTCCGGGCCGAATTCGAGCCGGGGCGCCTCGGTCTCCACGTCGACCTGTTCCCCGGCGGCCAGCCGGCGCATCACGCTCGGCAGCCGTACGCCGGACACCTCGTGGGCGGTCTTGCGCAGCCGGGTCAGGTCCCGCACGTGCCGGCGGCCGATGCGGAAGGAGACGATGACCGAGACCAGCAGGGCGACGAAGCCGAGGACGCCGGCGGCGACGGCCTTGAGCACGATGCTGGTGGCGGCCGGCGCGACCCGCTCCTGGTAGCGGTCGCCGGCCTCCTTGCCCATCCTGGCGAGGTCGCCGAGCACCTTCTCGGCGGTGGTGTTCCAGCGTTCGGCGTTGACCGCGTCCGGCCCGCCCCGGTCGCCGGCGGCGATCACCCGGTCCTCGTAGGAGGTGAGTTCGCGGGCGGTGGCGGAGCGCCAGTAGTCCCCGTAGAGGCCGCGGTCCCGGGCGGGCAGCAGGGGCAGGTTGGTGCCGTAGAGGACCCGGCGCTCGGCGATCCGGTCGGACAGCTCGCGCACATCGCGCCGGCTCATGCTGCCGGAGGCCAGCACCGCGGACATCAGGGCGTCCTCGCGGGCCAGCGCCTCGCGGGCGCGGGTGACGTTGACCAGGGCGCGGCCCTGCTTGTCCATCTCGACGTTGTCCAGGGCGTGGACCGCGGCGAGGAAGTCGTAACCGGGGTCGACGAGGGCGTCGTAGGACTCCATCGCCTCGTCGCGGGTGACGGTGTTGTCCTCGACCTGGTTGCGCAGCGAGCGGAGCGAGGACAGGCCCTTGAGGAGGGTGTTCATCCGGTCGCCGACGCCGGCTTCGAGGTCCTCGCGGACGTCGCGGCCGGCGGCGTCGGCGCGCAGCCGGGCGACCAGGTCGTCGGTGACCCGGGTCCGGGCGTGCAGTTCGCTCAGCGCGGTGGCGCCGCGGCGGTCGGCGAGGTAGAGCAGGCTCTGGCGGCGCTCGTGCTGCAGGGCCTGGATGACGTCCTCGACGGGGTAGCCCAGGTTCTTCACGACATTGCCGACGTCCAGCAGCTGGTTGGCCGAACGGCCGGTGACATAGGTGGTGACCGCCCACATCGTCGTCAGGGACACCAGCGGTACGAGCAGCAACGCCACGATCTTCCGACGGACCGACTTCCCGCGAAAGCGCATGGCCTCCCCTACGTCAACCCCGGCGCACGGGGGTGGTGTTCCGTCAACAAACGGCGCGAGCCTACTACTGTCGGGGGACCAACCCGAAGGGCTCTCCGGGCCCCGGTGCCGCGGCCCGCGGCCGGGTCGTCCTGAGTTGTCCGCCGATTCCCGGACAACCCGCCCGTATTTGTGCGCCGCGAGCCCACACCGGCACCGGAGGGCGCGGTGGGACGGTTGGCCGGTTTCGCTCTACCCCCGGGAACCCCGCGGTGCTTCCGTGCGTGCACCATGAGGGTGGACGGGTCCGGCGGCGGGGAATCTTCCGGTGGAAGCCGGGCACTCGGCAAGGAGCGGACGCGCGGGGTGGATGCGGGGAGTGTGACGCGGTCATGGACACCGGCAGGGAGCCGTTGTGGCAGGAGGAGCCGGCGGTACGGCCCCGGATGGCGGACCCGGTACGGACCGCCGCGGTGCGCGCCGTGATCATCGTGGCGATCACCCTGATCGGGGCCATGGTGGCGTTCCTGTGCACGCTGGCGGGGTCCTGGCTGGCGTTCCCCGCGGTGCTCGGTACGGTCGCCGGCACGGTGGTCGCCACCTGGGCGGTGCTGGACGTGTGGGTGACCCGGCAGGTCTGGGTGCAGCGCCACGGTGTGCAGTCGCAGCCGAGCAGTACGGCCCGGGAGCTGCGGCGCGAGCGGCGGCAGGAGCGCCGCCGTCAGCGGCGGGAGCGGCCGGCACCGGCGGACCGCGCGGCCGCCTGAGCGCCCCCTGCGGCCCGGCCGGCAGGCGGAGCCCTCACATCACCGCTACGCCACCGCCCCTTCCCTGACCCCGGGCCGACCATGGACCATCCCGTCGACCGCTAGGCCACCGCCTCTTCCCTGACCGCGGGCCGGACGTGCACCATCCCGTCGATGACGCCGACCTCGTGGGTACGTACCGGACGGCGGGCCGGCAGACAGGTCGGGGCTCCGGTGCGCAGGTCGAACAGCGCGGCGTGCAGCGGGCATTCGACGAAGCAGCCCTCGACCCAGCCCTCGGAGAGCGAGGCGTCCTGGTGGCTGCAGGTGTCGTCGACGGCGTAGAAGCCGTCCTCGGTGTGGAAGACCGCGATGGCCGGGGTGGTCTCGTCGATCTCGATCCGTACGGACTCGCCCTGGGGCAGGTCCTCGATGCGGCAGACGGCAATCATCTGGCCCCCCTCGCGCTGATCGGTATCATGTGTTCTGAATAACGCATCGCAGAGCGCGATGCGCAACAGAATCCAAGGCGTGGAGCGGGCCGTCAAGGGCTTCCCGGAAGATGCCCTCACACGGCCCCTCGGGGGCCACCGGGTGGTGAACGAAGACCCATGTCGAATACGAGCGGGACCTCGGACGACCGGTCCGAGGAGCGGCGCGGCGGGGCGGGTTCCGTCCAGTCCGTGGACCGTGCGGTGAGCGTGCTGGAGATCCTCGCCAGACTCGGCGAGGCCGGGGTGACCGAGATCTCCGCGGAGCTGGGCGTCCACAAGTCGACCGCCTTCCGGATCCTCGGCGTGCTGGAGGGCCGCGGGCTGGTGGAGCAGGAGAAGGAGCGCGGCAAGTACTACCTCGGGTCCGGGGTGCTGCGGCTGGCCGGCGCCGCGGCGATCCGGCTGGACATCTCGCAGGAGGGCCAGCCGGTGTGCCGGGCACTGGCCGACGACACCGGGGAGACCGCCAACATCGCGGTCCTGGACGGCGACGCCGCGGTCAACATCATGCAGGCCAGGGGCGCGGCCGCGGTCACCGCCTACAACTGGCTGGGCCGGCGCACCCCGCTGCACGCCACCGCGAGCGGCAAGGTGCTGCTGGCGCATCTGCCGCAGGAGCGCCGGGAGAGCCTGGTGACCCGCAAGCTGCCGCGCTTCACCGCGCACACGCTCACCACCGCGGCCGCGCTGCGCGCCCAGCTGACGGCCGCGCTGGAGGACGGATTCGCCTGCACCGGCGAGGAGTTGGAGATCGGGCTGAACGCGGTCGCGGCACCGGTGCGGGCCCACGACGGCGCGGTGATCGGCGCGATCGGCGTCTCCGGCCCGGCGTACCGGATGGAACGCGGGCTCCTGCCGGAGCTGGCCGAACGGTCCGTGAAGGCGGCCGTCGAACTGTCCCGCCGGATGGGCTACACGGGGTAGCGGGGCTTCCCACGTACTTGTCTGCGGCGCCGCGGGGGTTGCTCGCCGTTGCGCTTTGCGGCGCCCCCGCACGTAGTTGTCTGCGGCGCCGCGGGTGGTCTCGCCGTTGCGCCTGCGGCGGGCTGGGTTTGTGGTGGGTGCGGTGACGGGCCTCCGGGGCCGGTGTTTGGGACTGCTTCGCTTTACGTCCCAAACACCGGCCCCTCCGGCCCGTCCCCTCCCGTTGGGGGAGGGGAATGCGGTGGGTGGGGGCGAGCGTTGGGGGTGCAAGGGGTTTTGGGGACCCGTAGGGGACGGTCGAACAGAACCCGTAGGGGTCGCGAGCGCCCCTTGCGGGCCTCAACCCAACGGAACGGGGAGATATTCCTGACGCCCGCCCCCACCGGCCTCCCAACCTCCCCACCAACGGGAGGGGACAGACCGGAGGACGAAGTCTGTAGGGCTGTCACCGCACCCGACAACCACCCAGCCCGCCGCAGGCGCAACGGCGAACAACACCCGCGGCGCCGCAGACAGCCACGTGCGGGGCGCCGCAAAGCGCGCAACGGCGAGCGAGCCCCGCGGCGGGACAGACAGCTACGTGCGGGGCGCCGCAAAGCGCGCAACGGCGAGCAACAACCGCGGCGGGACGGCCAAGTGCGTGGGGGTCAGCCCACGGGCGCCGGGACGAGCCGGGCCAGTCGGTGAGGCAGGGTGCCGTACCAGAGGCAGGCCATGAGGAGGCCGAAGGCCATGCACAGGACGCCCCCCAGCGCGTCCAGCCAGAAGTGGTTGGCCGTGGAGACGATGACCAGCAGCGTCATGCTGGGGTAGAGAAGCCCCAGCACCTTGGCCCACAGCGGCTTCGCGAGCAGTGCGATCGTGATGCCGCACCACAGCGACCAGCCGATGTGCATCGACGGCATCGCCGCGTACTGGTTGGACATCGAGGCGAGGTTGCCGGACGCCATCGAGCCCCAGGTGCCGTGGTCGATGAGGGTGTCGATGAAGCCGCCGTCCGGCATCAGCCGGGGCGGCGCCAGCGGGTAGAAGTAGTAGCCGACCAGGGCGACGCCGGTGGTGGCGAAGAGCGCCAGGCGGGCCGCGGCGTACCGGCCCGGGTGCCAGCGGTAGAGCCAGATCAGCACCCCGATCGTCACGATGAAGTGCAGTGTCGCGTAGTAGTAGTTCATCGACACGATCAGCCAGGTCACCGAGTTCACCGCATGGTTGACGGTGTGCTCGACGGCGATGCCGAGGGAGTGCTCGGCCTGCCAGATCCAGTCCGCGTTCCGCAGGGCCTTGGCCTTCTGCTCCGGGACCGCGTTGCGGATCATCGAGTAGATCCAGTAGCTGACCGCGATCAGCAGGATCTCGAACCAGAGCCGGGGTGCGCGGGGGGTACGCAGGCGGGCCAGTCGGCCCTCTTCCACAGGCGGGTCCGCTCGGTCCCCCTTGGGTGGCGGGGTGGTCGGCAGGCCGTCCAGAGTCCTCGTCAGCGCATCACCCATAGGCAGACAGTCTGCCAGAAAGGGGTGTGTCGCCGATCATCCTTCGGTCGGGTATTCGAGCCGTCGTATGGCACTTGAGGGGGATGCTCGGCCCCGCCGTTCTCAGGGGCGGACCCTGAGAAGGCCTCAGGGCGGACCCATGGACGGTCTGTCAGGCCAGGCCCCGAGACCGTCCACCCGACCAGGCCCGAGACAGGGCCGTCAGTTGGCCCGCAGCGGCTTGGGGATGCGGGTCGTCTTCGGGACCGAAGCGGTCGAGCCGCGGACCACCAACTCGGGGTGGAAGACGAACTCGCTGTGCGGGGCCGGGGTGCCGCCGACCTCCTCCAGCAGTGCCCGCACCGCCGCCTGGCCCATGGCCGTCACCGGCTGACGGATCGTGGTCAGCGGAGGGTCGGTGAAGGCGATCAGCGGGGAGTCGTCGAAGCCGACGACGGAGATGTCGCGCGGTACATCCAGCCCGCGCTGCCGGGCCGCCCGGATCGCGCCGAGCGCCATCATGTCGCTGGCGCAGACGATCGCGGTCGCGCCCCGCTCGATCAGCGCGCTCGCCGCGGCCTGCCCGCCCTCCAGGGTGTAGAGGGAGTGCTGGATGTACGGCTCCGCCTCGGCCGGGCCGATCTGCAGTCGCTCCTGCATGGCGCGGACGAAGCCCTCGATCTTGCGCTGGACGGGCACGAAGCGCTTGGGGCCGAGTGCCAGCCCGATCCGCCGGTGGCCCAGCGCGGCGAGGTGGGTGACGGCCAGGTCCACCGCGGCGCGGTCGTCGGGGGAGACGAACGGTGCCTGGACCTTGTCGGAGAAGCCGTTGATCAGGACGAACGGCACGCCCTGGCCGCGCAGCTGCTCGTAGCGCTGCATGTCGGCGGAGGTGTCGGCGTGCAGTCCGGAGACGAAGATGATGCCGGCCACCCCGCGGTCGACGAGCATCTCGGTCAGCTCGTCCTCCGTGGAGCCGCCCGGGGTCTGCGTGGCGAGGACCGGGGTGTAGCCCTGGCGGGTCAGTGCCTGCCCGATGACCTGGGCGAACGCCGGGAAGATCGGGTTCTCCAGCTCGGGGGTGATCAGCCCGACCAGGCCCGCGCTGCGCTGCCGCAGCCGTACCGGGCGTTCGTAGCCCAGCACGTCGAGTGCGGCCAGCACGGACTGGCGGGTGGTGGCGGAGACACCGGGCTTCCCGTTGAGAACCCGGCTGACGGTGGCCTCGCTGACACCCGCCTGCGCTGCGATGTCGGCCAGCCGGGCGGTCATGGATGGGACCTTACCGTTCGGCTGTCGGATTGCCCACCGGGTGCAGCTGTCACCGGGTTGCCCACCAGGTGCAACTGTCACCGGGCAGTGCGGCCGTCGTGCCGTCGATGGCCACCGGGGCGCTGGACAGCAGTGGAGAGCCGGGCAGCGGGATCCCGACCTCGTGGCCGAGGGTGTTCACGGTGCACAGCACGCCGGGGCGGGCGATTGCGAGCACCCCGTCGGGGGCGGGCTGCCAGCTCATCTCGCCGTCGCCCAGGCCCGGCAGCTCCCGGCGCAGGGCGAGCGCGGTGCGGTAGAGCTCCAGGGTGGAGGACGGGTCGCCGGTCTGGGCGGCGACGGTCAGGGCGCGCCAGTCGGCGGGTTGCGGCAGCCAGCTGCCGCCGGACCCGAAGCCGTACGGCGGGGTCTCGCCGGACCAGGGGAGCGGGACGCGGCAGCCGTCCCGGAAGCCGTCCTGGCCGCTCGTCCCGGAGGCGTGGCCGCGGAAGAACGCGGGGTCCTGCCGGGCCTCGTCGGGCAGGTCGGTGACCTCGGGCAGGCCCAGTTCCTCGCCCTGGTAGAGGTACGCGGAGCCGGGCAGGGCGAGCATCAGCAGGGTGGCGGCGCGGGCCCGGGCGAGGCCGCCGCCGAGGCGGGTGGTGTGCCGGACCACGTCGTGGTTGGAGAGTACCCAGGTCGTGGGGGCGCCGACCGACGTGGTGGCGGCGAGCGAGGCGTCGATGACCCGGCGCAGTGCGTCGGCCCGCCAGGCGGTGTTCAGGAACTGGAAGTTGAAGGCCTGGTGGAGTTCGTCGGGGCGGACGTAGAGGGCGAGGCGTTCGGGGGTGGGGGCCCAGGCCTCGGCGACGCCGATCACCTGCCTGCCGTGCTCCTCGCCGTATCCGTCCAGCAGTCGGCGCCAGGCGCGGTGGATGGTGTGCACGCCGTCCTGGTCGAAGAACGGCAGGACCTGGTTGCCGATCAGCTTGGCCTGCTGGCCGTGGCCGATGTCGGGCAGGCCGGGCGCCTTGACCATGCCGTGGGCGACGTCGACCCGGAAGCCGTCCACGCCGAGGTCGAGCCAGAAGCGCAGGATGGCCTCGAATTCGGCGTGCACGTCCGGGTTGTCCCAGTCCAGATCGGGCTGTTCCGGGGCGAAGAGGTGCAGATACCAGTCGCCGCGCTCGGTACGGGTCCAGGCCGGGCCGCCGAAGACCGACTCCCAGTCGTTGGGCGGGAGTTCGCCGTGTGCGCCGCGGCCCGCGCGGAAGACGTACCGCTGCCGGGCGAGCTCGGGGTCGCGGAACCACGGGTGCCGGTCGGAGGTGTGGTTGGGGACGACGTCGACGATCACCCGCAGGCCGAGGTCGTGGGCGGTGCGGATCAGGTCGTCGGCGTCCTGGAGGTTGCCGAAGAGCGGGTCGACGGCGCGGTAGTCGGCGACGTCGTAGCCCCCGTCGGCCTGTGGCGAGGCGTAGAACGGGGTGAGCCAGACGGCGTCCACGCCGAGGTCCTTGAGGTACGGCAGCCGTGCGCGGGCCCCGCGCAGATCGCCGATGCCGTCGCCGTCGCTGTCGGCGAAGGAGCGCACGTAGATCTGGTAGATGACGGCGTCGCGCCACCACGCCGGACCTCGGCCCGGTCCGGGCATCTGGGGGGCGGGGCTGGGGGAAGTGAGCTCCTGGGTCATCTGCCGTCCCTGTCGAGGTCAAGGGTCATGAGAGGCGGGGCCGCGAGGCAGCGGGTCTGCCTTCACGGGGTCAACGCTCGGGCGGTCGCCGGGTGACGGTGCCGCAGGCCTCTCCAGGGTCTCTTTCCGGACATCGCGTTGCAATCCCTTCCACAAGTCTTGCAGCAATTTGCCGCAAGGTCTTTCGGTTTGTTTGCAGCGCTGTTACGTTCCTGACCGCCATCTGAGGCATTTCCCTAAGGAGTTCACATGCGGCGTGGCATGCGGGGCGCGATAGCCACCGCGCTGGTAGCGGGCCTGGCACTGGCGGCGACGGCGTGCGGCGGGGGTGACGGCGGAGGAAACACGGACAGCGGCGGCGAACTGTCGGGAACCGTGACCTTCTGGGACACCTCCAACGACGCCGAGAAGGCGACCTACCGCAAGCTTGCCGAGGGTTTCCAGAAGGAACACCCCAAGGTCCACGTCACCTATGTGAACGTCCCCTTCGGCGACGCCAACGCCAAGTTCAAGAACGCCGCCGGCGGCAACTCCGGCGCTCCCGACGTGATGCGCACCGAGGTCGCCTGGACCGCCGACTTCGCCAACCTCGGCTACCTCGCCCCGCTCGACGGCACCCCCGCCCTCGACAAGACCGACGACTACCTCCCGCAGGCCGTCGGCTCCACCAAGTTCAAGGGCAAGACCTACGCCGCACCCCAGGTCATCGACACCCTGGGCCTCTTCTACAACAAGAAGCTCCTCAAGGACGCCGGCGTCGAGGTCCCCAAGTCCTTCGCCGACCTGGCCGGCGCCGCCAAGAAGATCAAGGCCAAGACCGGCGCCACCGCCCTCTACCTGCGCGGTGACGACCCCTACTGGTTCCTGCCCTACCTCTACGGCGAGGGCGGCAACATGGTCGACGCCCGCGACAAGATCGTCCAGATCGACGACGGCGCCGGCGTCAAGGCGTTCAAGACCCTCAAGGACCTGGTCGACTCCAAGGCCGCCATCACCGACGCCACCGACGGCCAGGAGAACCAGCTCAAGGCCCTCAAGGACGGTACCGTCGCAATGGCCATCGACGGCCCCTGGGACATCGAGGGCGCCCGCGCCGGCAAGGCCTTCAAGGACAAGAAGAACCTCGGCGTCGCCCCCGTCCCCGCCGGCAGCGCCGCCCAGGGCTCCCCGCAGGGCGGCTGGAACCTCTCCGTCTACGCCGGCAGCAAGAACCTCCGCGCCGCCTACGCCTTCGTCAAGTACATGAGCTCCGCCAAGGTCCAGCAGCAGACCACCGAGCAGCTCAGCCTGCTGCCCACCCGCAGGTCCGTCTACGACATCCCGGCCGTCAAGAAGAACGAGATGGTCAAGTTCTTCAAGCCCGCCGTCGACGGCGCCGTCCAGCGCCCCTGGATCGCCGAGGGCAACTCCCTCTTCGAGCCCATCAAGGTCCAGATGAACAAGGTGCTCACCGGCGCAGCCACGCCCGAGCAGGCCGCCAAGGCGACCGGCGACGCCTACCGGAAGCTGCTCAAGGACTACAAGTGACCGTTGCTGTACGGGTGCGCCGGGCCTTCGGCACCCACTGGTACGCATGGACGATGGTCGCCCCGGTCGTACTCGTCATCGGGGTGATCATCGGCTACCCGCTGGTCCGCGGCGTCTTCCTCTCGCTCACCGACGCCAACGAGGCCAACGTCGAGCGCAACATCGGCGTCAACCACATCCCCGCCACCTACAAGTTCACCGGCCTGGACAACTACAAGGCGGTGCTCTCCGACGGCGTCTTCTGGGACCGCCTCGGCTGGACCGTCCTGTGGACCGTCGCCTGTGTCGGCCTCACCTTCCTCATCGGCCTGACGCTGGCCACCATGCTCAACCGGAAGCTGCGCGGCCGCACCTTCTACCGCCTCGCGCTGATCCTGCCCTGGGCCATCCCCGCGTTCATCTCCGTCTTCACCTGGCGGATGCTCTACAACGAGAAGAGCGGCATCCTCAACAAGCTGCTGGCCGGCGGCGGCATCGACGCCGTGCCCTGGCTCAACGACCCCACCTGGGCCAAGCTCTCGGTCATCGCCGTCAACGTCTGGCTCGGCGTGCCCTTCATGCTCGTCGCCCTGCTCGGCGGCCTGACCTCCATCCCCGCCGAGCTCTACGAGGCCGCGGAGATGGACGGCGCCAACGCCTGGCAGCGGTTCCGGCACATCACCGTGCCCGGACTGCGCACCGTCAGCAGCACCGTGATCCTGCTCTCCACCATCTGGACCTTCAACATGTTCCCGGTGATCTTCCTGCTGACCCGGGGCGGCCCCGGCGACGCCACCGAGATCCTGGTGACCTACGCCTACCGGCTCTCCTTCGTCGACAGCCCGCGCAACTTCTCCGAGTCCGCGACCTGGGGCGTCCTGATCCTGCTGCTGCTCTCCGCCGTCGCGGTCGTCTACCGCCGGGCGCTGCGCAAGCAGGGAGAGGTGTGGTGACCACCGCCATGACCCGCACACCGCGCAACCGGCGGAACGAGCGCTCCCGCCTGGCGTCCGCCGGACTGCACACCGGTCTGGCCCTCGCCGCCGTGATCGCCGTCTTCCCGCCCCTCTGGCTGCTGGTGACGTCCTTCAAACCGAAGAACGACGCCTTCTCCACCAGCCTCGTCAGCCACTTCACGCTCGCCAACTACACCCACGTACTGGCCGACACCGAGTTCCTGACCTGGTTCAAGAACTCCGTGGTGATCGTCGGGCTGACCACCGTCCTCGGCGTCTTCATCGCCGCCACCACCGGATACGCCGTCAGCCGCTTCCGCTTCCCCGGCATGCGCCCGCTGATGTGGCTGCTGCTGATCACCCAGATGTTCCCGGTCGCGGTGCTCATCGTGCCGCTCTACAACCTCATGGCGACCTTGGGCCTGCTGAACCAGCCCGCGGGCCTGGTCATCACCTACCTCACCATCGCCGTCCCCTTCTGCGCCTGGATGATGAAGGGCTTCTTCGACACCATCCCGGTGGAGATCGACGAATCCGGCCGGGTCGACGGCCTCAACCCCTTCGGCACCTTCTGGCGGCTCGTCCTGCCGCTGGCCCGCCCCGGCCTCGCCGTCACCGGCTTCTACACCTTCGTCACCGCCTGGGCCGAAGTCGCCTACGCCTCCGCCTTCATGACCGGCGAGGAGAACCTCACCCTCGCCGGCGGGCTGCAGACCTTCGTCAACCAGTACACCAACGACTGGGGCTCGATGACCGCCGCCGCCGTGATCATCGCCGTTCCGGCCGCACTCGTCTTCGCCTTCGCCCAACGCCACCTCGTCGCCGGCCTCACGGCCGGGACAACAAAGGGATGAGATGACCCTCCAGCACAACGCCGCCCCCGAGCAGGCCACCCCGGCCACCGACTGGTGGCGGGACGCGGTGATCTACCAGGTCTACCCGCGCAGTTTCGCCGACGGCAACGGTGACGGCATGGGCGACCTGGCGGGCATCCGCGCTCGCCTGCCGTACCTGCGGGACCTGGGCGTGGACGCCGTCTGGCTCAGCCCGTTCTACGCCTCGCCGCAGGCCGACGCCGGGTACGACGTCGCCGACTACCGCGCCATCGACCCGATGTTCGGCACCCTTGCCGACGCCGAGGCGGTCCTCCGCGACGCCCATGACCTGGGCCTCCGCATCATCGTCGACATCGTCCCCAACCACTGCTCCGACCAGCACGTATGGTTCCGCCGCGCGCTGGCCGAGGGCCCCGGCTCCACGGCCCGGGACCGCTTCCACTTCCGCAAGGGCCGCGGCGAGAACGGCGAACTGCCGCCCAACGACTGGGAGTCGCTCTTCGGCGGCCCCGCCTGGACCCGGGTCGCCGACGGCGAGTGGTACCTGCACCTCTTCGCCCCCGAACAGCCCGACTTCAACTGGGACCACCCCGCCGTCCAGGACGAGTTCCGCTCCATCCTGCGCTTCTGGCTGGACCTGGGCGTGGACGGCTTCCGGGTCGACGTCGCGCACGGCCTGGTCAAGGCCCCCGGCCTGCCCGACATGGGCCACGCCGAGCAGCTCACCCTCCTCGGTAACCAGGCCCTCCCGTTCTTCGACCAGGACGGTGTGCACGAGGTCTACCGCTCCTGGCGCACCGTCCTCGACGAGTACCCCGGCGAGCGGATCGCGGTCGCCGAGGCATGGACCCCCACCGCCGAGCGCACCGCGCTCTACCTCCGCCCCGACGAGCTCCACCAGGCGTTCAACTTCCACTACCTGAACACCGGTTGGGACGCGGACGCGTTGCGCCAGGCGATCGACTCCTCGCTCGACGCGATGCGTCCGGTCGGCGCGCCGACGACCTGGGTGCTGTCCAACCACGACGTGGTGCGCCACCGCACCCGGCTCGGCGGCGGCCCGGCCCGGGCCCGTGCCGCCGGCCTGCTGATGCTGGCCCTGCCCGGCTCCGCGTACGTCTACCAGGGCGAGGAACTGGGCCTGCCCGAGGTCACCGACCTGCCCGACGAGGTCCGCCAGGACCCGTCCTTCTTCCGCAACAGCGGCCAGGACGGACTGCGCGACGGCTGCCGGGTGCCGCTCCCGTGGAGCGGCGAGGCACCCCCGTACGGCTTCGGGACCGGCGGCAGCTGGCTGCCGCAGCCCACCGACTGGGCCCCGCTGACCGTAGAGGCGCAGACCGGCGACCCGGCCTCCACCCTGGAGCTCTACCGCACCGCGCTCTCCCTGCGGCGCACCCACCCCGGCCTCGGCGCCGGGGACACCGTCGAGTGGCTCGACGCCCCCGCCGGCGTGCTGGCCTTCCGCCGCCCCGGCGGCCTGGTCTGCACGGCCAACACCACGCAGGAACCGGTCACCCTCCCCGCATACGGCAGGGTCCTGCTCGCCTCCGGCCCGCTCGACGTACCCGAAACCGCTCCGGACAACGTCTCACTGCCCGCCGACACCACCGTCTGGTGGGCCGAGTGACCCTGACCGGTCCACCGCACCACCCGCCCCGGCTCTCCGACGTCGCCGCGCAGGCGCAGGTCAGCGAGGCGACCGTGAGCCGGGTGCTGAACGGCCGGGCGGGCGTGGCGGCGGGCACCCGGCAGCGGGTGCTCGCCGCGCTGGACGTCCTCGGCCACGAGCGGCCGGTGCGCTTACGGCGCCGCAGCGCGGGCCTGGTCGGACTGGTCATCCCCGAGCTGACCAACCCGATCTTCCCGGCGTTCGCGCAGATCATCGAGCAGGCGCTGGCCGGCCACGGCTACACCCCCGTCCTGTGCACCCAGATGCCGGGCGGGGCCACCGAGGACGAACTCGTCGAGCAGCTGGAGGAACGCGGCGTCACCGGCATCGTCTTCCTCTCCGGCCTGCACGCCGACACCCGCGCGGACCCGTCCCGCTACGCCCGCCTGACCGCCCGCGGCGTCCCGTACGTCCTGATCAACGGCTACCACCCGGGGATCGACGCGCCGTTCGTCTCGCCCGACGACGGGGCGGCGGCCCGGATGGCGGTGCGCCACCTGGCCGAGCTGGGGCACGAACGCATCGGTCTCGCCGTCGGCCCGGTCCGCTATGTCCCCTCCCGCCGCAAGGCCGAGGGCTTCGTGACGGCGCTGGGCGAGTCGTTCGGCCTGTCGAGGGGGCAGGCCGAACGGCGCGTCCAGCACACCCTGTTCAGCGTCGAGGGCGGCGACGCGGCGGCCGCCGCCCTGCTCGACCAGGGCTGCACCGGCATCGTCTGCGGCAGCGACCTGATGGCCTTGGGGGCCGTCCGCGCGGCCCGCCGCCGCGGCCTGGACGTACCCGGCGACCTCTCCGTCGTCGGCTTCGACGACTCCCAGCTGATCGCCTTCACCGACCCGCCGCTGACCACGGTCCGCCAGCCGGTGCACGCCATGGCGACCGCGGCCGTCGGCGCCCTGATCGAGGAGATCCACGACCGTGACCGCGGCGAACGGGACGCCGTCCGCCGCACCGAGTTCGTCTTCCAACCGGAACTGGTCGTACGGGGGTCGACGGGGCCTGCGCCGTCCTGACCTCCGACGATCAGGCCGTCGCTGCCTTGGTCGTCGCGTACGCCACGAACGCCGCCCATGCCCCTGCCGTCACCGCGAGTTGCGGGCCGTCCTTGTCCTTGGAGTCGCGGACGTGGACGGTGGCGGGGGTGGCGGCGATTTCTATGCAGTCGCCGGAATCATCGCCGCTGTAACTGGACTTGCGCCAGGAGAGGGCGACTTCTACGCAGCTGTCGCCCGAGTCGCCGCTGTAGCTGCTTTTGAACCAGGTCAGTTCAGGGGCGGTCGTCATGACGCTCCTCTGTCTGGCAGTCAGGCTTCCTTGGTCGCGTACGCCACGAACGCCGCCCATGCCCCTGCCTCCACCGCGAGTCGCGGGCCGTCTTTGTCCTTGGAGTCGCGGATGTGGACGGTGGTGGGGCAGGCGGCGATTTCTATGCAGTCGCCGTCTCCACTGCTGCTGTAGCTGGACTTGCGCCAATCGAGAGCGATCTCTACACAGTCGTCGCCGTCGCCACCGCTGTAGCTGCTTTTGAACCAGGTCAGTTCGGGGGTGCTGCTCATAGCGCTCCTCGGATCTGCTTCAGCAGGCTCCGGGAGTCTTTGGGGGTCAGAGCCTGCGAAAGCAGTCTCGCATACCGCATTTGAAGGATGCTGAGCTCTTTCGGGTCGGAAATGAACAGCCCGCCCCGCTGCCCTTCGCAGTAGCCGAACCACTCGTTGTCCGGGGTCTCCAGTAGCCGCATCGGCCCGTCCAGACCTGCATGGTTCTCCTGTACAAGCGGCATGAGCAGGATGTCTACGTTCCGGAGTTCGCAGACTTCGAGGACGTGGTCGATGGCCTGCCGGGTGACCTCCGCCCCGCCCGTACGGCGAAGGAAGATTTGCTCTTCGAGGATGAACCGGAAGGCGGTGTTGGGGCGCTCGCGCAGCAGTCGCTGGCGCTCGGACCGTGCCGCCCACTGGACATCGATCTGCTCGTCGTCCTGATGCGGAAGCTGCTCCGTGAACAGCGTCCGCGCATACGCCTCCGTCTGTAACAGCCCCGGCACCAGCCGGCATTCGTACGTATACAGGCTGATCGCCTGCTTCTCCAGCTCCGCCCACTCGCGGAACCACCGTGCCAGTCCGGGCTGCTTCGAAAGCCGCTTGGCGGCCTTCCTGAGCACCCCGTTCGCGTGGAGTGTCTCCTCCGAGCGGTCGATGAACTTCTTCGACGGGAGGCGTCGGCCCTGTTCGACGGAGCCGATGTAGTGCGCCGAATACCGGATCGCCGGTGCCAGCGCCTCCTGCGTAAAACCCGCGTTCTCGCGGAACCCTTGATAGACCGCGCCGAAGGTCCGCAGACTGCCGGACGGCTCGGGCCTGCCGCTGTCGTAGTGGTCGGTGCTGCTGTCTTCCATGTCGGGTACTCCCGAGGTGACTGGTACTGACCCCGCAAGTCACCCATGGTTACGGCCCGTTACCCGACCCGTCCACGTACTCAGCTCGTACAGTTCCCGAAGTACGAGTCGAGTTTCTGGTGTACGTGCCTGCTGACCAGCACCGTTGGCCGTATGCAAGCCCAAGCAACCGTCACCGTACGTATGTTCACGCAGCGTTTCAGCGCCACCCGGCGCGGGGCCCGCCTCGCGCGCTATCTGGCCGTCCAGCAGCTCGACGTCTGGGGCTTCCCGTACGGCGGCGAGGTCTCGGACACCGCCGCCGTCATCGTCGGAGAGCTCGCCGCCAATGCGGCCACGCACGGCCGGGTGGCCGGCCGGGACTTCGAACTGCGTCTGCTGAAACTGCCCGGCTCGGCCCGGCCGGGCACCCTCCGCATCGAGGTCGCCGACACCCGTACGGAGCGGCGCCCGCCGGCCCCCGGGACCCTCGTGCCGCCGGCGCCCGATGCCGAGACCGGCCGGGGGCTGGTCCTCGTCGCCGCGCTCGCCACCTGCTGGACCGTCCTCGACCGGCCCGCGGTGGGCAAGATCGTCCGGGCGGATCTGGACCTGCCGGGCCGGTGAGGAGCCGGGGACGGACGACCTCAGCCCGCCGGCCGCCGGGCGTGGAAGAGGCCCCAGCGGAGCAGGCCGCGACGGGTGACGTCGGTCCAGAGGGGGAGGTTGGCCAGCAGGTCGTCGACGTAGGCCGGGCTGATGCGGTCGCGCAGTTCGGCCGCGCGGTGGTGGACGTCCTCGTCGAGGCGGGCGTAGTGGGTGGCGAGGTCCGGGGTGCGGTCCTCGAAGTCGGCGCCCTTGAGGCCGAGTTCGGACAGCTGCGCCAGATAGAAGGCCGGGGTGGCCGGGGTCTGTACGCCGAGCCGGGCGAACGCGGGGCGTACCGCCTCCGCCGGGGGCTCCTCGGGCGCCATGATGTCCGAGAAGACCAGGGCGCCGCCCGGTCGTAGTACGCGTACGGCCTCGGCCAGCGCGCCTTCCCGGTCCTCCACGTGGCACAGCACCTCCAGGGACCAGACGACGTCGAACCGTCCGTCCTCGTAGGGCAGGTCGTTGAGGGAGCCGGTGACGACCTCGATCAGGCCGTCCAGGCCGCGTTGGGCGTTGGCCGCGCGGTGGCGGCGGTTGTGGGCCTCGCTGAGGTCGAGGGCCACGACGCGGCAGCCGAAGCGTTCGGCGAGCGCGCGGGCCGAGCCGCCGTATCCGGAGCCGAGGTCGAGCACGGTGGCGTGCGGGCCGAGCAGGTCGGCGACCTTGTCCGCGGTGTGCTCGACGGTGCGGTGCGAGGCCTCCCCGATCGGTTCGTCGCCCTCGGCGTAGATGCCGACGTGGATGTCCTCGCCGCCCCAGACGGCGTCGTAGAAGGCGTCGACGTCGCCGGTCTCGTAATAGCGGCGGGTCGCGTCGTCGTGGTCCGGTGTGCCGGCGGTGTGCCGTGCGTCGGCGGTGTCGTGCCCAGGATCGTCGATCATGCGGGGTGACTTCCCCGCTCGCGCAGGACTGACGCGGTATGTGCGGCGGTACGGGTGACAATGCGCCACTTCAGCGGTACTTGGCGGCACTTCAGCAACCACTTCACGGGGATGGGGCCGGTCCGATTCACGGGAATGGGGCCGGTCCGACCGGCCGGGCGCGTAGGGCCCGTTGTGATGGACCTCCGGCCGGCCGGACCGGCTGTGCCAGCAACGTAACACCCTTGCAATGTCTTGCGTAAGGTCTTGCAACGTCGGATCGTCGCGGATAGAACCATGAGCCATGTTCACCACCGCACGCCGGGGCCCCGCCCGGCGCCTGGCCGCAGCCCTCGCCCTGGCCGTCGGCGCGGCAGCCCTCCTGGTCTCCTCCCCGCAGCAGCCGGCCCACGCCGCCCCGCCGCCCGGCCCGCAACCGGCCCTGGCGCAGTGGATCGACCGCGACACCGTGGTCTGGAAGGGCGCGGAACGGTCCGACGCCCAGCTGGAGTTCGGGACCGGGCGAGCAGGGGCGTCCGGCCAGCGCCTCCGGCTCACCCCCGGCAGCCTCACCCCCGCCGAACGCGCCGCCTTCCCGCACCTCACCGGCTATCCGGCCTTCACCGTCGACCCCCGCGACCGCGGCCTCGCCCGTACGGCGCTGCGCGGACGCCTGGTCGCCACCCAGCGCACCGCGGACGGTCGGAGCACCACAACGGGCGTGCAGATACCCGGCGTTCTCGACGACCTGTACGGCACGCAGGCCCAACACGCCGCGCTCGGGCCGGTCTTCCACCACGGCCGCCCCACCCTCTCCGTATGGGCACCCACCGCCCGTACCGTCGCCCTGGAACTCGACGGCCGTACGGTCCCGATGCGGCGCGACGACCGCAGCGGCGTCTGGCGCGTCCAGGGGCAGCGCGACTGGGCCGGGAAGCCCTACCGCTACCTCGTCACCGTCTGGGCGCCCACGATCGGCAGGACCGTCACCAACAAGGTCACCGACCCCTACTCCACCGCCCTGACCGCCGACTCCGCCCGCAGTCTGGTCGTCGACCTCGACGACCCGCGGCTCGCCCCCAAGGGCTGGGCGGACTTGCGCAAGCCCGCCGCGGTGCCGCTGCGCCGGGCCCGCATCCAGGAACTGCACCTCCGCGACTTCTCCGTCGAGGACCGCACCCCCCGCCACCCCGGCCAGTACCTCGCCTTCACCGACCGCCGTTCCGACGGCATGCAACATCTGAAATCCCTTGCAGCCGCCGGAACTTCTTACATCCACTTGCTGCCGGCCTTTGACGGCGCCACCGTCCCCGAAAAGCGTGCCGACCAGGACCGCCCCCGCTGCGACCTCGCCTCCTACGCGCCGGACTCCGAGAGCCAGCAGGAGTGCGTGACCAGGTCCGCCGCCCGCGACGCGTACAACTGGGGCTACGACCCGCTGCACTACACCGTGCCCGAGGGCTCCTATGCCTCCGACCCCGAGGGCCCGGCCCGCACCGTCGAATTCCGCCGCATGGTGCAGGGCCTCAACGGCATCGGCCTGCGCACCGTCATGGACGTCGTCTACAACCACACCGCCGCCTCGGGCCAGGACCCGCACTCGGTCCTCGACCGGATCGTCCCCGGCTACTACCAGCGGCTGCTCGACGACGGCTCGGTCGCCACCTCCACCTGCTGCTCGGGCACCGCACCCGAACACACCATGATGGGCAAGCTCGTCGTCGACTCGGTGGTCACCTGGGCCAAGGAGTACAAGGTCGACGGCTTCCGCTTCGACCTCATGGGACACCACCCGAAGGCCAACATCCTGGCCGTCCGCAAGGCCCTCGACGCGCTCACCCCGGCCCGGGACGGCGTGGACGGCAAGAAGATCATCCTCTACGGCGAGGGGTGGAACTTCGGCGAGGCCGCGAACGACGCCCGCTTCGTCCAGGCCACCCAGCGGAACATGGCCGGAACCGGCATCGCCACCTTCAACGACCGGGCCCGGGACGCGGTGCGCGGCGGCGGCCCCTTCGACGCCGACCCCCGCGTCCAGGGCTTCGGCTCGGGCCTCTTCACCGCCCCCAACTCCTCACCGGCGAACGGCGATCCGGCCGCCCAGCGCTCCCGGCTCCTGCACTACCAGGACCTCCTCAAGGTCGGCCTCACCGGCAACCTCGCCGACTACACCTTCACCGACACCGCCGGCCACCGCGTCAAGGGCGCGCAGGTCGACTACAACGGCGCCCCGGCCGGCTACGCCGCCGCCCCCGGCGATGCGCTCGCCTACGCCGACGCGCACGACAACGAAACGCTTTACGACGCCCTCGCCTACAAGCTTCCGCAAGGAACCAGCCCCACCGACCGCGCCCGCCTGCAAGTTCTTGCACTCGCCACCGCGGCCCTTTCACAGGGCCCCGCGCTCTCCCAGGCCGGTTCGGACCTGCTCCGCTCCAAGTCCCTGGACCGCAACTCCTTCAACAGCGGCGACTGGTTCAACGCCGTGCACTGGAATTGCGCCGACGGCAACGGCTTCGGCCGCGGGCTGCCGCCGGCCGCCGACAACAAGGACAAGTGGCCCTACGCCAAGCCCCTGCTGGCCGATCCGGCCCTCCGCCCCGACTGCGCGACCATCCGCGGCGCCTCGGCCGCCTACCGCGACCTGCTCCGCCTCCACGCCACGGAGCCGGCCTTCGGCCTGGCCACCATCGCGCAGGTCCAGTCGCAGCTCTCCTTCCCCCTCTCCGGGAAGGACGAGACGCCGGGCGTGCTCACCATGCGCCTCGCCGACCTGGTGATCGTCTTCAACGCCACGCCGCGGGAGCAGCACCAGACCGTCGCCGCCCTGGCCGGCCGGCCCTACGCCCTGCACCCCGTCCAGGCCCACGGCACGGACCGCACCACCGCCACCGCCTCGTACGCCGAGGCCACCGGCACGTTCACGGTGCCGCCCTACACGGTCGCGGTCTTCCACCGCCGCTGAGCCCGCACCGCTGACCGCGGGCCGACCGGCTAACCGCCCACCGGCTAACCACCCAGCCGCTTCTCAAGGAGGGTGACGGCGTACGGACTTCCGCCGCCATCCTCCTTGAACGGCTGCTCCCCGACGACCGTGTACCCGGCACCCTCGTAATACGACCGCAGCCGCGGATTGGACGAGAGGCAGTCCAGCCGCGCCCAGGTGCGGCCGGCCTCCGCGATCCGCCGCTCCGCATGCGCCAGCATCGCCCGCCCGGTGCCCGCCGGTGCCCGCTCCCGGTCCACCATCAGCCGGTGCACATACCCCGCCTCCGGCGGCTGCGGCCCCCACGCGGGCTCGTCCTCCCACCACAGCTCGTAGGCCCCGGCTATGTGCCCGCCGGCCTCCGCGAGCCAGACCTCGCCCTCCTTCATCCGCAGCCGGAAGTGCTCGGCGCTCTTCCCGCCCGGCTTCCACTGCTCGATGCCGGACCGCTGCATCCACCGTGCGGCCGCGTCGTACAGGCCGACGAGGACCTGCGGATCGCCGTCGCCGGCGAGCCGGAACATGATCTTCTCTGTCATGCGCGGAATTGTGCCGTAGCGACAAATTTCCCGTCCCAGCCGCCCTCGGACGCCGGCGCTGCGAATAAGAGGGTGATACCTCGCCGAGGTGTCGCTTCGCACCTGGATGATGCGGGCCTCCGCCGTGGAGGGCCGTCGGAAAGGAACGAACGTGATCCCCACGCGTACCAGCCGCCTCGCCGCACTCGCCGCGCTGCCGGCCGCCCTGGCCCTCACGGTCGGCGCTGCCTCCCCGGCAGCCGCCGCCGACGGGGCCTACCAGATCAACCTGGCACAGCTGAACAACTCCGGTTCCAAGGGCGTCGCGATGCTCAGCCTCAAGGGCAACCAGCTGACGGTGAAGATCGAGTCCGAGGGGCTCGTCCCCGGGCAGCCGCACGCCCAGCACCTCCACGGCTCCACCGACGGGCACGACTTCCACTGCCCCGACCCGAGCGCCGACACCAACGGCGACGGGGTCATCAACAACACCGAAGCCACCGTCCAGTACGGAAACATCAACATCTCGCTGACCACCCGGGGCTCCACCGACGCCAAGAGCGGCCTCGCCGTGGACCGGATGCCGACGGCCGACGCCCAGGGCAAGCTCTCCTACGAGCGCACGCTCACCGTCTCCCAGGACGTCGTCGACCACATCAAGGACCTGCACATCGTGCAGCACGGCATCGACCGCAACGGCAACAACAAGTACGACTTCGACGGCGCGGGCAAGAGCGAACTCGACCCCAAACTCCCCCAGGAGGCCACCGCCCCGACCAACTGCGGTGAGGTCCAGGGCGCCGCGGTCGGCTCCATCCCGGTCGGCGGGGTCGAGACCGGGACCGGGCCGGTGGACCCGCCCGCCGGCAGCAGCGTTCCCCTCGCGCTGCTGGGCGCCGGCGCGACCGCCGTGGCGGCGGCGACCGGCACCCTGGTCCTGCTGCGCCGCCGCCGGGCGCCACTCGCCCCGGTACGCGGCGAGAACGGCGGGGCCGCCGCATGACCGCCCCCGTCAGGGCCGCCGTGACCACCGGCCGCCGGAGCCGCCGGGCCCTCGGCGGCGGGCTCGCCGCTGCGGTCGCGGCCGTACTGCTCGCCGGGTGCGGAGGACAGGACGCCGCGCCGCCGCGCTCGCTCCCCGCCGAGCCGCCGGGCCAGGGCGGTCACGCCGCCCACGACGAGGCGTCCGCAGCGACGGACGGACCGGGCGCCGCCACCGCGAGCATGCCGACGTCGGACCCCGTGCGGCTGTCCATCCCCGCACTGAAGGTGTCCTCCACGCTGGAGACGCTGGGACAGCACCCGGACGGGACGATGGAGACGCCGCGCGATCCGGCCAAGGCGGGCTGGTACCGGCCCGGCCCGACGCCGGGGGCCCGCGGACCGGCCGTCATCGCCGGCCACGTCACTTGGAACGGCACCCCGTCGGTGTTCCAGAAGCTGTCGTCGATGAAGCGCGGGGACACCATCGACGTCGCCCGGAAGGACGGCAGCACGGCGAAGTTCACCGTCGACCGCGTCGCCCAGTATCCGAAGAACAAGTTCCCCACCGTGGAGGTCTACCAGAACCTCGACCACGCGGGCCTCCGCCTGATCACCTGCGGCGGGGACTACGACCAGGGCAAGCACTACTACCCGGACAACGTGGTGGTGTTCGCCAGCCTCACCGGCAAGGCCTAGACGTCATCCGTGCGGCCGTCCCCCGAGCCCCAGGGGGACGGCCGCACGGCCACCACCCCACGGGGCACCCACCTAGACCGGCTGCGGCAGCGCCATCAAGCGGCCCACCAGGTCCGCGAACATCCCGTCCGCCGGTTCGTCCGCCAGGATGCGGCGGACGATCCCGGCCATGCGGTCGTCGTACGCCGCGCTCACCGCCGCCAGCGCGGCGAAATCATGGACGAGCTGGCGTTCCAGCTCGGCGCGGGGGACCCGGCGGCCGTCCAGCCAGAGAAGGGCGGTGGTCTCCGCCAGCGAGATCCACGAGCGCACCACCATCTCCAGCCGCGGCGGCGGGTCGGTGAGGGCGAGGTGTGCGAGGATCTGGTCGTACGCGGCCTGGCGGACGCCGTCGATCAGGGCGCTGGTACGGGTCGAGCCGATCGCCGGGCCGCCGCGCATCAGCGCGGAGAAGCCGGGGCCGTGCTCGTCGACGAAGTCGAAGAAGCGCTCCATGACGCGCAACAGGCGGGCGCCGAGCGGGCCTTCGTGCGGTTCCACGAAGCGGGTGGTCAGCTCGTCCGCGGCCCGCCGCAGCGCGGCCTCGTACAGCTGCTGCTTGCCCGGGAAGTAGTGGTAGACCAGCGGCCGCGAGATGCCGGCCGCCTCGGCGATCTCGTCGATCGACACGTCCTCGGGCGCGCGGTGGCTGAACAGGCCGAGGGCGACCGCGATCAGCTGATCGCGCCGCTCCTCGACGCCCATCCTGCGCCGCGCCCCGGTCGTCATGCGGACCACCCTAACGACCCGGGGCGCGGCGCGGAATCACAGATCGAGCACCAGCCGTTCGCCGGCCCGCGCCCGCGAGACGCAGATCAGCACCGAGTCGTCGCGCTCGGCGTCCGTCAGCAGCTCATCGCGGTGGTCCACCTCGCCGGCCAGCACCCGCTGCCGGCAGGTGCCGCAGAACCCCTGCTCACAGGAGTACGGCAGATCCGGCAGCGCCTGGTCGCGGATCGCCCGCAGGATGCTGGTCCCGGCGGGCACCGGGACCGTGCGGCCGGTGCGCCGCAGCTCCACCTCGAACGGCAGCTCCCCGCCGGCCGCCGGGGGAGCGGCCGGGGCGAAGCGTTCGGTGTGCAGGGTGAGGCCGTCCGGGCCGCCGGGCAGCAGGGCGGCGACCGCGTCCATCAGGGGCTGCGGGCCGCAGCAGTGGACCGCCGCGTGCGGCGGCGCGGCGGCGAGCAGCGCGGCCAGGTCCGGCCGGCCGTCCTCGTCCTCGGCGACCACCGTGACCCGGCCCGGCTCGGCCCCCGCCAGCTTCTCGACCTCCGCCAGGAACGGCATCGAGGCCCGGGACCGCCCGCCGTACAGCAGCCGCCAGGGCACCCCCGCCCGTTCGGCCCGGCGGACCATCGGCAGGATCGGGGTGATGCCGATGCCGCCGGCGATGAAGACGTAGGCGTGGCTGTCGGTGAGGGGGAAGCGGTTGCGGGGGCCGCGGACCTCCACCTCCGTGCCCTCGTGCAGCTGCTCGTGGACCTCGCGCGAGCCGCCCCGGCCGTCCTCGATGCACCGGACGGCGATGGTGTAGGCATCCGGGGTCGCGGGGTCGCCGCACAGGGAGTACTGGCGGACCGCACCGGAGGGCAGGACCAGATCCACGTGCGCGCCCGGTTCCCAGGCGGGCAGATCGGTGCCCGCCAGGCGGAGCCGGAGCACGCCCTCGGCCTCCATCGTCCGCTCCACGACCGTCAGCCGTCGCGCCTTCGCGCGTACCCCGGCCCGGCCGCGGCCGGAGACGGGCTCGTCCAGGGCCGGCAGCGGCCACAGCGGCGAGGCCCGCACGCGCCGGCGCAGCGCCCGCCGGGCGACCAGGGCCGCCGCACCCACCGCGACGACCGTGCCCATGCGCGGCATCTCAGGCACCTCCGGACGTACGGGCCGCGGCCGCGATGGCGGCGGGGGAGCCGGCGAGATAGGCCACGGCCCGGGCGGTGTCGCCGTGCTGGGAGGGGTGGTAACTGCGGCTCAGATACTGCGGGATGGAGCGGACCATGGCGCCCGCGGTGGGCAGTACGCCCTCGCGCCCGCCGCGGAGGAACTCCCGGAACGTGGCCCGGCCGTCGGCCAGCGTCGGGTCGTTCTCCAGGAAGAAGCGGGTGCCGCGCTGCCACAGGAAGACCAGTGCGCCGAAGGCCGTGGCCCAGGTGCGGGCCCGGCGCCGGTAGCCGCCGTCGAGGTGGACGAACAGGTCGAAGGCGACCGAGCGGTGCTCGACCTCCTCGGCGCCGTGCCAGCGCAGCAGGTCGAGCATGGTCGGATCGGCGCCCCTGGCGTCCAGCGCCTCGGCGCCCAGCACCCAGTCGCCCAGGAACGCGGTGTAGTGCTCGATGGCGGCGATCAGGGCGACCCGCTCCAGCAGCCACCACCGGCGCGCCCGGCCCGGCGGCAGGGTGCGGTCGCCGAGCAGCTTCTCGAAGAGCCAGTCGACCTGTGCGGTGTACGGGGTGGGGTCCAGCCCCTGCTCCTTGAGGTGCGGCAGCACCTCGTCGTGCGCCTGGGAGTGCATCGCCTCCTGGCCGATGAACCCGAGCACGTCCGCACGCAGTTGCGGATCGCGGACGTACGGCAGCGCCTGCTTGTAGACGTGCACGAACCAGCGCTCGCCGGCCGGCAGCAGCAGGTGCAGCACATTGATCGTATGGGTGCTGGCGGGGTCGCCGGGGATCCAGTGCAACGGGGTGTCCGCCCAGTCGAAGACGACGTTGCGGGCCTTCAGCGGGGTGTGCTCGGACGCGACCGGCCGGGGCCGCAACGAGGCCTTGTTAGACATGGCGTCAATGTACTGGCGGGTAAGGAGTTGTCGATACCCCTCGTACGACGAAAATCCGGCGCCGCTCCCATCAGCCCACCGCGTCGACCTTCTTGCCGTTGGCCAGCCGGCCGGCCAGCTCCGCGTTGTCGCCCGCCTTCGCCGGCAGCGTCAGGAACCGGCCCGGCGCCGCACCGTGCACCGCACCGGACGCGGTGATCGACCTGACCTGCTCGCTGCCGGCCGCCAGCAGCCACCACTGGCCGGCCGGAGCCTTCCACAACGCCCCCGCCAGCGCCCGCGGCGCCCGCGGACCGCAGGCCGTACCGCCCTCCGCACGGGCGGTCACCGCACCGGGGGCGTACGGCTGCCCGTTCGGCACCGGGGTCTGGACCTGGGCCAGCGTCCGGCTGCCCGCACCCCGCCAGGTCTCCGCCCGGGTGCACAACCAGGCCGCGACTCCCGCACCGCCCGGCAGCGGCTGCCGGGCGAACTCCCAGGCGTTGACGCTGCGCACGCCCTGCCCGCGCACCGCGGCGAGCTCACAGGCCGTCCGCGCCCAGGCCGTCCTGGCCTCCGGGGCGGCCACCTCACCCGGCCTGCGCGGCCTGCCGTACGTCAGCCGGGCCGGGGTCAGCTCGCCGAGGTCGGTCAGCAGGTGACCGCCGAGCCGCAGGGCCGGCCAGCCGGTGCACCTCTGGTCGGGGCGGGGCACCGGCACCGGACCGGTCAGCCCGTCCGGCCCGACGGGCACCGGCTCGGCGGCCGCGTCCGGCCTGGCCAGATCGACCAGCGTGGCCCTCCCCTTCACCCACGGGGCGGTCAGATAACGGACGTTGCCCTGGGTGCGGCCCACCACCACGGCGCTCGCCGTGCCGTCCGCGGCGCCGTCCGTACGGGCGAAGTCCAGCGCCGCGCCGGTGCCCTCGCCCTGACCCGCGCCGTCCGCCGCCTCGGCGTACCGGACCACCCGCAGACCGTCGTGGAAGAGCGCCACCACCGCGTGGTCCACCACCCCCGCGAAGAGCAGCTGCGGCGGGCCCGCCGCGGGACCGGCCGGAGTACCGGGCGTGGCCGACACCTGCACCCCCGACCCGGGACGCGCCCACACGGCCAGCGCGCGGCGCAGCAGGGCCTTGTCATGGATGCGGTCCCCGCGGGCCGGCCAGGCCGCGAAGTCCTGACGTGCCGCGTTCTTCCAGGCCGTGGCCGAGGTGACCGTCAACCTGCCCGGATCCAGGGCCGCTTCGGACGCGGCGTTGCGCGCATACGGCGGGGCGGCCGCACCGTCAGGGCCCCAGCCGTCGCCCGGCAGCCCCAGCAGCGCCCCGCACACCAGGACCGCGGCCCCCGCCGCCAGCACCGCCCGGCCGTTCTGACGCCGCCGGATCAGATCCGTCGGCCGGGCCTGCAGCGCGCACGGGTCGAACTCCGGCGACTCCAGCAGCGACCGGTCCCGGCTGCCGGCCGGGGTCGCGACCCGCTCCGCCTCGTCCCAGGCCTCCCGCGGCTCGGCCACCCCCGCCGCCTCCAGCACCCGGCGCGCCTCGGGCAGGCTCAGCCGCTCCAGATCACGCAGCACGAACGCGGCCCGCCCGGGCCCGGACAGCGCCGACAGCGCCTGGTCCAGGGCGAGTTCATCGGCACCGCCGGAACGGGGGAACAGCCGCAGCCCCCACACCTGAGGGAGGAGCGGCGCCGGGGCCGGCAGCCGGCGGCGCGGCCGGGCGGCGGCCAGCGCCGCGCGCAGCACCCGCATCCGGAGGAAGGCGTAGCCCGGGTCGATCGCCGCTTCCGCACCGGCGCGCTGGCCCGGCAGCCCCAGGGCCCGGGTGGAGCTGCGCTGGCGCGGCAGGGCCCGCTGCACCACGCCGTGCGCGGCCAGCACCCGGCGGCCACGACTGCGGCCGGGCGGCAGGACGAGATAGGCCAGCCGGACCAGCCGGGGATAGTGCTCGACCAGCGCCGCCTCGGCCTGCTCGACATCGATGACCTCGTCGAGGTCCGCGGAGCTGCCGGCGGGGGTGCGGTCCGCACGCGCGGGGGAGGACTGCTGCTGCTTCACGTTCCGTGAAACGAGTGAATCCTGTGATGGTCACCGCCACGGGCACACGCCCCTACGGGTGACCGGGCCCGGGGGCGGCCACCGGCCGGCCCCCGGCGACGGGCCGCGCTCAGCGCTCCAGGTCGAACTCGCCGTCCTTCGCGCCCAGCACGAACGCCCGCCACTCCGCCTCGGTGTAGCGCAGCACCACGTCGGGCTCGGTGGAGTTCCGCATGGCCACCGCACCGCGCTCCAGGAAGGCGATCTCCACCGCTTCCTCGGCATCGCCGGGCGGGCGCTGCCAGACGGCGTCGGAGATGTCGAGGGCGTAGAGCCACTCCTTCTCTGCTGCGGCACTCATACCGAAAATCCCCTCGCTCGTGGTGCAGTTGCCGGTCAGCGTACGCGCTGGCCGGGCGTGCTTCCAGTGACGGTCCAGTGACGGAACGCGGCCGTCCCGCGGTCCCCGGAACCGGAGTTGGCGGCGGACTGGTGCAGCCCGGCGTCCTGCCGGCCGGCCGCTCCGGGCACCGTCACGGTGGCGATCTCCCGCCAGGTCGCGCCCCCATCGGTGGAGCAGGCACCGGTGTACGTACCCGAGTGCCCGCCCTCCGGCCCGCGGGTCAGCCGCAGCAGGACGGGCGCGGTGACGCCGGCGAGCCGGCGGTAGGTGTCCAGCCGGCCGTCGCCGTCGGCGTCGTAGGACAGCACGACGCCGTTGCCCGGGGTGACGGAGAGATTGAGGAAGCCCAGAGCGGCGTCCGGTGCGTCCGGGCCGGGCGGGGCGAGACGGTTGCGGACGATCAGACCGGCCCGGGCCCAGGGACCGGTCGGGTCCTGGGCCGTGACCTCCACCGTCACCGCACCGCCCGCCCCCAGGGCGCCCGGCCGGAACAGCGCGCCGAACTCCGCGGTGGACCGCCACAGATCCGCACCGGAACCGTTGATCGCGAAGCGGTCGCCGAGCTGCCCGAAGACGGCCGCGTTCGTGGTGACCGTCCGCAGATCCGCGTCCAGGCGCCCGGCGACGAAGAGCGTGCCCACTCGGGTGGCGCGGACCCGGGGCTCGCCCCTGGGGCCGTAGTCGGCGGTGAGGCGGTAGGGGAGGGGCTGCAACGGCTCCTTCACCGGGCCGGCCGGGGCGGTGATCCGCCAGCGGGCCCGGCCGGTGCCGCCCGGCGGCAGGGACGCCACGGTGCGGGGGCCGTCGGCGGTGGCCGGCAGCCCGGTCAGCGCGAAGTCGACCCGCCCGGTGGCCCGCAGACCGTTCTCGTTGCGCAGCGCCGCGGTCAGGGTGGCGCGGCCGCCCGGAGGCAGCGCGGCCGGCTCGGCGGCCACCGTGAGCGTGCCCTGGTACGGGGCCGCGGCGAGGACGTCGTGCACCCGCCGGGCGGTGCGGTACGGATCGGCGGTCGGCCGCAGCGGATGGCCCGTCCGCGCCCGGGTCCAGGGCTCCTCCAGCGCGTACCAGTCGAAGGTCTTCGGCGGGCGGCCGGCGGCCAGCGCGTCCGCGAGCTCGTCAAGATACGCCTGCCACTGCGGGAGGTGGACCTCGGAGATCAGGCCGTGCCAGTCGCGGTTGGCGTAGTTGGCGAGCGCCCCGCCGTCCGCGGTGGCCCGGTCCGCCCAGGTGGTGAGCAACGCCCGCGCCGAATGCTCCAGTTGAGCCGCCTCCTCCGGACCGGACGCCCTCGCCTTCGCGTCCGCGAGCCAGGGCCCCAGCAGGAAGTGCCGGTGCGCGCCGGCGACCTCGTCGCTCAGCCGCATCAGCCGCAGCCACAGCCCGGACAGCGCCCGGAACGCCGCCCGGTCCTTGCGCCGGTAGGCCTCCTGGAGTTGCCCGATCAACTGCCAGGAACGATTGGCCAGCGCCTGCCGGGCGGCGTCGGTCAGATCGTGGCGGTAGGCATCACTGCCGCGCAGCGCCGGCCGGACCGCGAGCAGCGCCGCGAACGCGGTGTCGAAGGCGGCCGGATCGAAGGCCGGGGTGTGGGTGGCGTAGGTGGTCCCGGAACGGGCGGCCAGGCTCGGCCGGGCGGCGAAGACGGAGTCGTGCGGCCGGCCGTCCTTGCTGGCGATCTCGTACGCGCTCGTGCGCAGCGCGGCGAACGCGGCCCGGGCGTGCGGATCACGCGCGCCGTAACGGAACGCGGCATAGCCGTCGAACCACGCCGCACGGTCCACCGCCCGCTCTCGCCACGCCAGTTCGCTGAACAGCTCGAAGGCGGCCGGATCCCGCTCGGCTGCCTCCGGCATGTAGGCGGTCCCGACCAGCCGGCTTCCCGGCTTGTCCCGCCAGGCCGGGAAGCGCTCCGCCCAGATGTGGGTCTTCGCACCGATCGTGGTGCGCCCGCCGAAGTTGGGGATCGACCCGAAGGCGTACGGCACCCCGCCCCAGTCCCGCTCCCGGTCGGTGACCGTGTCCAGGTCACCGAGCCCGTCCACGATCAGCATCCGGTCGTGGTCGACGGCGTCCAGCAGGTCCCGGCGCGGATTGTCCTGCCAGCCGAGGATCACCCAGGTCGCGCCCGGGTGCGCGGTACGCAGCGCCCGCTCGACGGCGCGCGCCGCCTCCGCCACCGGTACGTCACCGGGATCGCCGCCCTCGTGCAGCAGATCCATCTTGAAGTGCGCGGCGGGGCCCATCAGTTGTTCCTGATGACGGTAGAAAGCGGCCGCCACCTCGGCGAAGACCCCGGTGCGCGGATCCAGCCAGTCGGGACGCTTCAGCCCCGACCAGGTGCCCTGCGGAACGGTCCGCGCACCCGGATTCCGGGCGGTGAAACCATCCGGAACGGTACCGAAATACCCGGGCAGCACCGGCCGCATCCCCAACTCCCGCAGCCGCCCCGTGATCCTCCGCCCCAACTGTCCCCGCATCGCGAGCAGTTCGGCGCTCATGGGCCCCCCGTACCCGCTCATGTTCTGCAGCAGCCACCACGGCTGGTGCGAGGGCGCCGGAAGCCAGCGGCGGGCCTCGGCGTCGGAGTACCCGAACCCGGTCAGCAGCCGGTGGTACACGGCCTCGGTACCCGGCGTGACCAGCACCTCGTTCACACCGTGCAACGCCAGAACGTCGATCAGCCGCTCCCACCGCGCCCAGTCGGCGTACGGGGCGGTGTACCCGTCGTGGGTGTCGTTCAGCGCGAACCGGTGCGGAACGGTGCTGCCCCGCTCCAGGGGCGAACGGGGCGCGGGCAACCTGGCGGGCAGCTCGACCTGATCACCGGCCCAGGACAGATGAGCCCGGCAGGTGTATTTGAGGTACCAGTGGACGCCGGTGAGGAGCGTGGCGGGGGAGGTCCCCGCCACCGTGATCCGGCCGGCCGTTCCATCGACCCGGAACCGGTCGGTGCGCCCCGCGGCCGCCAGCGCGACCAGCTGGAACTGGTCGGCATGCGTCGGCAGCAACCGCTCCAGCGCGGCCCGCGCCGGACCGGTATCGAAGGGCGCGGCCCCTCGCCCACGGTCCGCGGCCCCACCAGGCGCGGCCCCACCGAGCGCCGCCCCCGCACCGATCGCTCCGGCTGTCCCTAACAACGCACGTCGTGACGGTTGACCCATGGGGCAGTATCCCCACGTTTCGCTGCGCTTTGCGGCGCCGCGTACGTAGCTGGCCGTCCCGCCGCGGTGGTTTCTCGCCGTTGTGCGCTTTGCGGCGCCCCGCACGTACTCGTCTGCTGCGCCGTGGGGCTCGCTCGCCGTGGCGCCTGCGGCGGGCTGGGTGGGTGTTGGGTGCGGTGACGGACCTCCGGGGCCGGTGTTTGGGACTGCTGTCGCTTTACGTCCCAAACACCGGCCCCTCCGGCCCGTCCCCTCCCGTTGGG
>NZ_JBIDAJ010000047.1:0-52574 GCF_043202395.1 Streptomyces sp. NPDC048197
GCCGGTTGTGTGGACTGCTGACGCTTTACGTCCACACAACCGGCCCCTCCGGCCCGTCCCCTCCCGTTGGGGGAGTGTGCGGGTGAGTGGGGGCGGGCACCGGTGGTCAGGTGACCGGGTGTGGAAAAGGTCACAGTCACCCGGGAGACCACGCCGGCCCCCACTCGGCTGATTCCTCCCACTCACGGGAGGGGACAGACCGGAGGACGAAGTCTGTAGGGCTGTCACCGCACCCGACACACCACGCCCGCCGCCAGGCGCAACGGCGAGCAAGCCCCGCGGCGGGACAGCCAGGTACGTGGGCGGCGCCGCAAAGCGCAACGGCGAGCAACAACCGCGGCGCCGCAGACAGGTACGTGGGAGGAACCGCAAAGCGGCCCCCGGTACGCTGGCGCGGTTGCCGAGAGCCGAGTTCAGCCGACGGAGACCGTGACTACCACCACCAGTGCCACCAACAGTCATCACCTGTCCCCGGCCTTCCCGGGGCGGGCCCCCTGGGGTACCGCGAACAAGCTGCGTGCCTGGCAGCAGGCGGCCATGGACCGGTACATCCAGACGCAGCCGAGGGACTTCCTCGCCGTCGCGACGCCGGGAGCCGGTAAGACGACCTTCGCGCTCACCCTCGCGTCGTGGCTGCTGCACCACCACGTCGTGCAGCAGGTGACCGTCGTCGCACCGACCGAGCACCTCAAGAAGCAGTGGGCGGAGGCGGCGGCCCGGATAGGTATCAAGCTCGACCCGGAGTACAGCGCGGGCCCGCTGGGCCGCGAGTACCACGGCGTCGCGGTGACCTACGCGGGCGTCGGCGTCCGCCCCATGCTGCACCGCAACCGGATCGAGCAGCGCAAGACCCTGGTGATCCTCGACGAGATCCACCACGCCGGCGACTCGAAGTCGTGGGGCGAGGCCTGCCTGGAGGCGTTCGAGCCGGCCACCCGGCGGCTCGCGCTGACCGGTACGCCGTTCCGGTCCGACACCAACCCGATCCCGTTCGTGACGTACGAGGAGGGCAACGACGGCATCCGGCGGTCGTCCGCGGACTACACGTACGGATACGGCAACGCGCTCGGCGACGGTGTCGTGCGGCCGGTCATCTTCCTCTCCTACAGCGGCAACATGCGCTGGCGCACCAAAGCGGGCGACGAGATCGCGGCCCGGCTCGGGGAGCCGATGACCAAGGACGCGGTCTCGCAGGCGTGGCGAACCGCGCTGGACCCGCGCGGCGACTGGATGCCGAACGTGCTGCGCGCCGCCGACCAGCGGCTGACCGAGGTACGGAAGTCCATCCCGG
The DNA here is from genome assembly GCF_043202395.1 of Streptomyces sp. NPDC048197. Lineage (NCBI taxonomy): Bacteria > Bacillati > Actinomycetota > Actinomycetes > Kitasatosporales > Streptomycetaceae > Streptomyces > Streptomyces sp. NPDC048197. Next base: position 1,292 of record NZ_JBIDAJ010000047.1, read on the forward strand.
ACGCCGGCGCGCTGGTGATCGCCTCGGACCAGGAGCAGGCCCGGGCGTACGCCAAGCTGATCCGGGAGATCACCGGGCACGGCGCCACCCTGGTGCTGTCCGACGACTCCGGCGCCTCGCAGCGCATCGACGACTTCTCGCAGTCGCAGGACCGCTGGATGGTGGCGGTGCGGATGGTGTCGGAGGGCGTCGACGTGCCGCGGCTGGCGGTGGGGGTGTACGCCACGACGATCTCCACGCCGCTGTTCTTCGCGCAGGCCGTGGGCCGCTTCGTACGGTCCCGCAAGCGCGGCGAGACCGCCTCGGTGTTCCTGCCGACCGTCCCGATGCTGCTCGGCTTCGCCAACGAGATGGAGGTCGAGCGCGACCACGTGCTCGACAAGCCCAAGAAGGACGGCGAGGAGGACCCGTACGCCGAATCCGAGAAGGAGATGGAGGAGGCGAACAAGGAGCAGGACGAGGACACCGGGGAGCAGGAGCAGTTCTCGTTCGAGGCGCTGGAGTCGGAGGCGGTCTTCGACCGGGTGCTCTACGACGGCGCCGAGTTCGGCATGCAGGCGCACGCGGGCAGCGAGGAGGAGCAGGACTACCTCGGCATCCCCGGGCTGCTGGAGCCCGACCAGGTGCAGTTGCTGCTGCAGAAGCGGCAGGCCCGGCAGATCGCGCACAGCCGGAAGAAGCCGGACTCGGAGGCCGACCTGCTGGAGATCCCGGCCGAGCGGCGGCCGGTGGTCACGCACAAGGAGCTGCTGGAACTGCGCAAGCAGCTGAACACGCTGGTGGGGGCGTACGTCCACCAGAGCGGTAAACCGCACGGGGTGATCCACACCGAGCTGCGGCGGGTGTGCGGCGGACCGCCGAGCGCGGAGGCCACCGCCGGGCAGCTGAACGAGCGGATCAAGAAGGTACGGGAGTGGGCCACGCGGATGCGGTGAGCCCCGGGGCCGGGTCAGCGCGGGGAGCCTCCGCGGCCCGTCGGGTCCCGGTGCGGCCGTCCCTCGTACCAGGGGGCGGCCGCCCTTCATGTCCGGCGGGCCTTCGTATCCGGCGGTCTTCTTACGTGATCGTCCGCGGGCGCTCCGTAGTGGCGCGCCGTTGTGTCACGGGCGGGTCGGGTCGTGGCCCTCGCTGAAACACGGACGTCCGCTGACGCCTCGCTGAAGCCCTGCTGAGGCCTTGTGGAGCCCTCCCGAGCGGACCAAACGGGATATTACGGGCGCGAAAGCCCGGATTCTGGACGGACCCTTCCGCTGACCGGACTGGCTCGCTACTGTCCCGGTCACGCACACGCCCCGTGGCAGCGCCGCCGCGGAGCGCAGCCGGTGCCATGCGGCCGGCGGCCTCTTGCGCGCGCTGCTCCGGGACTCGCAGCGCACCGCGTCGAGCGCCGCCACTCACACCAGGAGGGCGTCGTGACCGCAGAGACCTCCCAGACGCTCGACCGAGGACTGCGCGTCCTCAAACTCCTCGCCGACACCGACCACGGGCTGACCGTCACCGAGCTGTCCAACAAGCTCGGCGTCAACCGCACCGTCGTCTACCGACTCCTGGCCACCCTGGAGCAGCACGCCCTGGTGCGCCGCGACATCGGCGGCCGGGCCCGCGTCGGCCTGGGCGTGCTGCGCCTGGGCCGGCAGGTCCACCCGCTGGTCCGGGAGGCCGCGCTGCCCGCACTCCGGTCACTGGCCGAGGACGTGGGCGCCACCGCGCATCTCACCCTCGTCGACGGCACCGAAGCGCTGGCCGTCGCCGTGGTGGAGCCGACCTGGACCGACTACCACGTGGCCTACCGGGCCGGTTTCCGGCATCCGCTGGACCGCGGGGCCGCCGGGCGGGCGATCCTCAAGGCCCGCCAGGGCCGCCTCCAGGACGCCGGACTCGCCCTGACGCACGGGGAGTTGGAGGCCGGCGCCAGCGGTGCGGCGGCGCCGCTGCTCGGGGTGAGCGGCATCGAGGGCAGCGTGGGCGTGGTGATGCTCTCCGACACCGTCTCCGAACGGGTCGGGCCGCGGGTGATCGACGCCGCCCGCGAGGTGTCCGAGGCACTGCGCTGAGCCGTACCGCCCGGGCCGGCCGTCCTCCCGGGCCGCCCGGGCCACCCGTGTGACCCTGGCTGCCCGCCCCCGGAGTGTGAAGGGGCGGTGGCCGTGTGGTGAGCCCGCAGCGGCTTACGGGCCTGGTGGGGCGGGGGTCAATTAGGGTGGCGGGGTGTCTTCCCGCGCCCGCGCCCTGGCGGTCTGCACCGCCCTCGTTCTCGCCCTCCTCGTCACCGCGGCCCTCGCTCCGCTGCCGTACTCGGTGGCGTATCCGGGCATGACGGCGAACGTCCTCGGCGACGACAAGGGCAAACCGGTGATCACGATCAGCGGGGCGGGGACCCGGAAGACCAGCGGGCAGCTGCGGATGACCTCGATCGTCGCCACCGGCCCGGAGGCCTCCGTCCATCTGGCGGACATCCTCAAGGGCTGGTTCCGCACCGACGAGGCGGTGATGCCCAGGGAGGCGGTCTACCCGGTGGGCAACAACACCGAGGAGATCGCCGAGCACAACGCCCGGCAGATGAAGGAGTCGCAGGACAGCGCCACCGAGGCGGCGCTCGGGCAGCTCGGCAAATCCCCCAAGGACGTCAAGGTCAAACTGAGCCTCGCGGACGTCGGCGGGCCCAGCGCCGGGCTGATGTTCGCGCTCGGCATCGTCGACAAGCTGGCCGGCGACGGCGCGGGCCACGACCTGACCGGCGGCCGGACCATCGCCGGTACCGGCACGATCACCGCGGACGGCGAGGTCGGAGCGGTCGGCGGGGTGGCACTGAAGACGCAGGCCGCGGGCCGCGACGGGGCCACGGTCTTCCTGGTGCCCCGCAAGGAGTGCACGGACGCCCGCGCGGAGCTGCCCCGCGGCATGCGGCTGGTCTCCGTCACCACCCTCGACAGCGCGGTCAAGGCACTCAAGGCCCTCCGGAACGGCGGCCGGGTCCCCAGCTGCTGAGCACGTGGGCCCGGCCTCCGTGCTTGTCCGGTGTGCGGGCTCGCGCTACCCCTCCTTGATGAACCCCTCCCTCAGCAGCCAGTCCTTCGCCACCTGGTGGGGGTCCTCGCCGTCGACGTCCACCTTGCGGTTCAGTTCCTGGGCGACGGTGTTGTTCAGCGCCCGGGTGACCGGGGCGAGGACCTCGGCCATCGCCGGGTACTTCTTCAGCGACGCCGCGTTGATCTCCGGCGCGGCGTTGTAGTTCGGGAAGAAGTGCTTGTCGTCGGCGAGCACCTGCAGGTTCATCGCCTTGATCCGGCCGTCGGTGGTGAAGACCTCGCCCAGCGCGCAGGTGCCCTTCTTCGTCTCGGTGTAGACGACCCCGCCGGTCATCTTGCGGACGTTGCCGGACGGCACCTGCATGCCGTAGGCGCGGGCCATGCCCGGCAGGCCGTCGTTGCGGGTCGCGAACTCGTTCTCCACGCACAGGGTCACCGCGCCGGGGTCCTTGTGGGACAGCGCGGCGACGTCCGAGAGGGTGTGGACGCCCAGCTTCTTCTGGTTGGCGGGGTTGAGCGCCAGCGCGTAGGTGTTGTTCAGCTTCGACGGCGGCAGCCAGACCAGGCCGTTCTTCCGGTCCTCGTCGCGCACCACCCGCCACTGCTCCTGCGGGTCGATGACCGGTTTGGTGTGGCCGAGGTAGGTGATCCAGCCGGTGCCGGTGTATTCGTACGCGGCGTCCGCGGTGCCGGACTTCACGGCCTCCCGGGCGCCGATGGACCCCTGGATGCTGGTCTTGTCGATGACATGGGCGCCGGCGGCCTCGAAGACCAGGCCCATGATCTGGCCGAGCACGATCTGCTCGGTGAACTCCTTCGACGTCACCGTCAGCTGCGCCCCGGTGAGCGGACGGTCCGGGTAGCCGGCCTTCGGGCCCGGCAGGACGGCGTCGGTCATCGCGCTGCCGCTGACCAGGCCGCAGCCGCCGGCGAGCAGCCCGGCCAGCAGCGCGGCGGCCACGGCCCGGCACAGCCCGGGCCGGCGGGAGCGCAAGTCCGGGCCGCCGGAGCACGGTCCCGGGCGGCGGGAGCGGGGCGCGTGCCTCATACGGCCACCTCCAGGCCGCGTGGCCGCAGCAGCAGTTCGGCGAGCGACGCCAGCCATTCGACGAGCAGCGCCAGCACCACCGTCAGCACCGAGCCGAGCACCAGCACCGGCATCCGCTGGGTGACGATGCCCGCCGAGATCAGATCGCCCAGACCGCCGCCCCCGCCGAACGTGGCCAGGGTCGCGGTGCCCACGTTCAGCACCAGCGCGGTCCGCACCCCGGCCAGGATCAGCGGCACGGCCAGCGGCAGCTCCACCTTCCCCAGCACACCGGCGGGGGACATGCCGATCCCGCGGGCCGCCTCGGTCAGCGTCGGGTCGATGCCGCGCAGCCCGGCGATGGTGTTGGCCAGCACCGGCAGCACGGCGTAGATGACCATGCCGACGATCGCCGAACGGGCGCCGATGCCCAGCCAGATGACCAGCAGGATCAGCAGGCCCAGCGCCGGGACGGCCTGCCCGAGGTTGGCGAGGGCCATCGCGAACGGGGTGGCCCGGCGCAGCCGCGACCGGGTCAGCGCGATGCCCAGCGGGATCGCGATGATCAGCACGAAGAACGTGGACACCGCGGTGAGAACGATGTGCTGGCGCAGTGCCAGCCACACCTTGCCGTCGTCCACCGCCTGATGGGCGATCGAGTCCAGCTGCGCGCCGCGGAACCACAGCCAGGTGGCCAGCAGCGCGAAGCACAGGAACGCCGGCATGAACGTCCACTTCTGCCAGCTGATCCGCCGCCCGCCGCGGGCCGCGGAGGGGGTGGGCGCCTCACCGGCGGCCAGCTCCCGCTGCTCCATCTCGACGTTGTCGCGGAACGCGAACCCCTCATGGTCGCTCGCCCCGTGCTCGCCGGGCCCCGGGCGGTCGCCCGCGCGCCGCGGCCGGCTGCCGCTCCGGGGCCCGCCGGGAACGTCGGGAGTGTCGGGAGTGCCGGGAGTGCCGGGGGTACCGGGGGTGCTCATGCCCTGCTCCCCCCGCCCTCGTCCAGACCCTCCTGCTCCCGCTGGGTGAGGCGGGCACGCTGCTCCTGGAGCTCGTGCTGGTGCTCGACGGCCTCCAGGCGGTCGGCCTCCAGCAGTTCGTGGACGTTGTTCATCAGCGTTTCCATGTCGACCACGCCGATGTACTCGCCGCGCCGCCCGGTGACCGCGACCCGGCCCGCGTTGTCGGTGAGCACCGCCTCCAGGGCGTCCCGCAGCGTCGCGTCCCGGGTGACGGTGTCGGTGACCAGGGTGCCGGCCCGCGCCAGGGTCTCCCTGGCCCGGGCGAGGTCGCTGCGGCGCAGCCATTTGTACGGGCGGCGGTTGCGGTCCAGCAGCAGCAGTTCGTTGTGCGCCCCGGACCGCAGCCGGTCGAAGATCGACTCCAGTGGCTCGGCGATCCCGGCGGTGGGGAAGTCCACCACGCCCACGTCCCGTACGCGGGTGAGGTTGAGGCGTTTCAACGCCGCCCCGGCGCCCACGAATCCGGACACGAAGTCGTCCGCCGGGTTGGTGAGGATCGCCTCGGGGGTGTCGAACTGGGCGATGTGCGAGCGCTCCCGGAGCACCGCGATGCGGTCGCCGAGCTTGATGGCCTCGTCGAAGTCGTGGGTGACGAAGCAGATGGTCTTGTGCAGTTCGTGCTGGAGCCGGATCAGCTCGTCCTGGAGGTGGTCGCGGGTGATCGGGTCGACCGCGCCGAACGGCTCGTCCATGAGCAGGACGGGCGGGTCGGCGGCCAGCGCCCGGGCCACCCCGACCCGCTGCTGCTGTCCGCCGGAGAGCTGGCGCGGATAGCGGTCGTGGAATTCGCCGGGGTCCAGCCCGACCAGGTCGAGCATCTCCTCGACCCGGTTCTTCGTCCGGCTCTTCGACCAGCCGAGCATCTTCGGGACCAGGGCGATGTTCTGGGCGACGGTCATGTGCGGGAAGAGGCCGGACGCCTGGATGGCGTAGCCGACCTTGCGGCGCAGTTTGACCGGGTCCATGTCGGTGACGTCCTCGTCGCCGATCCGGATCCGGCCGGAGGTCGGCTCGATCAGCCGGTTGATCATCTTCAGGGTGGTGGACTTGCCGCAGCCGGACGGCCCCACGAAGATCACCGTCTCGCCGGCCTTGATCTCCATGGAGACGTCCTCCACCGCCGGGGCGGGGTTGCCCGGGTAGGTCTTGGTGAGGTTCTCCAGCCGGATGCCGGCGCCGGAGGCGGCGGGCGTCGCCGGCCGGCCGTTCGTCGCCGGCTGGTCGGTCGTCTCAGGCACGGATCCCCCTGGAGATGGTCAGGCGTCCGATCAGGACGTACGCGGCGTCGAAGAGGAGCGCCAGCACGGCGATGCCGACCGTGCCGGCCAGTACCTGGTTGAGCGAGTTGGCGCTGCCCAGAGAAGCGATCCCGCGGAAGATCTCGTTGCCCAGGCCCGGCCCGGAGGCGAACGCGGCGATCGCGGCGATGCCCATCAGCATCTGTGTGGCGACCCGGATGCCGGTGAGGATCGGCGGCCAGGCCAGCGGAAGTTCGACCCGGAACAGCCGGGCGGCCCGCGACATCCCGATGCCCTTGGCCGCGTCCACCAGCGCCGGGTCCACCCCGCGCAGCCCCACGATGGCGTTGCGCACCACCGGCAGCAGCCCGTACAGGGTCAGCGCGATCACCGTCGGGGCGACGCCCAGACCGACGATCGGGATCAGCAGACCGATCAGGGCCAGCGAAGGGATGGTCAGGACGGTCGCGGTGGTGGTCGTGGCGAGCGAGCCCGCCCATTCGCTGCGGTAGGTCACCACGCCGAGGAACACGCCCAGCAGCGTCGCGATCACCATGCACTGGAACACCGCGCTGGCGTGCTGGTACGCATCCGTCAGCAGCTGGGCGTGCCGGGTGCCTACGTACTCCCAGAAGCTCACCGTCGCTCTCCTCGCTCGGTCAGTCTCCCGATGCCTGTTTCACCAGCGGGATGATCCGCAACGGAACCGGATTTTCCATCACGATTGCCGTCGAGGCCCGCACAATCCCATCAAAGCCCACCACCAGGTCGATCACCCGCTGCAGATCGGCGTTGGAACGGGCGACGAGCCTGCAGAGCATGTCCCCGTGTCCCGTCGTTGTATGCAGCTCCAGCACCTCGGGAACGGTGGTCAAGTGGGCCCGTACGTCATTTCCTTGGCCCTGTTTGATCTCCAGCGTGGCGAACGCGGTCACCGGATATCCGAGCGCCGCCGGGTCCACCTCCGGGCCGAAGCCGCGGATCACTCCATTCGACTGAAGCCGGTCGAGCCGGGCCTGCACCGTGCCGCGCGCCACCCCCAGCCGCCGGGACGCCTCCAGCACCCCGATCCGCGGCTCTATGGCGAGCAGCTCCAGCAGCGCCCCGTCAAGATGATCGATCGCCAATGTCCGCTCCCTCGTTTTCGATGGTCATCATGTACAGATAGCCCGGCGTGATCGCGCTGTCGCTGTACATAATGCCCAGCGGTTCCACAAACTATTGCGCATCTTGTGGATCGGAGGGACTCTGCGGCCATGGCAGACACCACGATGCACACCCAGCCCACCATCCCTGGCTCGGCCCGGCAGGCGGACCCCTTCCCGGTCAAGGGGATGGACGCGGTCGTCTTCGCCGTAGGGAACGCCAAGCAGGCCGCGCACTACTACTCCACCGCCTTCGGCATGAAGCGCGTCGCCTACTCCGGACCCGAGAACGGCAACCGCGAGACCGCGAGTTACGTACTCGAATCCGGCGGCGCCCGGTTCGTGTTCACCTCCGTCGTCAAGCCCACGACGGAACGGGGCCGCTTCCTCGCCGGCCACGTCGCCGCGCACGGCGACGGCGTCGTCGACCTCGCCATCGAGGTCCCCGACGCCCGGGCCGCCTACGAGTACGCCGTCGCGCACGGCGCCAAGGGACTCGAAGAGCCCTACGAGCTCAAGGACGAGCACGGCATCGTCGTCCTCGCGGCCATCGCCACCTACGGCGAGACCCGGCACACCCTCGTCGAGCGCACCGGCTACGACGGCCCCTACCTGCCCGGATACGTCGCCGCCGGCCCGGTCGTCGAGCCCCCGCAGAAACGGTTCTTCCAGGCGATCGACCACTGCGTCGGCAACGTCGAACTCGGCCGGATGAACGAGTGGGTCGGCTTCTACAACCAGGTCATGGGCTTCACCAACATGAAGGAGTTCGTCGGCGACGACATCGCCACCGAATACTCCGCGCTGATGTCCAAGGTCGTCGCCGACGGCACCAAGAAGGTCAAGTTCCCGATCAACGAACCGGCCATCGCCAAGAAGAAGTCCCAGATCGACGAGTACCTGGAGTTCTACGGCGGCCCCGGCGTCCAGCACATCGCGCTGGCCACCAACGACATCGTCAGCACCGTCCGGCAGATGCGCGCCGCCGGCGTCGAATTCCTCGACGTGCCCGACTCCTACTACGACACCCTCGGCGAATGGGTCGGCGACACCCGCGTGCCGATCGAGGAACTGCGCGCACTGAAGATCCTCGCCGACCGCGACGAGGACGGCTACCTGCTGCAGATCTTCACCAAGCCCGTCCAGGACCGCCCGACCGTCTTCTTCGAGATGATCGAACGGCACGGCTCCCTCGGCTTCGGCAAGGGCAACTTCAAGGCCCTCTTCGAGGCCATCGAGCGCGAACAGGCCAAACGCGGCAACCTCTGACCCCGTGGGCCGTACACGATCTTCCGTGTACGGCCCACGAATGCGAGGCTTACCGCATGGACCTCATCGGACAGCTGCGCGCCGGACTCCCCGCCGACGCCCTCCTCACCGACCCCGATGTCACCGGCTCCTACGCCCGCGACATGGCCAACTTCTGCGCGGCGGGCAAGCCCGCCGTCGTCGTCCTGCCGCGCACCGTCGAGCAGGTCCAGCACGTGATGCGGACGGCCACCGCCCTCGGCGTCCCCGTCGTCCCCCAGGGCGCGCGCACCGGAGTGGCCGGCGCCGCCAACGCCACCGACGGCTGCATCGTGCTGTCCCTGGTGAAGATGGACCGCATCCTGGAGATCAACCCCGCCGACCGGCTCGCCGTGGTCGAACCCGGCGTCATCAACGCCGTCCTCTCCCGCGCGGTCAACGAACACGGCCTCTACTACCCGCCGGATCCCTCCAGTTGGGAGATGTGCACCATCGGCGGCAACATCGGCACCGCCGCCGGCGGCCTGTGCTGCGTCAAGTACGGCGTCACCGCCGAGTACGTCCTCGGCCTCGACGTCGTCCTCGCCGACGGCCGCCTGTTGACCACCGGCCGCCGCACCGCCAAGGGCGTGGCAGGCTACGACCTCACCCGGCTCTTCGTCGGCTCCGAGGGCAGCCTCGGCGTCGTCGTCCGTGCCACCCTCGCCCTCAAGCCCGAACCGCCCCGACAGCTCGCCCTGGTCGCCGAGTTCCCGTCCGTGGGCGCCGCCGGACAGGCCGTCTGCGAGATCATGGCCCGCGGCCACGCCCCCTCCCTGCTGGAACTCATGGACCGCACCAGCGTCCGCGCCGTCAACGACCTGGCGCAGATGGGCCTGCCCGAATCCACCGAGGTGCTGCTGCTGGCCGCCTTCGACACCCCCGACCCGGCCCCCGACCTCGCCGCCGTCGGCGCGCTGTGCGAGGACGCCGGCGCCACCCAGGTCGTCCCCGCCGAGGACGCCGCCGAGTCCGAACTGCTGCTGCAGGCCCGCCGGCTCGCCTTCACCGCCCTGGAACGCCTCAAGCCCGCCATGCTCATCGACGACGTGTGCGTCCCCCGCTCCCAGCTCGCCGCCATGCTGGAGGGCACCACCGCCATCGCCGACAAGTACGGCCTGACCATCGGTGTCTGCGCCCACGCCGGCGACGGCAACACCCACCCCCTGGTCTGCTTCGACCCGGCCGACCCCGACGAGGAGCGGCGCGCCCACACCTCCTTCGACGAGATCATGGCGCTCGGCCTGAGCCTGGGCGGCACCATCACCGGCGAACACGGCGTCGGCCTGCTGAAGAAGGACTGGCTGGCCCGCGAACTCGGCCCCGTGGCACTGGAGTTGCACCGCAACATCAAGCAGGTCTTCGACCCCCGGGGCATTCTCAACCCCGGCAAACTGTTCTGAAGCCGCAAGGGGGTTGCCGCCCTGTCGTGCCCATGCCTCCCACCCCGCCCGTAGAGTTTCCGCCATGGAAAACCTGCTTCCCGGCATAGCCCTCGTCGTCCTCGCCCTCGCCGTCTGGTCCTCCACCGGCGACCGCCGCTCCAAAACGCTGGAGCGGCGGCTCATCCGGCTGGAGAACAAGGTGGACCTGCTCCTTGCCCACGCCGGCATCGAGGAGCCGCAGGACCCCCGGCTGGCCGAGATCGACGAACTGCTGGTGCAGGGCAAGAAGATCCAGGCGATCAAGCTCCACCGTGAGCTGACCGGCTCCGGACTCGCCGAGGCCAAGGAAGCGGTCGAACGCCGGGCCCGGTGACGGCCCGCCGGACGCACCGCCCGGCCCGCCGGCGTACGTGGTGGCGGTGGGACACCGCGCCATGACGGCTCCGCGGCGGATGCGGGGACGGCCCCGTGGGCAGAGGATGGCCAGAAGGGACCCGGGCCCCGTGGCCCTTCCCGCGGCCCCGCCGGGCCGCCCCGCCCACCACAGGGAGCGAGAGCCGATGGCAGCGACCCCAACGACCCCGGCCGCCGACGAGGCCTACGACGTCATCGTGCTCGGCGCCGGACCCACCGGCGAGAACCTCGCCGACCGCGCCCACGCCGCCGGCCTGAGCGCCGTCATCGTCGAGAGCGAACTCGTCGGCGGCGAATGCTCCTACTGGGCCTGCATGCCCAGCAAGGCCCTGCTCCGCCCGGTCACCGCCCGCTCCGACGCCCGCCGCGTCCCCGGCCTCCAGGACGCCGCCAAAGGCCCCCTGGACGCCCCCGCCGTCCTCACCCACCGGGACGCCGTCGCCGCCCACTGGAAGGACGACGGCCAGGTCCGCTGGCTCGACTCGGCCGGCATCGACCTCGTCCGCGGCCACGGCCGGCTCGCCGGCCCCCGCCGCGTCGTCGTCGACGGCGAACGCACCCTCACCGCCCGGCACGCGGTCGCGGTCTGCACCGGCAGCCGCCCGGTCCTCCCGCCCGTCCCCGGCCTCGCCGAGGCCCACCCCTGGACCAGCCGCGCCGCCACCAGCTCCCAGGCCGTACCCGGCCACCTCGTCGTGGTCGGCGGCGGCGTCGTCGGCGTCGAGATGGCCACCGCCTGGCGCGCCCTGGGCGCCTCCGTCACGCTCCTGGTCCGCGGCGACGGACTGCTGCCCCGCATGGAACCCTTCGCCGGCCACCTCGTCGCCGCCGCACTCACCGAGTCCGGCGTCGACCTGCGCACCGGCGTAGAGGTCCGCGAGGTCCGCCGGGAAATCCCCGGCGGCCCGGTCACCGTCGTCCTCGACGCTCCCCCCGGACCCGGCGGGCCCAAAGGCACCCACAACGCCGAAATCGTCGCCGACGAACTGCTCATCGCCACCGGACGCGCCCCGCGCACCGCCGACATCGGCCTCGACACGATCGGCCTGGCGCCCGGCTCCTGGCTCGACGTCGACGACACCTGCCGGGTGACCGGCGTGACCGGCGGCTGGCTCTACGGAGTCGGCGACGTCAACCACCGCGCCCTCCTGACCCACCAGGGCAAATACCAGGCCAGGATCGCCGGCGCCGCCATCGCCGCCCGCGCCCGCGGCGTCCCCATCCTGGAGTCCGACCCCTGGGGCGCGCACGCCGCCACCGCGGACACCCGCGCCGTCCCCCAGGTCGTCTTCAGCGACCCCGAAGCCGCCTCCGTCGGCCTGACCGCCGCCGCGGCCGAACGCGCCGGACACCGCTTCCAGGTCGTCGACCAGGACCTCGGCGCGATCGCCGGAGCCTCCCTGTACGCCGACGGCTACCGCGGCCGCGCCCGCATGGTCGTCGACCTCGACCGCGAGGTGCTGCTCGGCGCCACCTTCGTCGGCCCGGGCGTCGGCGAACTGCTGCACTCGGCAACGGTCGCGGTGGCCGGCGAGGTCCCCATCGAGCGGCTGTGGCACGCGGTCCCCGCCTACCCGACCATCAGCGAGGTGTGGCTGCGGCTGCTGGAGACCTACCGCGGCTGACCGACTGACCGGCTGACCGACTGCCCGACTGACCGGCCGGCCGGCCGGCTCCCCGGCCGCCGGGGGAGGACCTTCCGCACCCCCGGCCGGCCACTACACCCCGGCCGGCCGCTACGCCCCCGGCTCCGGCGAGTCGTCCGCCGGCCAACCGGACGACTCGCCGCCCGGCCGCAGTTCGTCCCGGGACGCCATGGCGAACAGTTCGCTCAGCCCTTTGTCCAGCTCCAGATGCCCCTGCTCCGCCCCGGGCGGCACCACCCGCAGGGTGCGCTCCAGCCACGCCGAGACCGCCGTCGCCGGTGCCTCCAGCAGCGCCTCCCCGTCCGGCGAGTCCAGCGCCATGCACACCAGGCTCCGGCCGTCCACCTTCACCGGCCACACCCGCACATCACCCTCGCCGCACGGCCGGAACACGCCCTCCACCAGCAACTCCCGGGCGAACGTCCAGTTCACCGGCGCATCCGAACCGACATGGAAGGTGACATGTACGGCGTAGGGGTCATCGGTCCGGTACGTCAGCCGCGCCGGCACCGCGACGCAGCGCTCCGGTGACAGCACCAGGCCCAGTTCCAGTTCTCGTTCCACCACGGTGTGCATGAGCTCCGCCTCTCCCATCCCGTCTGCCGCGGACACCCTGGGACCGGGCCCGCACCAGGAGAGAGGCACCGGGTGCCGGACTCTTACACGACTTCGTACAACTTTTTTCCCGGGCCTCTTCCAGGTGGCGTTGAGCGGGCACAGACACGGCAGTGACCCGGGGTCTGATAGATGTGGACGCCGCGTTGCGGCAGACTGCACCCCACACCCACCAGGCCGAGAACAGATACGGGACTTCGGACATGAGCGCCCCTACCTCAGGATCCGCCGGCGGCAGCCCCACGCCAGGCTTCTACCCGGACCCGTCCATCCCCGGCTACATCCGGTACTGGAACGGTGCCGCATGGGTGCCGGGCACCAGCCGCCCCGCCCCCGCCGAGGGCGAGGCGATGCCCGCCCCGCCGCCCGGCATGACCCCACCCGCCGCTCCCACGCCCGCCGTCGAGGAGACCGGACCGGTCTTCCTCGACGAGGACGAGCCGGCCGGCGGCGGCGCCGGGCTCCCCGCGGTGCGCCGCAGCGGCGAGGTCGAGACCCGGCCCGCCGCCGCGGGCTGGGACGACCCCGCCCGGCTGCACGGCACCGGCCCGGAACCGGCCTCCGCCTGGCAGGCCGACGCCTCCCGGCAGAGCGGCTTCGGCAACGAGACCGACCGCCGCATCTCCTGGGGCGCCCACGACCAGGCCCCCGCCGGCACCCCGTCCGGCGCCGCCTCCTGGGGCTCGGTGCCACAGCAGCGCGACGACCGGCCCGCCACCGACCCCGCGTCCGGCGACCTGCCCGCCACGTCCTCCACCGCGACGCCCGCGCCCGGCGCCCCCCGCACCCCCGACGCCCCGTCCGACGGGACGGTCACCATCCGTGCCGTCAACCCCGCCGCCCGCCGCCCGGACTCCGGCGACCACGGCACCACGGCGATCCGCGCGGTACGCCCCGGCGCCGCCGGACCGGCCAAGGGCAACGAGACCATGGCGATCCGCGTCGCGGGCGGCGGCCGCAACGCCTCCCCGACGCCCGGCGGCGCCCCGCAGTCGCTGCCGTCCGTCGGCACCCAGGCCCAGCAGAACCCGGCCCAGCAGAACCCGGCCCGGCAGACCCCCGCAGCGCAGAGCCAGGCACCGCAGAACCCGGCCGCGCACCAGGGACAGCCGGCCCCCGGCGGACAGCCGCCCGCCCCCGCGGCCGGTTTCCCGGCGCAGCACGCCCCCGCTCCCGCCGCCCCCGCCCCGTCCGCGCCGCCGGCCTCCGGGCCCGCCCAGGGCGCCGGCGCCGAGGGCGTCATCCCCTGGAAGCCGCCGAGCGACGCGGACCCCTTCTTCGCGGCCGCCCAGGCCGCGCAGGGCCACCCGGCCGGACTCGGCCGCCGGCTCGCCGCCCGGCTGATCGACACCCTCGTGCTGGGCGCGGCCACCGCCGCCGTCGCCGTCCCGATGTGGAGCACCGTCACCGACCACATCGACGCCAAGGTCGAGGCGGCCAAGCAGTCCGGCCGCCAGGTGACGGTCTATCTGATCGACGGCACCACCGCCCCGGTCCTCGCCACGATCCTCGCCGTCCTGCTCATCGGCGGTGCGCTCTACGAGGCGCTGCCGGTCCTCAAGTGGGGCCGCACGCTGGGCAAGAAGCTGTGCGGCGTACGGGTGCTGGACATCGAGAGCCACGACACCCCGATGCTCGCCGCCGCCCTCAAGCGCTGGTTCTGCTACAGCGTGCTCGGCGTCCTCGCCATCGGCGTGGTGAACGTCGTCTGGTGCGTGTTCGACCGCCCGTGGCGGCAGTGCTGGCACGACAAGCTGGCCCGGACGTTCGTCGCCGCCGACTGATCCGTCCGCCGTCCGGCCCCGGCTGATCCGCCCGACCGGAATCCGTCCCCCGAACGGACCTGGCCGGATGCGGCCGGCCGCGACAAGGGGTCGACTCGGGCCATGAGCACCGACCAGCCCGGCAACGGCTCCCCCCGTAACAACGCACCGCAGGGCGGCGGCACGGGCGGCGGCGAAGGCGGCGCACCTCCCCCGGGCGGCACCCCGCCGCCAGGAGGAACGCCCCCGGGCGGGACCCCGCCGCCCGGCGGCACGCCCCCGGGTGGCACCCCTCCGCCCGGCGGGACGCCTCCCTCCGGGGGGATGCCGCCCGGTGGGACGCCGCCCTACGGTGGGGCCCCGTACGGCGGCGGCCCCTACGGTGACCCCTACGGCAGCGGCTACGGCGCCGACCCGCTGGCCGGTATGCCGCCGCTGGCGAACCGCGGCCGCCGGCTGGTCGCGCGCATCATCGACGCCGTCCTCATCGGCGTCCCGGTCTCCATCATCATGTACGTGATCGTCGGCGGGGTGGACTACTTCTCCACCAGCAGCACCCAGGCCGGCAGGCAGTCCACGGTGTCGGGCGTGACGATGCTCGCGTACCTGATCTACGAAGGGCTGATGCTCGCCAACCGCGGCCAGACCGTCGGCAAGATGGCGATGAAGATCCGGGTGGCGATGCTCGCGAACGGCTCGATCCCGACCGGCCAGGCGGCCTGGATCCGCGCCGCCGTCTACACCCTGCCGGAGATCGTGCCCTGCTGCGGCTTCATCTTCTGGCTGGTCAACGTCCTGTGGTGTACCTGGGACAAGCCGTACCAGCAGTGCCTGCACGACAAGGCGGCCAAAACAGTGGTGGTCTCCACGGAGCCGCGGTAGCCGGAAACCGGGGTCCCGTCACGGCCCCGGAGTTCGGAGTTCGCGTTCAGCGCGAGTGCTCGCCGACCCGGGCCTCCGGCGCGCCGGCCGTCCCGGTCAGCCTCCGCGGCACCCGGTCGTACGGCGACGGCACGGACCTCAACGGGGCGGGCGCCGCGGGCGACTTGCCCCGTACGACGTGCCGGCGGACGACCCGGGACACGCCGGGCATCGGCGCCGTCATCGCGACCAGCAGCCCGAGCCCGAGTCCGGCGATGGCGATGACCGCGACCCCGATCCCGGTCTGCGTCTGCGAGAGCAGCAGCATCGCGAGGGTGGAGAGAAATACGGTGGCCGAACCGTAGGCGAGCTGGGTGGCGGTAGGACGAGGCATGGCGGAATCCGTCCTCGGAGGGTCGGCAGGGAGGGTCGGTCAAGGGCGCGCCATCACACGAGCCTACGGTCCTTACTGCCCGAGCGGAACGGCAAGTAAGCGTGACCTAACCCACCAGGCGGGGGCACAGGGGGCGCACACGGCAAGCGCGTGAACGTATGTGCGGGGGCGTCCTGGCTGTTGACAAAGGGGGCGCATGTCCGGCGGGCATATACGCCCGGCCTCTGCACCGGCTATCCGGACCCGCTCCTTCCGGCCCGCTCCCAACTCGCTTGCCCGACCGGCCTGTTCACCATCCGGACAGCTGTCCGATACCCGTAATCGGCGGACCGGTTAACGTACTTCGGTGACGTGACCAAGTCAAGACCTGTCTTTTCCCCCGTACTTCCGGTCGAATGCCCTCGAACAGTGACCGTGTTCGAAGGGGAGGACCGCTCCAAGTGAGAGAGCAGAGAAGACCGTTCAGACCGGCCGCCTTGGCCACGGCGATCGCCGTGATCGGGGCGGCCGCTTTGTCTTCCGGGGTGGCGATGGCCGACGCGCAGGGCCCGTCGCCCGTCGCCCGGCACCAGGACCCGGCGCCCGAGCGCAACGTGAACCACGACCTCAAGGGCCCCTACAGCGAGCGGCAGCAGGCCGCCCGCAAGGAGGCGCTGCAGCAGGTCATCTCCGGCGAGGCCAAGGCCACCGACCGCGGTGGCTCGAAGGTCGTCAAGCTCGGCCGCAGCAAGTACGTCGAGCTGGCCCGGCAGAAGACCGACAAGATCTTCACCATCCTCGTGGACTTCGGCGACAAGGTCGACAACACCACGATGTTCGACCCGGACGGCGACGGCCCCAAGCCCCCGATCAAGAAGTACGGCGGCGACGCCGGCCCCGCGCACAACCAGATAGCCCAGCCCGACCGTGCCAAGGACAACAGCACGGCCTGGCAGAAGGACTACAACCAGAAGCACTTCCAGGACCTGTACTTCTCGCACGACAAGAAGAAGCAGTCGCTCGCCAAGTACTACGAGAAGCAGTCCTCGGGCCGCTACTCCGTCGACGGCGAGGTCTCCGACTGGGTCAAGGTCGACTGGAACGAGGCCCGTTACGGCTCCAACTACTGCGGCCAGACCAACTGCGCCAACGCCTGGGACCTGATCCGCGACGGCGTCAACCAGTGGGCCAAGGACCAGAAGGCCAAGGGCCGCACCGACGTCCAGATCAAGGCCGACCTCGCCAAGTACGACCAGTGGGACCGCTACGACCACGACGGCGACGGCAACTTCAACGAGCCCGACGGCTACATCGACCACTTCCAGATCGTGCACGCCGGTGAGGACGAGTCCGCGGGCGGCGGCGTCCAGAAGACCAACGCGATCTGGGCGCACCGCTGGTACGCCTACGGCAGCGACGCCGGCAGGACCGGCCCCGCCGACAACAAGGCCGGCGGCACGCAGATCGGCGACACCGGCGTCTGGGTCGGCGACTACACCATGCAGCCGGAGAACGGCGGCCTCGGCGTCTTCGCCCACGAATACGGTCACGACCTGGGCCTGCCGGACGAGTACGACACCACCGGCACCGGCGAGTCCTCCGTCGACTTCTGGTCGCTGATGTCGGGCGGCTCCTGGCTCGGCACCGGCAAGGACACCATCGGCGACCTGCCCGGCGACATGAGCGCCTGGGACAAGCTCCAGCTGGGCTGGCTCAACTACGCCAAGGCGAAGGCCGCGACGAAGTCCGCCCACAAGCTGGGCGTCGCCGAGTACAACACCAAGGACAAGCAGGCGGTGGTCGTCGAACTGCCCGCCAAGGCCGTCAAGACCGACGTCGTCCCGCCCGCGGAAGGCTCCAAGCAGTGGTGGAGCGGCATGGGCGACGACCTGAAGAACACCCTCACCCGCTCCGTGGACCTCACCGGCAAGGCGAAGGCATCGCTGAACCTCAAGGGCTGGTGGGACATCGAGAAGGACTACGACTTCCTCTACGCCGAGGTCTCCACGGACGGCGGCGCCAACTGGACCGCCCTGGACGGCACCGCGGGCGGCAAGGCCATCCCGCGTGACGGCAGCGACAAGCCCGCCCTGACCGGCACCGTCGCCGCCTACCAGGACCTGGTCTACCCGCTCGACGCCTACGCGGGCAAGAAGATCGACCTGCGCTTCCGCTACCAGACCGACGGCGGCGCCGCCCAGAAGGGCTTCGCGGCCGACAGCATCAGCGTGGTCGCCGACGGCACGCCGCTGTTCAGCGACAACGCCGAGGGCGACGACAACGGCTGGACCAGCAAGGGCTTCTCGCGCATCGGCGGGTCCTTCACCAAGGACTACCCGCAGTACTACATCGCCGAGAACCGCCAGTACGTGAGTTACGACAAGACCCTCAAGGTCGGCCCGTACAACTTCGGCTGGCGGACGGCCAAGCCGGCCTGGGTGGAGCACTTCCCGTTCCAGAACGGCGTGCTGATCTGGCTGTGGGACACCTCGCAGGCGGACAACAACGTCGGCCAGCACCCGGGCCACGGGCTGATCCTCCCGGTCGACGCGCACCCGACGGCCGAGCACTGGACCGACGGCACGCTGATGCGCAACCGCTTCCAGACCTACGACTCGACCTTCACCCGCTTCCGGACCGACGCGCTGACCCTCCACAAGGACGGCGCCGAGGTCAAGATCAGCTCGAAGAAGGGCGTCACGCTCTTCGACGACCGGCACGGCGTCTACTACGACAAGACGAACCCGACCGGCGGTGTGATCGTTCCTGACACCAACACCCGGATCAAGATCACCAAGGAGGCCCGGGACGGCTCCACGGTGACGATCAAGGTCGCCCCTGCCGGTAAATAAAAGATAAAACCAGCAGGTCAACACGCGATCGGTCGTCGCCCCCTAGCGGGCGGCGGCCGATTCGCGTTTAGATGCGCACTACAGTTCCTTGTTGACGCCAAGTCTCACGGGGGAGATATGCAGATGTCCGGCGGCGGTTTCACCAGGCTTCCCGGCGGAAGCGTGGTGGTCGCCCTGTCCCTGCCCAGACCGGCCCACGGCCCGCGCTCCGGCCCGTACGAGTGCGGCTGCCGGGTCCGGGTCCTGGTGCACGCCGTGAACCGCCAGCGCGCCCTGACCAGGCTGCGCAACCTCGGTCTGCGCGCGGTCTACCTCCGCGGCAACACCGAGCCGCCCACCCCGGACGAGGTCACGGCCGTCCTGCACCACCCCGACGGCCTCGTCTGGCGCGAGACCCCCGACGACGACACCGAATCCTGGCACCCCATACGCGCCCTCTGGCGCCCCCGCCCCGTCCACCCCACCCGCCCACCCCACCCGACCCCCGAACCGACCCCCCTGCTGGCAAACGAGGACGACCGCCCGGCCTCGGCGGCCTGAGGTAGGGCGGCCTGTGGGCCGGGCGCGTGGCGCCCGGCCTGCGGGCTCGACGGGCGATGGTGAGGCCGGGCGGCCGGGCGATGCGGGACTCACCCGCCCGGAACGACAGGCCGGTGCCGGACCTACCCGCCCAGAACGACCGGCTTGCCCGTCAGCTCCGCGCCGGCCGCCCGCAGCTCCTCCAGGGCCCGCTCGGTCGTACGGGCGGCCACCCCGGCGGTCAGGTCCAGCAGTACGTGCGTACGCAGCCCGGCGCCGACCGCGTCCAGGGCGGTGCGCCGTACGCAGTGATCGGTCGCGATGCCGACCACGTCCACCTCGGTGACGTCGTGCGCCCGCAGCCAGTCGCCGAGCCGGGTGCCGTTCTCGTCGGCGCCCTCGAAGCCGCTGTACGCGGCGGAGTGCGCGCCCTTGTCGAAGACCGCGTCGATCGCGCCGGAGGCGATGGCCGGGGCGAAGTTCGGGTGGAAGCCGCTGCCCTCCGTGCCGGCCACGCAGTGCGCCGGCCAGGAGTGCTCGTAGTCCGGGTGGTCGGAGAAGTGGTCGCCCGGATCGATGTGGTGGTCCCGGGTGGCCACGACGTGGCGGTAGCAGCTGCCGGCGGTCTCGGCGATCAGATCGGTGATGGCCGCCGCGACATCCGCACCTCCCGCCACCGCGAGGCTGCCGCCCTCGCAGAAGTCGTTCTGCACGTCAACGACGATCAATGCCCGGTGCATGGTGCGTGCCTTCCGGCTGGGAATCGGTAAGAGGGCGCGGAGCGCGGAGCGGTGGTGTGACCGAGGGTAGCCACTGCCGGGCATTTCCGGGAGTGCCCCACCATCCCACCCACCAGTAGCTACACACTGTGATACTTTACGGGGAACTAATGACTCTCTGTAATCGTTGCCGGAAAAGAAGGAGGCCCGCCCGGCCCGAGCAAGAGCAGGCGCCCCCAGCAAGAGCGGGCGCCTCTCAAGGAGTTCCCTCACGGGACCACGGGACCCCATGGACAGGCCGGCAGAGCAGGCCGACAGGACCGAGCCCGAGAGAACAGGCCGAGCGGCCGAGCCCACGGATCGCAGCCCGACAGAACCACAGGCCGGCTCCCCCCGGCCCGTGCCCCGAACTCCGGCCGGCTCGCCCCGTCACGCCAACTCCGGGCCCGCTCACCCCGTCACACGAACTCCGTCGGGAGCACCGGCTCGCCGCGTGACAGCTGGGTGGCCGACAGGGGCAGGCGGGCGCGGGCGGTGATGTGGCGGTCGCGGGGGGCATCCAGCGGCTCGCGGGCCACGACCTCGCCCCCGGTCACCAGTGGGACCTGCAGCTGGTGGTCCGCCAGTTCCGCCGGGACCGGCCCGGTGCCGATGACCTCGGCCTCCGCGACTCCGTGCTCATCGAGCCGGCGGGCGGCCCATTTACGGCCGCCGACCGAGGTCTTGGCGCCCATCGACTTCTTCGCGACCGGCTGCAGCGGGGCGCCCGGGGCGTTGCTCTCGGCGCGGGCGACCAGCTTGTAGACCATCGAGCAGGTCGGGTGTCCGCTGCCGGTCACCAGCTGGGTGCCGACGCCGTACGCGTCGACCGGGGCGGCGGCCAGCGAGGCGATGGCGTACTCGTCCAGGTCGCTGGTGACGACGATCTTGGTCTTCTCGGCGCCCAGCTCGTCCAGCTGCTGGCGCACCCGGTGGGCGATCAGCAGCAGGTCGCCGGAGTCGATCCGGACGGCGCCCAGGCCCGGGCCGGCCACCTCGACGGCGGTGCGCACGGCCTCGGCGACGTCGAAGGTGTCCACCAGCAGGGTGGTGCCGCTGCCGAGGGTCTCCACCTGGGCGGTGAAGGCGTCGCGCTCGGTGTCGTGGAGGAGGGTGAAGGCGTGCGCGCTGGTGCCGACAGTGGGGATGTTGTAGCGGAAGCCGGCGGCCAGGTCGGAGGTGACGTGGAAGCCGCCGACGTAGGCGGCGCGGGCTGCGGCGACGGCGGAGAGTTCGTGGGTGCGGCGGGCGCCCATCTCCATCAGGGGGCGGTCGCCGGCGGCCACGGCCATCCGGGAGGCGGCCGCGGCCACCGCGGAGTCGTGGTTGAGGATCGAGAGGATGACCGTCTCCAGGAGGACGGCCTCGGCGAAGGTGCCCTCGACACGCATGATCGGCGAGCCGGGGAAGTAGACCTCGCCCTCGGGGTAGCCCCAGATGTCGCCGCGGAAGCGGTAGTCGGCGAGCCAGGCCAGGGTCGGCTCGTCGAGGATGCCGCGCTCGCGCAGGAAGTCGAGGATCGTGTCGTCGAAGCGGAAGTTCTCCACCGCGTCGAGCACCCGGCCGGTGCCGGCCACCACGCCGTAGCGGCGGCCCTCGGGCAGCCGGCGGGTGAAGACCTCGAAGACGGCGCGCCGGTCCCCGGTGCCGGACCGCAACGCGGCCTGCAGCATGGTGAGTTCGTACTGGTCGGTGAAGAGCGCAGTCGACGGCACGGCCACCGGCAGCCCCAGGTCTGCTGTGTTCATGGGGGAGATGCTACCCCCAATACTCGTCACTTTGACGATAGTGGTGGAGGGGTGCCGGACCGGCCCGCCACCGGACCCGCCGGGGGCCCCAACTGGACCCGACCGGACTCCCGAACTGGACCCGCCCTGGCCCCGCCCCGACCCACTCGGGCTCCCGCCCCGGACCGGCTCGGGCTCCCGCCCCGGACCCGCCCCCGGCTCACCCCACCCCCGGCTCGCCCCTCACCCCCACCCGGGCTCCACCCGGGCTCCCCCGGGGCCCCACCCCACTCGCCCCCACTCCACCCCACCCCCCACCCCGGCCCACGCACACCCCACCCCCATCCCCCGACGCGGCCCAGGTGAGGGGCATTTGTGCATGGCAGGCCCCTGGGTGGCAGCATGGGGCCTGTGAGCGCCCACCCGTCACCCACGATCACGCTCCGGCCGCATCACTGCACGCTCAGTGTGCCGGTCGAGATCGAGCGTCCCGAGTCGAGCGAGGCCCCGTTCGAGGTGCCCGAGCCGGACGTCCCGTGGGTCACGATCGTCCACAACGACCCCGTCAACCTCATGAGCTACGTCTCCTATGTCTTCCAGACGTACTTCGGTTACTCCAAGGACAAGGCGCACCAGTTGATGCTCGACGTCCATCACAAGGGCCGCGCGGTGGTCTCCAGCGGCAGCCGCGAGGAAATGGAACGGGACGTACAGGCCATGCACGGCTACGGCCTGTGGGCGACCCTGCAGCAGGACCGCCGATGACCGGACACTTCGAGCCGCTGCCCGACGGCGGCGCGGCGGTACCGCTCGACGAGGTCGAGATCTCGATCCTGCGCAGCCTCGCCGTGCAGCTGATGGAGCTGATCGGGCCGGGCGAGCAGGCCACCGACGACGAGGGCGAGGACCTGCTGGCGTCGGTGTTCAACGACGGACCCAGCGAGCCGCCCGCCGACCCGGTCCTGGCCCGGCTCTTCCCCGATGCCTACGGCGGCCCGGACCTGGTGCCGGACGACGACGTGCGTGCCGCGGCCGCGGAGTTCCGCCGCTATACGGAGAACGATCTGCGTGCCCGTAAGCGGACGGACGCCCTCGCGCTGATCCGGGCGCTGGACACCCTCTCGCCGTCCGGCGGTGATCCGGCGGTGCTGCGGCTGACCGCCGACGAGTGCCGGCAGTGGCTGGGGGCCCTCAACGACCTCAGGCTGGCGATCGGTACGCGCCTGGAGGTCACCGACGAGGAGGACGGCGGCGAGCTGCTGCGGCTGCCGGACAGCGATCCGCGCAAACCGATGGTGATGGCGTACCTGTGGCTGGGCGGGCTGCAGGAGACGCTCGTCGAGTCGCTGACGGCCTGAAATCTACTTGCAGGGGGCACGGGGTTCGTTTGCCGGCGGCAGGCGGACCCGCCCGCGGGGGTGGGTAGGGGCGGATTCGGCCGCGAGTCGGGGTGCCGGCGGCAGGTGAAAGGGCGCCCGAAGGGGAGGGAGTCGGGCATATCGCCCGACGTGTCCCGGTGTGCCGGGGGCTGGGTGTTCGCTCAGCGGAGGCTCAAATCCGGATAACGATCGCGTCACACCGAGCCGTGTAGTGCACTGCCATTCGCCCCTCTTGTCCGTATTTGCCGGGCGTGTGACGTATCTCATCCCTAGGCGATCAAGTTAACGCCGTGATAAATGTTCACGACCTGCCGCGCGTGACGCCACCCTTGTTGCCGCGGGAGCGCTGAGCCGGCCGACCGTCGGCGTTGCAGGACTCCATCCGGGGGGATCGGGACCCGATCCGGACAGACCGGGTCGGTATGGAGAAAGGCGCACCACTCATGACCTCTGTGCAGGTCGACAAGCAGCACGACGGCAACGAGGCAGCTGGAAAGGCCCCCGAAGAGGGCTATCAGCGAGGTCTGGGCAACCGGCAGATCCAGATGATCGCCATTGGTGGCGCCATCGGTACGGGCCTGTTCCTCGGAGCGGGCAAGGCCATTTCGATGGCCGGGCCGAGCATCATCCTCGCCTACGCCATCGTCGGGCTGGTCATCTTCTTCATCATGCGGGCCCTGGGCGAGCTGCTCATGTACCGGCCCGTTTCCGGGTCCTTCTCGGAATACGGCCGGGAATTCCTGGGCCCGTTCATCGGCTTTGTGACCGGCTGGACGTACTGGCTCTTCTGGGTCGTCACCGGAATCACGGAAGTCACCGCCGCGGCCACCTATGTCCAATACTGGAACAAGGGCATACCGCAATGGGTGTCGGCGCTGGTCTTCACCGTCGCGCTCTTCGGCATCAACCTGATCTCGGTGAAGCTCTTCGGTGAGCTCGAATTCTGGTTCTCGATGGTCAAGGTCACCGCGATCATCGGCATGATCCTGATCGGCATCGGCGTGATCACCCTCGGATTCTCCGACGCCGGTGACACCGCCTCGTTCACCCTGCTCTGGTCGCACGGCGGGTTCTTCCCCAAGGGCATCGGCGGCACGCTGATGACGCTCCAGATCGTGATGTTCGCCTTCCTGGCCGTCGAACTCGTCGGCGTCACCGCCGGTGAGGCGACGAACCCGAAGAAGGTCCTGCCCAAGGCGATCAACACCGTGCCGTGGCGGATCGGCCTGTTCTACATCGGTGCGCTGATCATCATCCTGTCCGTGGTCAGCTGGACGGCCTTCAAGCCGGGCGTGAGCCCCTTCGTCGCCGCCTTCCAGCAGATCGGTCTGCCCGCCGGCGCCGGCATCGTCAACTTCGTCGTGCTGACCGCCGCGCTCTCCTCGGCCAACTCCGGCATGTACTCCACCGGCCGGATGCTGCGCGACCTGGCGCTCAACGGCCAGGGCCCGAAGTTCTTCACCAAGCTCAGCAAGAACGGCCTGCCCACCTGGGGCACCGGCGTCTCCGTCGCGATGATGCTGGCCGGCGTCTGGATCAACTACCAGTGGCCCGGCGACGCGTTCAACTACGTCGTCTCCTTCGCCACCATCTCCGGTATGTGGGCCTGGATCGTCATCCTGCTCTCGCAGCTGCGCTACCGGGCCAAGGCGAACCGCGGTGAGCTCCCGCAGTCCGAGTTCAAGGCCCCCGGCAGCCCGTACACGTCGGTGTTCGCGCTGGCCTTCATCGCCATGGTGATCGTGATGATGGGTGTCGACCCGGACGCCCGGATCTCGCTCTACGCC
The DNA here is from genome assembly GCF_043202395.1 of Streptomyces sp. NPDC048197. Classification (NCBI taxonomy): domain Bacteria; kingdom Bacillati; phylum Actinomycetota; class Actinomycetes; order Kitasatosporales; family Streptomycetaceae; genus Streptomyces; species Streptomyces sp. NPDC048197. Next base: position 26,119 of record NZ_JBIDAJ010000047.1, read on the forward strand.
GCTCCCGTGTGGGCGCTGATCATGGGTGTCGGCTACCTGTGCATCCAGCGCAAGAACGCCGCGGCCGAAGCCGCCGACGCCGTCGAGGCCCCGGCGAACCAGGGCTGATCGACCGGCCGTCCGGCGCCGCCGACGGTCCGGAAAGGACCGGCTGTCCAGCATGCGGGCCGGTGCGTACCACTCTTCGGTACGCACCGGCCCGCGTGTCTATTCTTGGCGCCATGCTGACCCTCACCAAGGCCCTGCGCGACCAGATCGTCGAGCACGCCCGCCAGGACCACCCCGACGAGGCCTGCGGCGTGGTCGCGGGCCCGGCCGGCAGCGGCCGCCCCGAGCGGTTCATCCCGATGCTGAACGCCGCCCGGTCGCCCACGTTCTACGAATTCGACTCCTCGGACCTGCTCAAGCTCTACCGCGAGATGGACGACCGGGACGAGGAGCCAGTGATCATCTACCACTCGCACACCGCCACCGAGGCCTACCCCTCGCGCACCGACATCTCGTACGCCAACGAGCCCGGCGCCCACTACGTGCTGGTCTCCACCGCCGACACCGACGACGCCGGGCCCTTCCAGTTCCGCTCGTTCCGGATCGTCGACGGCACGGTCACCGAGGAAGAGGTCGAGATCGTGGCGGAGTACTCCTGATACTGGCGCTGCAAAGTACCCCTGACCCGGTACTTCCGGCCCGGTGTGGGTGCCGGGTCGGTGGGCGCGCGCCCGGTCGTGCGGCGGCCGGGGAAGAGCGCGTCCCAACTGGCGTACACCAACCGTCCGCATGATGGGACATGGTTCCAATACCCGGACCGGGAATCGATACGATGCCCGCATGGTTGACCACGACGTGAGCGAGAAGAGGCCGGGCATGCTGCTGCTCGCTCCGCTCGCCACGCGTCGCTCCGCATCGGCCCTGCTGGGCGCGTTCGGCTGCGGAGCCGCACGGCTGCACGTCGATCTGTGCCGCCTGTCCAGCGCCATCTGTCCGCGCTGCGCCGCCGGCTGACCCGGCCCGCCCGGGCCCGCGGCGCGTGCCGCCGGCACCCGCCACCACTTCGCACTTCCCGCGTCCCCCGCCGCCCACCCGGCAACCCGCCGCCGTGCGACGGGACGCACCGCACCCGCCACCGCACCCACTCCCACAGGAGCACTCCCATGGCCATCGAGGTCCGAATCCCGACCATCCTGCGCACCTACACCGACGGCCAGAAGGCCGTCGAGGGCACCGGCGAGACCCTCGCCGACCTGTTCGCCGACCTCGACAGCCGGCACGCGGGCATCCGCGAGCGCCTCGTCGAGGGCGAGCAGCTGCGCCGCTTCGTGAACGTCTACCTCAACGACGAGGACGTGCGCTTCCTGGAAGGCATCTCCACCAAGCTGGCCGACGGCGACAGCGTGACGATCCTGCCGGCCGTGGCCGGCGGAATGGTCTGACGGTGCGGTACGACTCCCCGCTGGCGGCGGTCGGGAACACCCCTCTCGTCCGCCTCCCGCGCCTCTCGCCCTCCGAGGACGTCCGTATCTGGGCGAAGCTGGAGGACCGCAACCCCACGGGCTCGGTCAAGGACCGCCCGGCGCTGCACATGATCGAGCAGGCCGAGAAGGACGGCCGGCTCACCCCCGGCTGCACGATCCTGGAGCCCACCAGCGGCAACACCGGCATCTCGCTCGCCATGGCGGCCAAGCTCAAGGGCTACCGCATCGTGTGCGTGATGCCGGAGAACACCTCTTCCGAGCGGCGCGAGCTGCTCGCCATGTGGGGCGCCGAGATCATCTCCTCGCCCGCGGCCGGTGGCTCCAACACGGCCGTCCGGGTCGCCAAGGAGCTGGCCGCCGAGCACCCGGACTGGGTGATGCTCTACCAGTACGGCAATCCCGACAACGCCGGTGCGCACTACGCCACCACCGGCCCCGAGATCCTCGCCGACCTGCCCTCGGTCACCCACTTCGTGGCCGGCCTGGGCACCACCGGCACCCTGATGGGCGTCGGCCGCTATCTGCGCGAGCAGGTCCCCGGCGTCCAGATCGTGGCCGCCGAACCGCGCTACGACGACGTGGTCTACGGCCTGCGCAACCTCGACGAGGGCTTCATCCCCGAGCTGTACGACGAGTCGGTGCTCACCACACGCTTCTCGGTCGGCTCCGAGGACGCGGTCCGCCGCACCCGTGAACTCCTCGCCGAGGAAGGGATCTTCGCCGGTATCTCGACCGGCGCGGCGCTGCACGCCGCGATCGGCGTGGGCCGGAAGGCGGTCAAGGCCGGGCAGAGTGCGGACATCGTCTTCGTCGTCGCCGACGGCGGCTGGAAGTACCTCTCGACCGGCGTCTACACCGCCGAGTCCACCGAGGCGGCGATCGCCACGCTGCACGGGCAGCTCTGGGCGTAGCGGGACCCCGGGACCGGGCCGCTCGGGCGGGGGCCGGGGCGGCCCGGGCAGCGGACGTCGTACGGCCCGGCGGCGGGGCGCTCGGGGCGGGCGTCGCACGGCCGGCAACGGGCCCTTGTGGCGGGCGTCGCACGGCCGTGCGGGCCGTCAGCCCGGACTGGTGATTCCGCCCACAGCTCGCCCCGCCGGAGGAGCCACCGGACCTTTTGCGCCTTACGCTCGTGGGCACCGCACAGAACGCCCAAGACCCGGCAGCACCCGGCAAAGGCCCCGCCGGGAGTACCCGCACGGACCGCCGGCCGCCGCCCCCGCCCACGGAGGTTCACCCCCGTATGAAGCTCACTGTCGTCGGTTGCTCGGGGTCGTTCCCTTCCACGGAATCGGCCTGTTCGAGCTACCTCCTGGAGGCCGACGGCTTCAGGCTGCTCCTCGACATGGGCAACGGCGCCCTGGGCGAGCTGCAGCGCCACTCCGGCCTGTACGACCTGGATGCCGTGATCCTGTCGCATCTGCACGCCGATCACTGCATCGACCTGTGCGGCTATTTCGTGGTGCGCTACTACCGCCCGGACGGCGGCCGCTGCGACCCGATGCCGGTCTACGGGCCGGCCGGCACCGAGCAGCGGCTCACCGTCGCGCACGCCGACGTACCGCACGACGGCGCGATGAGCGAGGTCTTCGACTTCCGAACGCTGACGCCCGGCACGTTCACCGTCGGGCCGTTCACCATCCGCACCGAGCGGGTCAGCCACCCGGTGGAGGCGTTCGGCTTCCGCATCGAGCACAACGGCCGGTCGCTGACGTACTCCGGCGACACCGGGCCCTGCGAGGCGCTGGACACCCTGGCGGCGGGCAGTGACCTCTTCCTGTGCGAGGCGTCGTTCACCTACGGCAAGGAAGACATCCCGGACCTGCACCTGAACGGGCGGGAGGCCGGCGAGCACGCCCGGCGGGCGGGCGTCGGCCGGCTGGTGCTCACCCACATCCCGCCGTGGACCGACCCGGAGATCAGCGTCCGCGACGCGCAGAAGGTCTACGACGGGCCGGTCGAGGTCGCCCGGGCGGGCGCGGTCTACGAGGTCTGAGGCACCGGCCGCCGACGGCTTCCAGGCGCTCGGGCACCAAAAAACCCCGGGTTCCCCTTCCCGGCGGGAAGGCGAACCCGGGGTCAACGCGCGGCGGACGCGGGCTACTTGGCCTCGGCCTTCTGCAGCTCCGCCAGCTCCTCGTCGGACTCGCGGCCCGGCGTGGGGATATTGAACTTGGTGATGGCGAAGCGGAAGACCACGTAGTACAGCGCGGCGAAGCACACGCCCACCAGGAGGAGCCCCCACGGCTTCGTGGCGATGCCCAGGTTCAGCCCGAAGTCGATCACACCGGCCGAGAAGCCGAAGCCGTCCTTCATGCCCAGTGCCCAGGTCAGGGCCATCGAGACGCCGGTGAGCACCGCGTGGATCGCGTACAGGACCGGGGCGATGAACATGAAGGTGAACTCGATCGGCTCGGTCACGCCGGTGACGAACGCGGTGAGCGCGAGCGAGAGCATCATCCCGCCGACGACCTTGCGTCGCTCGGGGCGCGCGCAGTGCACGATGGCGAGGCAGGCGGCCGGCAGGGCGAACATCATGATCGGGAAGAAGCCGGTCATGAACTGGCCGGCGCTCGGGTCGCCGGCGAGGAAACGCGCGATGTCGCCGTGCTTGCCGTGGTAGTCGCCCGCCTGGAGCCACGGGAAGGAGTTCAGCAGGTGGTGCATGCCGACCGGGATCAGGGCGCGGTTGACGACACCGAAGATGCCCGCCCCCACGGCGCCCGAGCCGACCAGCCACTGACCGAAGGAGTGCAGGCCCGTGCCGAGCACCGGCCAGATGAGGCCGAAGACGATGCCTATGCCCAGGCCGGTGAAGGCCGACAGGATCGGCACGAGCCGCCGGCCGCCGAAGAAGCCCAGCCATTCGGGCAGCTTGGTGCGGTAGAAGCGCTGGTAGAGCAGCGCCACGACGAGGCCCATCACCACACCGCCGAGCACCCCGGCGTCGACCGGCGCCTCATTCATGACGATCTTGCCGTCCACGACGGCGGCGACCTTCGGCAGGCTCTTGTCGGTGAAGGTGCCGAGCACCTTCTGGAAGACGAGGTAACCCGTCACCGCGGCCAGGGCGGTCGAGCCGTCCGACTTCTTGGCGTAGCCGATCGCGATGCCGACGGCGAACAGCAGCGGCATGTTGTCGAGGATCGCGCCGCCGCCGGCGGCCATGTAGCCGGCGATCTTGGTGATGACGGTGGGGAATCCCTCCCGGCCGAGCATGTCCTCGTGGCCGAGACGGACGAGCAGGGCGGCTGCGGGCAGCACGGCGACCGGCAACATGAGGCTGCGGCCGATGCGCTGCAGGACAGCCATCGCGCCGGAACCCTTCTTCTTCTTGTCGGCCGCGGGGGCGGCAGTGGCCGTGGACACAACTTCCTCCAGTGGGCAAGGCGCCGCCTGGACAAAGGGGGTGGGGGACGGCGTCTCGGGGACGCGGCCGGGCCGGCCGCGTGGTCCACACCATTGAGTGGTGTAGACCTGTTGTAACACGGCGACGGCGCCGCGAGGAACCTGCGTAATTCCCGGCTTCTTTTATGCCGTCCTTGGATCGCCCATAGCGCCACAAACCGGGAATATGTCGGCCCGGCTCACGGCGCCGGGCGCCGCAAAGCCGCCGAGCCCGCTACCGGACGGACGCTACTTCACGTTCTCCCGCTCCATCGCATCCCCCACCTCGTCCGGTTCGCGCCCCGGCGTCCGGAGGTCGAACGTCGTGATCACCAAACGGAAGAGGAAGTAATAGACGGCGGCGAAGCACAGGCCGATCGGAATGATCAACCAGGGCTTCGTCGCCAGCCCCCAGTTGATGACGTAGTCGATCAGGCCGGCCGAGAAGCTGAACCCGTCGTGCACCCCCAGCGCCCAGGTCACCGCCATGGAGACACCGGTGAGCAGCGCATGCGCCGCGTACAGCAGGGGAGCGATGAAAAGGAACGAGTACTCGATCGGCTCGGTGATGCCGGTCACGAACGAGGTCAGCGCCACCGAGAGCATCAGCCCGCCGACCTCCTTGCGGCGGTGCGGCTTGGCGCAGTGCGTGATCGCCAGCGCGGCCGCCGGGAGCGCGAACATCATGATCGGGAAGAAGCCCGAGGTGAACTGACCGGCGTTCGGGTCGCCCGCCAGGAACATATTGATGTCGCCGTGCACCACCGTGCCGTCCGGCTTGGTGTAACTGCCGAACTGGAACCAGATGGGCACGTTGAGGAACTGGTGCAGCCCGATCACCAGCAGCGCCCTGTTCGCCACCCCGAAGACACCCGCACCCCAGGCGCCGAGGCCGCTGAGCCACCGGCTGAAGCTCTCCAGCGCGTCCCCGATCGGCGGCCAGACCCACAGGCACAGCGCGGCGAAGGCGATCGCCACGAACGCCATGATGATCGGGACCAGCCGGCGGCCGTTGAAGAAACCGAGCCAGTCGACGAGCCTGGTGCGGTGGTAGCGGGCCCAGAAGAAGGCGGCGAGCAGCCCGATGACGATGCCGCCGAACACGCCGGGATTCTGGTACGTGAACGCCGTGGCCGTCGCGTCCGGAGCCACACAGCCGACCCCCGGCACGGGCTTCGCGCCGCCGGCGCAGACCTTGGGGAACTGCCGCAGGACGCCGTAGTAGACGAGGAAGCCGGCGAGGGCCGCAAGCGCGGTGGAGCCGTCGGACTTCTTGGCCATGCCGATGGCCACGCCCACACAGAAGAGAAGGGGCAGCCCCAGGGCGCCGTCGAGGAGGGCGCTGCCCGCGCCCATCATGACCTTGGAGACCGCGTCCCAGCCCAGCCCCTGCGCACCGAACACGTCCGGCTGCCCGAGACGGTTGAGGATCCCCGCCGCGGGCAGGACCGCGATCGGCAGCTGCAGACTCCGCCCCATCTTCTGCAGCCCCTGGAAGAGGTCCGACGCCCGGTTCCTCCTCGGCTCCGCCGTCGCTGCGTCCGCACTCATCCGCGCCGTCCTCCCGGCAGCCGCCCCGTCGACGGCCGGCCCGCTGCGTACCGCATACTGGTGGTGTAGACCACTTGGCGGCGGTCGCCGAACGCGTGCCCGCCGTCACGTGATCACCGTCCCGGTGATCGCCCACCCGGTGATCGCCATCCTTCGTCAGACAGCGGACAAACGCCCACATAGTTGGGCTGAACGTGCGTTACGGTGTGAAAACCGCACGGCGGCACCGCCGGCGGCCGAGACAAGCAGGAGTGGACATGGCCAGCAAGGCTGAGAAGATCGTCGCCGGCCTCGGCGGACTCGACAACATCGAAGAGGTCGAAGGCTGCATCACCCGCCTCCGCACCGAGGTCTCCGACGCCTCCCTCGTCGACGAGGCCGCACTCAAGGCCGCCGGCGCCCACGGCGTCGTCAAGATGGGCAACGCGATCCAGGTCGTCATCGGCACCGACGCCGACCCCATCGCCGCCGAAATCGAAGACATGATGTGAGGACCTGAGCCCGCAGGGCCGGCCCACCCCCGGACCGCGCCCCGCTCACCCTCCCAAGGCCCCGCCCCCGGACGCCCACCGCCCGGAACGGGGCCTTCACCATTCCCCGATAGGGTCTACGCCATGTCTCGCATCGACGGCCGCACCCCCGAACAGCTCCGCCCCGTCACCATCGAACGCGGCTGGAGCAAGCACGCCGAAGGCTCCGTCCTCATCGCCTTCGGCGACACCAAAGTCTTCTGCACCGCCTCCGTCACCGAAGGCGTACCCCGCTGGCGCAAGGGCACCGGCGAAGGCTGGGTCACCGCCGAATACTCGATGCTGCCCCGCTCCACCAACACCCGCGGCGACCGCGAATCCGTCCGCGGCAAGATCGGCGGCCGCACCCACGAAATCAGCCGCCTCATCGGCCGCTCCCTGCGCGCCGTCATCGACTACAAGGCCCTCGGCGAGAACACCATCGTCCTCGACTGCGACGTCCTCCAGGCCGACGGCGGAACCCGCACGGCAGCGATCACCGGCGCCTACGTGGCACTGGCCGACGCCGTCACCTGGGCCCAGCACAAGAAGCTCGTCAAGCACGGCCGCAAGCCGCTCACCGGCACCGTCTCCGCCGTCAGCGTCGGCATCGTCGACGGCACCCCGCTCCTCGACCTCTGCTACGAGGAAGACGTCCGCGCCGAGACCGACATGAACGTCGTCTGCACCGGCGACGGCCGCTTCGTCGAGGTCCAGGGCACCGCCGAGGCCGCCCCCTTCGCCCGCGACGAACTCAACGCCCTCCTCGACCTCGCGGTCAGCGGCTGCACCGACCTCGACACCATCCAGCGGACGGCGCTGGCCGGCACGCTCTGACGCCAAGGGGCGGCGGGGCGGCCCCTGCCGTCGCCCCGCGCCCGCATCGCGTGGATCACGTTGATCATCGCCATCACGCGGATCACGTGGATCAGGCGCATCGCGCGGATCACTTGACTCACGTGGATCAGGCGGACCACGCGGATCAGGGAGATCACGCGAATCACTTGGATCACGCCAATGTCCCGCGGTCCGGCGGCCGGATCATGCCGCCGCCGGACCCCCGGGCAACCAAAGACCCCCCGCCCCGCGTTTCCTCCTTTGCCTGCACATGACCCGGGACACCCGCCCCGGCTCCATGCCCCGCCGAGGAAGGAAACGCACCCCATGGCCCCCAGCACCCTCCACCGCCGACCCACCCCCCTCGCTCTCGCCGCGTTAGCCGCCGCCACCCTCACCGTCCCCTTCCTCACCGCATGCGGAGCCGTCCAGAAGGCCGTGGACTGCGCCAAGACCGCCACCTCCGTCGTCAACGCCGTCGACAAGCTCCAGCAGGCCGCGGACAACGCCCTCACGGACCCGCAGAAGACCCAGCAGGCCCTCGACAACATCGACAGCAACCTGCGCAAGCTCAGCAACGAGGCCAACGACCCCGAGCTGTCCAAGGCCATCGACAAGACCAACGCCGGCATCAAGAACGCCCGCAAGGACATCGAGAACAACAAGGCCCCCGACATCCAGCCGATCGTCGACGGCACCAGCCAGATGACCAAGATCTGCACCCCGGGCTGACCGGAGCCGCCGGCACGAGGGCGGGCCGGGGGCCAGGGGCCGGGGAGCCGACCGGCCGGCGCACGGCGAAGGCGTCCCGCCCCGGGCACCTCCCGGCACCGCGCCCGGGATAATCGCTCCCATGCAGCCAGAAACCGGCGAACGCCCCGCGACCCACCGCCGCCTGATCCTCGCCACCCGCAACGCCGGCAAGATCCGCGAACTCCACGCCATCCTGGACGCGGCCGGCCTCGACGTCGAACTCGTCGGCGCCGACGCCTATCCCGACGTCCCCGACGTCAAGGAAACCGGCGTCACGTTCGCCGAGAACGCCCTCCTCAAGGCACACGCCCTGGCCCGGGCCACCGGCCACCCGGCCGTCGCCGACGACTCCGGCCTCTGCGTCGACGTCCTCGGCGGCGCCCCGGGCATCTTCTCCGCCCGCTGGTCCGGCAAGCACGGCGACGACCGGGCCAACCTCGACCTGCTCCTCGCCCAACTCGGCGACATCGCCGAGGAACACCGCGCCGCCCACTTCGCCTGCGCCGCGGCCCTCGCCCTCCCGGACGGCACCGAACGCGTCGTCGAGGGCAAGCTCGAAGGCACCCTCCGCCACACCCCCACCGGCACCGGCGGCTTCGGCTACGACCCGATCCTCCAGCCCCTCGGCGAGACCCGCACCTGCGCCGAACTGACCCCCGACGAGAAGAACGCCATCAGCCACCGGGGGAAGGCGTTCCGGGCGTTGGTGCCGGTGGTGCGGGAGTTGTTGGGCTGACTTGACGGAGCAGGCCCCGCACCTATGAATCGAAGGTGCGGGGCCTGGTTTTCCTGTGCGCCCGGTCGGATTCGAACCGACAGACACGACCACCTAAAGATCGCCGCTCAGCCTGTTGGCGTACGGGCGCATGTGCTGCGGGCTACTTTACTGGGCGGAGCCGCTTGACCGTAGGGAGACCTCCATCATTTGGTCCGTCGTTGGCCGCCCCGGCACCAGGTGGCAGTGACGGCGTGGCAGTTTGGGCACAGCAGTCGCAGGTTCTCGCGCCGGTCGTCGCGCCAGTCTCCGTTGATGTGATCGACCTCCAGCGTCATCGGCTTACCGAGCCACTCAGGAGCGACACCGCACTCGGCGCACTCCTCGGGTACGCCTATCTCGCGGAGCGCGCGACGAAGCAGCGCGGTTCGCGTCCGGTTCGAACCGCCGTGCTGGACCAAGATCTCTTCTGGCCGCTTGACGGGGGTCATGCCCGGCTTTCCCCGTTGATGCGCTTGGCCCAGGAAGTGTGCCGTCGAGAAGCCTTCGTTGGCGGCCCACTCTCGCAGCATCTCGCGCTGCCTGCCGTTGTCGGGCCGCCCGAGGCGGCGCAGGACTTCGGCGATGGAGGTGGACTCCGCGATCGCCGTGCGCAGTTCCTCGTTCGCAGGCTTCGTACGGCGTTTCGTGAGGCTGCCGCAGTGGCGGAAGTGCGAAACATCTATGTCGAAGTGTTCGAAGCGCTTGAGCAGATAGCGGCGGAGCTTCCCGTACGGCTGCGTGCCAAAGAAGGCGATGACCTCGTCGACGTCGGAGCACTGCGCGGCGGCTTCGCTCAATCGCTCGCGGGTGTACTGCACGCCGCGCCTCATACGGTGCCGCCCCTGGTGCGTCCTTTGCTTCGCCCGCGATAAGTGTCCGTTGTTGAATGGCAGTTGGGGCAGAGCAACCGCAAGTTTTCGATGCGGTTGTCTCGCCAGTTGCCATTGATGTGGTCGACCTCAAGTGGCAGTCGATGTCCTCGCCAGACTGCCTCCGTGCCACAGTGTGCACATCGTTCAGGGACGCCCAAAGCCGTAATCGCGCGCTTGAGACGGACACTCGGGATACGCCGGGCCGCTGCGGCCGGCTGCTCGACGAGCAGGGCCTCAGGCGTCCGGCGGCGCCATTGCTTGCCGCGCTGGGTGGGCAACTGGAAGTGCGAGGTGTCGATCCCGTACGACTTGATCCGGCGGCTGATGTGCGTGTGGTGTCCGCCGACGACATCGAGGCCGAGCCGGCGCAGCACCTCGCACATGTTCGAGGAGGCGGCGACCGCTTCGCGCAGGACTTCCTTCGTCCATTTGGCCCCCTCCCGCTCGAAGTGCGAGGTGTCCACCCCCAGCTTCCTCATCCGCTCCCGGAGGTATTTCCGCTTCTCCCCCTTCGGATCCACCCCCAGCTTCCCCAACGCCTCCGACAGCGTCCGCGACGACGATGCCGCGGCCTCCAGTCGCTCCCTGGTGTACGGACTTACCGGCATGACGCCACCCCCTCCGGCACCGGGACCGCCCCGGTGCTCGCTCGAACAGAACAACGATCGAACGCCGGGGCGGTTACGCAGAGTCAGGACGGGAATGCGCTGGGGTCAGAAGCGGGGTTCCTGGGTCTGGGCGGTGATGAGTTCGACGGCCTCTTCCTTGGTGGCCACCGAGGGCGGGGAGCCGTCGAGGGGCTGCTGGGCGGTTTCCTTCATGCAGGCGACGGCGATGACGCCGACGAGGGCGGCGCCCATCGTGTAGTAGGCGGGGACCATCACGTTCTGGCCGAAGGCGTCCATCAGGGCGGTGATGACGAGCGGGGTGGTGCCGCCGAAGAGGGAGACCGCGAGGTTGTAGCCGATGGAGAGGGAGCCGTAGCGGACGTGGGTGGGGAACAGGGCGGGGAGGGCGGCGGACATGGTGCCCAGGAGGCAGACCAGGGAGAGGCCGAGGAGGGCCATGCCGAGGCAGACGGTGAGGATCGTGCCCTGTTTGACCAGGAGGAAGGCCGGGACGGCCAGGAGGAAGAAGCCGAGCATGCCGCCCATCAGGAGCGGCTTGCGGCCGTAGCGGTCGTTGAGTTTGCCGACCGATGAGATGACGCACATCAGGGCGATCATCGTGCCGAGGAGGATCAGCAGGCCGTGGGACTCCTCGTAGTGGAGGGTGTCCGTCAGGTAGGTCGGCATGTAGGAGAGCAGCATGTAGTCGGTGATGTTGTACGCGCCGACCAGTGCGATGCAGAGGATGAGGGTGGGCCACTGCTGGGCGAAGATTTCGCCCAGTTTCTTCTTCGGGGCGTTTTCGGAGAGGTGGGAGAATTCCGCTTCGGCCTCGACGACGGAGCCGGTGGCGTTGTGGGTGTGGGCCGCCTCGAATTTCTGGAAGGCGGGGGTTTCGTCGAGCTTGACCCGTAGGTAGAGGCCGACCAGGCCGAGCGGGCCGGCGATGAGGAAGGGCAGGCGCCAGGCCCAGGAGTTCATCGCGTCGTCGCCGAGCAGGGTGGTCAGGAGCAGGACGATGCCGGCGGCGCCGGTGTAGCCGATGAGGGTGCCCAGTTCGAGGAAGCTGCCGAAGAAGCCGCGCTTCTTGTCGGGGGCGTATTCGGCGATGAAGGTGGAGGCGCCGCCGTATTCGCCGCCGGTGGAGAAGCCCTGGATGAGGCGGAAGAGGATGAGCAGGGTCGGGGACCAGAAGCCGATGGTGGCGTAGGACGGGATCAGGCCGATGCAGAAGGTGCCCAGGGCCATCATGATCATGGTGAGGGCGAGGACCTTCTTGCGGCCGATGCGGTCGCCGAGCGGGCCGAAGTAGGCGCCGCCGAGGGGTCGTACGAGGAAGGCGACGGCGAAGGTCGCGAAGGACGACAGCAGGCTGGTGGTGTCGCTGCCGCCGGGGAAGAAGACCTTGCCGATGGTGACCGCGAGGTAGCTGTAGATGCCGAAGTCGAACCATTCCATGGCGTTGCCGAGGGCGGCGGCCTTCACCGCGCGTTTGACGACGCGTTCGTCGGTGACGGTGATGTCGGTGCGGCGGAGTTTGGGGTTTCTTCGCCGGGCGACGGCACGGAAGAGCCACCGGTGGCGCTTGAGCGCTTCCCGGTCCTGGTCGGGAGCGCGTTCGGCTTCAGTGCTACCGGTCGGCACGAGGCGGTCCTCTCGGTCGTTCGGCGCGCGGGGCGCGGCGGGTGCGACGGATACGACAGGTGCGCCTGCGCAGTGGAGCGCGGATCAAACCACTCTGGCGGTACGAAGCGATGTACGTCACGTGTGGGTGGGCCGTTGGGGGCAGGGTGGGGGCGGATGATCGGGGGTGCGCCAGGGGTGTGGCGGTGCTTGTTACAGGACTGGTACACAGCCGCGCGGTCACCGCAGTATTCGGGCAATCTGCCTGTGTCGCGGGGGCGGGAGAGTGGCGGGGTCGGGCGTGGCAGTCGTGTTTGCTGGTGGGGGTACGGGGTGTGGTCCCCGGGAGGAGATCGTGATGACCGACCGCGAAGGGTCCCGCTGGGTGCGGGGGCGTACCGCGCTGGTGGCCTTTGTCGTGGTGACGGCGCTGGCTGCGGGCGGGGTGTGGGTGAGCCAGGTGTCGGACCGGGCGTCGGCGGTGGACGCGGCGCCGAAGACGGCGGCGGTGCAGGACGTCAAGGAGGACGCCAAGCAGTCGGGGGGGCTGCCGGGGGTGCGGGACTGCGGTATCGGGGCGCCCGAGGTGAAGCCGCAGGTGATCACGTTGACGTGTGCGGATGCGGGGATGGTGGCGACCGCGATCACGTGGAAGAAGTACGGGGCGCGGGATGCGCTGGGGGTGGGTGTGGTGCAGGTGGAGAAGACCGGCGCCGGTGTGGGGGCGGATTCGGGTTTTCCGGCGACGTTCCGGCTGTACAACCCGAAGTCCGTGGACGGCGGGTTGGCGTTCACGGGTCTTGAGGTGACGTACGAGGGGTCGACGCCGCTCGGGGACACGACGGAGATGTACAACCTCGCGTGATGGGCATTCGAGGCCGGATCGCCCTGGCCATTTCGTGTATGACGGCGCTGGCTGTGGTGGTGCTCGGGTTTGCCGTGCATCACATAGCGGATGCGGAGCGGGAGCGTTCGGCGCGGTCGTATCAGGACGACCGGTTGAGTTCCGCGCTGCAGATCTACGAGCGGGACGGGACGCTGGCGCTGGGTGCGCAGCTGGATGATGCGACGTTGCCGGGGCCGTTGCGGGAGGCGGTGTTCAAGAGCCGTTCGGGGACGTACGTCAGTGGTGGTGAGGATCCGCGGGTGTGGGCGGCGACCGGGGTCGGTGACGGCGGCGGGGGCCGGCCGGCGCGGTCGTTGTCGGTGTCGGCGGCGTATCCGGATGACGATCCGGCGCAGCTGGCGTTGGACCGGGCGTTGTTGATCGCGGGGTGCGGCACGGTCGGGTTGATGGCGGTGGTGTCGTGGTTCGTGGCGCAGCGGTTGTCGCGGCGGTTGCGGCTGAGTGCGGCGGCGGCGCGGCGGATCGCGGCGGGGGAGCCGCCGGATGCGGATGCGTTGGCGAGCCATGGCCGGGACGAGGTGGCGGAGCTGGGCCGGAGTGTGCATCACATGGCGACGTCGTTGGCGGCGCGGGTGGAGGCCGAGCGGGAGTTCACCGCGGATGTGGCGCATGAGTTGCGGACGCCGGTGGCGGGTCTGGTGGCGGCGGCGGAGTTGTTGCCGCAGCCGCGGGCGGTGGAGATGGTCCGGGACCGGGCGCAGGCGATGCGGCGGTTGGTGGAGGATCTGCTGGAGGTGTCGCGGCTGGACGCGGGGGTGGAGCGGGCGGATCTGGACGCTTGTGAGCTGCCGTCGTTGGTGCGGGGGATCGTGCAGCGGGCGGCGCGGCAGCGTGGGGTGGATGAGGTGTCGGTGTCCGTGGAGGGGGAGCCGCGGATCGTGGAGACGGATCGGCGTCGGGTGGAGCGGGTTTTGGTGAACCTGCTGGCGAACGCGGCCAAGCACGGGAAGCCGCCGATCGAGGTGGTGGTGGCCGGGTCGCGGATCGTGGTGCGGGATCACGGGCCGGGTTATCCGGCGGAGTTGTGTGCGGAGGGGCCGCGGCGGTTCCGTACGGCGGCGCCGGAGCGGGGGACCGGGCACGGTCTGGGGTTGACGATCGCGGCGGGGCAGGCGGAGGTGCTGGGGGCGCGGTTGGACTTCGGCGCCGCCGCGGAGGGCGGCGCCGAGGCCGTGCTGGAGTTGCCGGACCGGGCGGCGGTGGGGCCGGCGGTGCCGGTGCCGGGGCTGTGAGGGGTTACAGCCCGAGGTCCTTGATGATCTTGGCGACGTGGCCGGTGGCCTTGACGTTGTAGAGGGCGCGTTCGACCTTGCCGTCCTCGTCGACGATGACGGTGGAGCGGATGACGCCGGTGACGGTCTTGCCGTAGAGCTTCTTCTCGCCGAAGGCGCCGTAGTTCTCCAGGACGGTTTTGTCGGGGTCGCCGAGGAGGGTGACCTTGAGGTCTTCCTTCTCGCGGAACTTGGCGAGCTTTTCCGGCTTGTCGGGGGAGATGCCGATGACGTCGTAGCCGTGGCCGGTGAGGAGGTCGAGGTTGTCGGTGAAGTCGCAGGCCTGCTTGGTGCAGCCGGGGGTGAGGGCGGCGGGGTAGAAGTAGACGATGACCTTGCGGCCCTTGTGGTCGGCGAGCGAGACCTGCTGGCCGTCCGCGTCGGGCAGGGTGAAGGCGGGGGCGGTGTCGCCGGGCTGCAGTCGCTCGCTCATGGTTCTCCTCGTACGGCGGTGTCAGCGGGATCGGTACGCCTTCGACATTAGCCACCGGGACCGACAGCCGGGGTGCGTGGGGCGTGCCGGGCGCGCGAAACGGGGGTGCTGTGGGGCGCGCGCGGGTGTGAGCTGACAGACTGTCCATCATCGAATGGCGCGAGACGACGGAGGCAGCGCGGTGGCGGAGGCCAGGACCCCGGCGCAGATCGAGGCGGACATCGTCCGCAGGCGGCAGGAGCTCGCCGTCACGCTCGACGAGATCGGTGTGCGGCTGCACCCGAAGACGATCATGGGTGAGGCGAAGGCGAAGGCGATGTCGGCGGTGGACCGTACGGCGGGCCGGGCGTATGTGGTCACCCACCGTGCGCTCGCGGACGTGCGGGGGCAGCTGGTGTCGGAGGACGGGGTGCCGCGGCTGGAGCGGATCGTTCCGGTGGCGTTGGTCGGCGTGGCCGTGGTGGGGCTGCTGACGCTGCGGGCCAGGCGGCGCGACTGAGCGGCGCGACCGAGCGGCCGGGCCGGGCGGCGACCGAGCGGCGGCGCGGGGCGTCGGCGGCCGGGCCGATGCGGGCTGCGGTGCGTGATCGGGGCGCCGGGCCAGGTACGGTCATGGCGTGAGCCCGAATAACACCAAGGACACCCACGACAAGCTGCCGATCCGGATGCTGCACGACCGTGTGCTGGTCCGGACGGACATCCCCGAGGGCGAGCGCCGCTCGTCCGGGGGCATCGTCATTCCCGCGACCGCGGCGGTCGGCCGGCGCCTGGCCTGGGCCGAGGTCGTCGCCGTGGGGCAGAACGTGCGGACCGTCGAGGTGGGCGACCGGGTGCTGTACGACCCGGAGGACCGGGCCGAGGTCGAGGTGCGCGGGGTGGCGTACGTGCTGATGCGCGAACGGGATCTGCACGCGGTGGCCGCGGAGCGGCTGGAGGGCGCGGAGGACGCGACGGGGCTGTATCTGTAGCCGCCCGCCGGTGGCGGGTGCGCAGGACGGACGGGATGCGGGCGGTGACCGGGGTCACCGCCCGTTCCGCTGTCCGGACCTGCCCGTTTTGCTAGCCTCGAAAGACCCGACGAGACGCGCCGTACCGGGTCAGGACAAGACGACGCACCCCTGTTGAAGCTGAGGTTCACGGAGGTGCCGTCATGGCGTGGGTCCTGCTCGTGGTCGCCGGTCTGCTGGAGGTCGGCTGGTCGATCGGGATGAAGTTCACCGAGGGGTTCAGCCGGCTGTGGCCGAGCGTGTTCACCGGCGGGGGCATCGTCGTCAGCATGCTGTTGCTGTCGTACGCGGCCCGGACCCTGCCGATCGGTACCGCCTACGGCGTGTGGGTCGGTATCGGGGCGGCCGGTGCCGCGGTGGTCGGGATGGTGGTGCTCGGTGAGCCCGCCACGGCAGCCCGGATCTTCTTCGTCTGTCTGCTGCTGGTGGCCGTGGTCGGTCTGAAGGCGACGTCCGGCCACTGACCCGCGATCGGTTCCCGGCGTGCGTCACATGCCCCAGCGGGCGCGCAGCCGCCGGCCCAGCGCGTCGCCGTCCGGGCCCCCGGTGGGGAAGTCCGGTGGGGGCTCGGTCGTCGGCGGGGTCGGGGTCGGGAAGGTGGGGGAGGGCGGCCCGGTGGTCGGCGGGGTCGGCGGGGCGGTGGTCGGGGCGGGCCGCGTCGGGGAGGCGGACGGCTCGTCGGAGGGCGGGGCGGAGTCGCTGGGGGACGGCGATTCGCTGTCGGACGGTTCCACCGACGGCGAGGGTTCGGCGCCGTCCGCGAGCTGGAGGTCGAAGTCGCGGACCGGGCGGCCGCGCAGGGCGGCCGCGGTGTAGTCGGCCCAGATCTGGGCGGGGAAGTCGCCGCCGTTGACCCGGTCCAGGCCCGCGGCGCCGTACAGCGGCTCCTGGGCGGCGGTCTCCGGGTGCTGGCCGAGGACGGCGACGACGGTGGCGAGCTCGGGGGTGTAGCCGGCGAACCAGGCCGCCTTGTCCTGCTCGGCGGTGCCGGTCTTGCCGGCGGCGGGCCGGCCGGCGGCCTGGGCGGCGGTGCCGGTGCCGCCGTCGACCACGCTGCGCAGGATGGCGGTGGTGGTGTCGGCGGCCTCGCGCGGGATCGCCGTGGTCGTCTCGCGGTCGGGCAGGTCGATCTCCTCGTCGCCCTTGGTGATCTTGCTGATGAGGGTGTAGGGGCGGCGTTCGCCGTGCCGGGCGAGGGTGGTGTACGCCTGGGTCATGTCCAGGATGCTGGGGGTGGCGGTGCCCAGGGCGATCGCGCCGCGGGAGGCGGCGAGGCCGGGCGCGTCGGCGGGGATGCCCAGGTCGACGGCGGTGTCCTTGACCTTGTCCGGGCCGACGTCGATGCCCATCTGGGCGTAGACGGCGTTGACGGACTTGTCGGTGGCCTCGGAGACGGTGATCGGCCCGTAGGAGCGGTCGTCCTCGTTGGCGGGCGCGAATCCGGTGGCGTGGCCGTGGTCGACGGTCATCCGCTTGTTGTCGCCGTCGTAGACGGTGTTCGGGGTGATGGGGTCGCCGTCCTGGGTGGTGGCGTGGTGCTGCACGGCGGAGGCGAAGACGAGCGGCTTGAAGGTGGAGCCGACCTGGTAGTCGCGGCGGGTGGCGCTGTTGACGTACTGCTTGGCGTAGTCGATGCCGCCGTAGAGGGCGACGACCCGGCCGGTGCGGACGTCGATGGAGGCGCCGCCGGCGCGGACGTAGCCGTCGGTGGTGCGGGAGTCGTCGAGCCGGTCCATCAGGCGGGTGTCGACCGCGTGCACGAAGGCGTTCTGGCGGCGTCGGTTGAGGGTGGTGGTGATGCGGTAGCCGCCGGCGCGCAGGGTGTCCTCGTCGAGGATGTGGTGGTCGGTGAGGTAGTCCTTGACCGCTTCGACGAGGTAGCCGCGCTGGCCGGTCAGTCCGGGCGAGGTGCGGGCGGGCCGGGGCACCGGGAAGCGCATCGCGGCGCGTGCGCCGGGGCTGAGCCACTTCTGCTTGACCATGCCGTCCAGGACGTAGTTCCAGCGGGCCAGGGCGCGCGGGGTGTTGGCGGGGTGGGCGGTGACGTCGTAGACGCTGGGGGCGTTGAGGAGCGCCGCGAGGTAGGCGCCCTGGGCGGTCGTCAGGTCCACCGAGTCGATGCCGTAGTAGGCCCGGGCCGCGGCCTGGATGCCGTAGGCGTTGCGGCCGTAGTAGCTGGAGTTGAGGTAGCCCTCGAGGATGTTGTCCTTGCTGACCCGGCGGTCCAGCTTGACGGCGATGAAGAACTCCTTGGCCTTGCGGGTGACGGTCTGTTCCTGGCCCAGGTAGTAGTTCTTGACGTACTGCTGGGTGATGGTGGAGCCGGACTGTTTGCCCTTGCCGGTGAGGGTGTTCCAGGCGGCCCGCAGCATGGCGGCCGGGTCGACGGCGGATTCGGAGTAGAAGTCGCGGTCCTCGGCGGCGAGCACGGCCTGCTGGACGGACCTGGGCACCTGGCCGAGCGTCACGTTCTGCCGGTTGACGTCACCGTCGCGGGCCAGTTCGGAGCCGTCGGAGTAGAGGTAGACGTTGCTCTGGGCCTTGGCGGCGCTGTTGGCGGGCGGGATGTCGACGAGCAGGTAGCCGGCGATCAGTGCGCCGATGACGAGCAGCGAGAAGCCCAGCACGGTGCCGAGCACCGTGCGCCAGCTGGGCAGCGCCCGCCGCCAGACTGTGCGATGTCCGCTCATGTCGGTATGGACTCCTCGGCCTCCGCCGAGGGTTGTACCGCGGCGGAACGGTCTCGTGTCGGGGGATGTGCACCGTACGCCGGAAAAGCACCTGTTGCCCGTGGGGAAACTTTCGCATCATGTGTCCCGTTCGGCGGGGGTGGCACGCACCCGGTCCTGCCACCGGACCGGCCGAATGGCGCCCATGGCTCACCCGGACGGGTGGTAATTCGATGGTGCCCGCCGGGCCCACGACTTAGGCTCCGGTGCTTTGCCGTCCGGAGCGGAACGGGATCCGGACGGAAGTGGAATCCGAACGGGTGACGAGACGGGCCGGGTGAGCGAGCGTGTGGTGCGTGGCGGTGGCGGCCGGCAGCTTCCGGCGGTACGCCACCTATCGGGTCGCGACGGCGGCCGGGGTGTTCACCAACACCGTCTTCGGCTTCATCGTGGCGTACACCTTCGTCGCCCTGTGGGCCGAGCGGCCGCATCTGGGCGGCTACGGCCAGGGGCAGGCGCTGACCTTCGTGTGGGTCGCGCAGGCGCTGCTGGCGGCGGCGGCACTGATGGGCGGCGGCGGACTGGAGGAGCTGCAGGAGCGGATCCGCACCGGCGACGTCGCGGTGGACCTGTACCGGCCGGCGGACCTGCAGCTGTGGTGGCTGGCCGCGGACCTGGGCCGGGCCGGGATGCAGCTGATCGGCCGCGGGGTGGTGCCGATGGCGGTGGGCGCGCTGGTCTTCCCGCTGGCGCTGCCCGGGGACGCGCTGACCTGGGGCTGGTTCCTGCTGTCGGTGCTGCTGGGGATCGTGGTCTCCTTCGGGCTGCGCTATCTGGTGGCGCTGGCGTCGTTCTGGCTGCTGGACGGCTCGGGACTGTCCCTGATCAGCGGGCTGGCCTGCCTGTTCTTCTCCGGGATGCTGCTGCCGCTGCGGGTCTTCCCCGGCGGTTTCGGGGAGATGGTCCAACTGCTGCCGTGGGCGGCGATCCTGCAGGTTCCGGCCGATGTGCTGATCGGCGTGCGCACCGGCGGCGCGCTGCTGCACGGGCTGGTGTTCCAGGCGGCGTGGGGCGCGGCGCTGCTGGCGCTGGGCCGGCTGGTGCAGTCCGCGGCGACCCGCAGGGTGGTGGTGCACGGTGGCTGACCACGACAGGCGGCCCGCGGCCCGGGAGAGGTGGCGGACGTCCGCGGCCCAGGGGCTGTACGCGTACGGGCTGATCGTGCGGATGTGGGTGCGTTCGACCCTCGCCTACCGGGCCTCGTTCGTGATGATGGCGGTCGGCAACTTCGCCGCCTGCGCACTGGACTTCGTCGCGATCCTGCTGATGTTCTCGCAAGTAGACGCGCTCGGCGGCTTCACACTGCCCGAAGTGGCCTTCCTCTACGGCACGTCCGGGCTGTCGCTGGGCCTCGCCGACCTGCTGCTGGGCAGCATGGACCGGCTGGGCCGGCGGGTCCGCGACGGCACCCTCGACGTCCTGCTGCTGCGCCCCGCCCCGGTGTTCGCCCAGGTCGCCGCCGACCGGTTCGCGCTGCGCCGGCTGGGCCGGATCTCCCAGGCGCTGCTGGTGCTCGGCTGGTCGGTGACCCGGCTGGAGGTGGACTGGACGGTGGGGCGGCTGCTGCTGGTGGTGCTGATGGCCGTCTGCGGTACGGCCATCTTCGGGGCGGTCTTCACCGCCGGCGCCGCCTTCCAGTTCTGGGCGCAGGACGCGGCCGAGGTGCAGAACTCCTTCACCTACGGCGGCAACGCCCTGCTGCAGTACCCGCCGACGGTGTTCGCCAAGGACCTGGTGCGCGGCGTCACCTTCGTCGTCCCGCTGGCCTTCGTCAACTGGCTGCCCGCACTGCGCCTGCTGGGCCGCCCCGACCCGCTCGGCCTGCCCGGCTGGGTGGACTTCCTCGGCCCCGCCGTGGCCGCGCTGATGTGCGCCGGCGCGGCGCTGGCCTGGCGGTACGGCCTGCGCGGCTACCGCAGCACCGGAAGTTGACTGACCGTCAGCACACATCCGTACGACGCCCGACACCCTGAAAGGAAACCCCGGATGACGGACTTTGACAGCACCGGCCCGGAGCCGCTGATCGACGTCCGCGGCATCGAGAAGGTCTTCTCGGTACGACGCAAGGCGGGCCGGCTGCGCCGGGTACGCGAGGAGGTGCGGGCCGTCGACGGCATCACCTTCCAGGTGCCGCGCGGCGAGATGGTCGGCTACATCGGCCCGAACGGTGCGGGCAAGTCCACCACCATCAAGATGCTGACCGGCATCCTGGTGCCCAGCGGCGGCCGGCTGCGGATCGCCGGGATCGACCCCGCCCGCGAGCGGACCCGGCTCGCCCGCCGGATCGGCGTGGTCTTCGGCCAGCGCACCACCCTGTGGTGGGACCTGCCGCTCGCCGACTCCTACGAGCTGGTGCGCCGGATGTACCGGATCCCCGACGCCGTCTACCGCGCCAACCTGGAGCGCTGCGTCGAACTGCTCGACCTGGCCCCGCTGCTGGCCGTACCCGTGCGGCAGCTCTCCCTCGGGCAGCGGATGCGCGGCGACATCGCGGCGGCCCTGCTGCACGACCCGGAGGTGCTCTACCTCGACGAGCCCACCATCGGGCTCGACGTCGTCAGCAAGGCCAAGGTGCGGGAGTTCGTCCGCGAGGTGAACGCCGAGCGGGGCACCACGGTCCTGCTCACCACCCACGACCTGACCGACATCGAGCAGCTGTGCCGCCGGGTGATGGTCATCGACCACGGCCGGCTGGTCTACGACGGCGCACTGGACGGGCTGCGCGCGGCGGCCGACGGCGAACGCACCCTCGTGGTCGACCTGGAACGCGAACTGCCGCCCATCGAGGGCGTTCCCGGGGCCCGTACGGTCCGGGTGGAGGGCCCCCGGCAGTGGCTGGTGTTCCCGGCGGCACAGAGCGCCGCGCCGCTGGTCACCGCGGTCGCCGAACGCTACCCGCTGGTGGACCTGTCGCTGCGCGAGCCGGACGTCGAGTCGCTGATCGCCGAGCTGTACGCCCGCGGCGCGACCCGCGCGGAGCCCGGCCGCACCCCGGACGGCCAGGGCGCCCCGGCGTAGAGGAAGGCGGGACCGGAGGCCTACGGACCGGCCCGCCGCCCGCCGTTGCCCCATACGCTGTCCGTATGACTGACGACCTCCCGGCGCCGCGGGCCTCCGCCGCCGAGTTGCGTGCCTCCGACGCCGACCGCGACCGGGTCGCCGAGATCCTGCGGGACGCCCTCGCGGAGGGGCGGCTGGAGATGGCGGAGTTCGACGAACGGCTGGAAGCGGCCTATCTGGCCCGTACCTACGGGGAGTTGGCGCCGCTCACCGCCGACCTGCCGGCCGCGACGGCACCCGCCCCCGCAGCGGCGGCTCCCGTGTCGCTGCACAAGGAGCCCGCCGCGGTGGGCTCCTGGTCCGGCCGGATCGTCGGCGACGCCCGCGGCTCGACGGCGGGCCTGGCGGTCATGGGCGGCTTCCAGCGCAAGGGCCGCTGGACCATCGGCCGCCGCTTCACCGCGGTCTGCTGCATGGGCGGCGGGGAGATCGACCTGCGCGAGGCCGACTTCGCCGCGTCGGAGGTCGTGATCGACTGCTGGGCCTTCATGGGCGGCGTGCAGGTCATCGTCCCCCCGGGTGTCGAGGTCGACGTACGGGGACTGGGCATCATGGGCGGCTTCGACTCCCCCGAGGACGGCGTCCCCGGCGACCCCGGCGCACCCCGGGTGATCGTGCGGGGCCTGGCACTGATGGGCGGCGTCGGCGTCGAACGCAAACTGCCCCCCTCCGAAAAGCGCCGCCTGAAGGAGGAACGCCGCCGCCTGAAGACCGAGGAACGCGCCCGCCGCAAGGAACTCGGCTGAACGGCGGGCGCGTTCAGGGCCCGCCCGGCCGCTCCGGCCCCTCAGGCCGCTCCGGCCCCTGGTCGTCGTCCGGCTGCCCGGCCTCGGCCGCGCCCCGGCGCCGGCCGAGGAGGAAGGTGATCAGCGCGACGGCCGGGGTCATCACCGTGCCCAGGGCCGTGAGCAACGAGGACCCGCCCGGCGACGGCGGGAGCGACAGCGCGATGGAGAGCCGATCGATGGTCACCTGAGTGCCGGCTGAGGGCCGCGTGGGGGTCTTGGTCGGGGCGGGTCCGGACGGCGACTCCGGCCTGCCGGAGTCAGGAGGAGTTGCTTGCTTCCCGCCGGTCGGAGTGGACGAGGGCGCTTCCGTCGCACCAGGTGTCGAGGGCGAGGGCGACTCCGGCGCACGAGGCGACGAAGGCGTGGGCGCGGGGGAGAAGGTTGCCGGCGGAGTGCCGGTCACGGGCACCACCACGGGATTGCCGGACTGCCCGCCGGACGTCAGGACGAGCAGCGGGACCGACAGCAGCGTGCCGACCGCCGCGACGAGGACCGCCAGCGCCGTCGCGACCCACCGCACGTCGTGGAGCCGGGACGTGGACCGCTCCCCGGTCGTGCGGTCGCTGCGGCGCTTCGATTCGTCCATGGCCCTCGCATATCAGGAGCGGGGCGGGCCGAGGAGGGCGGAACGCGGCGGGAGGGGTACCCGGTGGGGAGGTGACCACCCGGGCGGCCGAACGGGGCCGCGGTGGTGGGGCGGGGTCAGAGCGACGCCGGGGCGGACTGACGGAGGAGGTCGAGGTCGACCGTGTGGGCCATCGCGCGGTAGCCCTCGTCGCTCGGATGGAGGTGGTCGCCGGAGTCGTAGACCGGGCGCAGGCGGACCGGGGCGGCCGGGTCGCGGAGGGCCTTGTCGAAGTCGACGACCTCGTCGTAGACGGTGCCGGAGCGGATGATGCGGTTGACCCGTTCGCGGACCGAGTTCAGCTGGGCGGAGTAACCGCGGTGTCCGCCGAACGGCGTAAGGGTGGAGCCGGTGACGCGCAGGCCGCGGGCGTGCGCCTCCTGCACGATCTGCCGCATGCCCGCGACGATCTTCTGCGGGTCGAGCTGGCGCGGGGACTTGAACAGGTCGTTCAGGCCGATCTCGACGATCACCGCCTTCACACCGGTGCGGGAGAGCGCGTCGCGGTCGAGGCGGGACAGCACGCTGGGACCGTTGTTGGGCGAGAAGCGACTGCCGTTGACCAGCAGGCGGTTGCCGCTGATGCCCTGGTTGAGGACGCCGTAGCGGGGCGCACCGGGCTCGTTGCGCAGCCGGGCGGCCAGGAAGTCCGTCCAGCGGTGGTTGGCGCCGGCCGTGGAGGTGATGCCGTCGGTGATCGAGTCGCCGATGGCGACCACCGAGCCCTGCGCCTCGGTGCTCCACACGTCCACCCCGGTCAGATAGCGCCAGTAGGGGCTCTGCTCGGTGTAGGCGGCGCCGGTGCCGTCCTCGGCGCGGTCGCCGCGCGCCAGGTAGGAGGTCTGCCGGGCGTACGGGTGGTAGGTGGCCGGGCCGGACGGGGAGGGGGAGTACGTGGTGACCAGGAGGTCCGTGTCGCCGGGGACCTTCAGCCGGGTCGGGTCGCTGGTGACCGCGCCGCCCGCCGGGATGGTCACCGCGGGCTTGCCCCCGAAGGACAGCCGGCGCATCGTGCCGTCCGCGGCGGTGGGGTCGCTGGGGGCCGCGGCCAGGGCCACCGAGGCGTGGCTGACCACCAGCGGCCGGGTGCCGTAGAGGTTGGAGAGCTGGATGCGGACGCCGGAGCCGCCGACACTGGTGTGCACCACGTTGCGTATCGACATCCCCGCGTAGCCGTCCAGGGTGCCGGGCTCGGCCGCCGCCGCGGCCGCCGACCAGGTGCCGACCCACTGCCCGGAGACCGCCGGTGCGGCGGGATCGCGCGGCTTGTGCGGGGAGCTGCCCGGACCGCCGTCCTCGCCGCCGAAGCCGGCGAATATCGCGACCGAGATCAGCACCACCACTGCCGCCAGGGCGGCGAGCAGGGCGTAACCCACACTTTTCTTCATGCGGGAGGGGTCTCCTGGGGAAAGCGGAGCTCCAGGCTCCGGGCGGGCAAGGGCAGCGGGTGGGCAGCGGCACCGTTGGCGTCCGGTCGGTCCCCCATGATCCCACGGACCTCCTGGGAGCCGCCCGGCACCCCGTACGGTGCCGGCCCCGGCGGTCGCCGGGAACTCGTGGTTGGCTCCAGGAGTAGGTCACAGTGGGACATACGGCCGGACCGGTGGCCGGACCCGCGGCGCAGCATAGGCCGTGGGAGTGGTGGGGGCACGGTGGGAGCGGTGGAGCGGATGGAACGCACGAGAACGGACAGGGCGTCGGCGGGGGACGCGTCCCCGGCGCCGGACGCGACGCCGCGCGGCCCGGTGGCGCCGGCCGGCGGCTTCGTCTACGGTGCCGCCGACGAGGAGCGGCGGCACGCCGTACGCCGGATGAAAACGCTGGCCACCGGTCTGCTGCTGGCCGTCGCGCTGGTCTACGCCCTGGCGACGTGGGCCGGGCGCGCGGGGGCGGGCGGCTGGACCGGGTTCGTCGCCGCGGCCGCGGAGGCCGGCATGGTCGGTGCGCTGGCCGACTGGTTCGCGGTCACCGCACTGTTCAAACGACCCATGGGACTACCGATCCCGCACACCGCCATCATCCCCACGAAAAAGGACCAACTCGGACAGAGCCTGGGGGATTTCGTCGGTGAGAACTTCCTCTCCGCCGAGGTCGTCCGCCGCCGGCTGCGGTCCGTGGGCATCGGCCGCCGCCTCGGCGGCTGGCTCGCCGAGCCCCGCAACGCGGACCGGGTCACCGCCGAACTCTCCACCGCCCTGCGCGGCGCGCTGACCGTACTGCGCGACTCCGACGTGCAGGCGGTGGTCGGCGAGGCGATCACCCGCCGCGCGGACGCCCAGGAGATCGCGCCCGGCCTCGGCACCATGCTGGAGAAGGTCGTCGCCGAGGGCGGCCACCGGCGGGTGGTGGACCTGGTCGTCGCCCGCGCCCACGACTGGCTGGTCGAGCACGGCGACTCCGTCATGGCGGCGGTCTCCGGCGGCGCCCCCGGATGGACGCCCCGGTTCGTCGACCGCAAGGTGGGCGACCGGGTCTACAAGGAACTGCTGCGCTTCGTCACCGAGATGCGGGACATGCCCGAGCACCCCGCGCGCGGCGCCATCGACCGCTTCCTGGCGGACTTCGCGGACGACCTGCAGACCGACCCGGACACCAGGACCCGGGTCGAGCACCTGAAGTCCGAGGTCCTCGGCCGCGGCGAGGTCCAGGACCTGATCGCCTCCGCCTGGGGCGCGGTCCGCGCGATGATCGTCGCCGCCGCGGAGGACGAACGCAGCGAACTCCGCCTCCGCGTACGGGCCGCCCTGCTGTCCCTGGGCCGCCGGCTGTCCGACGAGGAGCGGCTGCAGAACAAGGTGGACAACTGGCTGGAGGGCGCGGCGGTCTACATCGTGACGACCTACCAGCGCGAGATCACGTCCCTGATCACCGACACGGTGGCCGGCTGGGACGCCACCCACACCTCCCGCAAGATCGAGGCCCACATCGGCCGCGACCTCCAGTTCATCCGCATCAACGGCACGGTGGTGGGAGCGCTGGCGGGGCTGGCGATCTATACGGTGTCGCATGCGCTTGGGTGACTTCCCACGTACCCGTCTGCGGCGCCGCGGGTCGCCTCGCCGGTGCGCTTTGCGGCGCGTCCCACGTACTTGGCTGTCCCGCCGTGGGGGTTGTTCGCGGTTGCGCTTTGCGGCGCCGCGTACGTAGTTGTCTGCGGCGGCGCGGTTGTTGTTCGCCGTTGCGCCTGCGGCGGGCTGGGTTTGTGGTGGGTGCGGTGACGGGCCTCCGGGGCCGGTTGTGTGGACTGCTGACGCTTTACGTCCACAC
>NZ_JBIDAJ010000048.1:0-50623 GCF_043202395.1 Streptomyces sp. NPDC048197
CGAGCCCGCACCCGAACCTCCCACCTGGCAGCACTTCGCCCCACTGGACTACCAGCGGGGCGAAGCAGGCAGGGCCCGAATTAACCAACAGCGTCAGACACTCTCCCCGGGCCCCTGCGCGTCCGCGCGTCGCCGGCGCGTCCTTTACGCCTTGCCGCCGACCGGCAGCCCGCCGAGCAGCCCGCCCGGCGCCTGCTTGCCGACCAGCCCGGTGGCCTTGCCGGCCAGCGCGTCCGGCGCGCCCAGCAGCCCGGCGGCCTTGCCGGCCAGCGCGTCCGGCGCGCCGAGCAGACCGCCGGCCGCCTTGAGCGGCAGCGAGTCGGTCGAGAGCCCGTCCTTGGCGACCGGGCGCACCACCTTCTCGGCCTTGTCCGTCGCGCCCTGGGTGAGCGGCATGGCCTTCTTGACGACCGGGCCGGCGGTCTCGACCAGCGCCGGGGCGAGCTTGGTCGCCGCCTTGTTGCCGGCCTCGTTCAGCACGCCGACGCCGTGGTGCGCGGCGCGGTCGAGGGTGTCGCCCGTCTTGTGGGAGTCCAGGGGCGCCGTGAGTCCGCCGACCAGGTCGGGTGCCTTGACAGGCAGGTTCGCTGCGCTCGCGGTACCGGCCGCAGCGACCACGGGAGCGGCGCCTGCTGCGACGAGCAGGGCGGCTCGGGCGATCCGACGCGTAACGGGGAGGGACATGGTGCTCCTTTTACGGAGAAGGACTCGGACTTCTGACAGATGTGCTGTGCCATGTCCGCCGGGCGGACGCCTTGACTACCGCGCCAGACCCCCGAAGGTTGCGGTGAACTCCGGTAAAGAGTTGGTAACGCATCGCATAATCGGGCGTGCCGAAAGAAGGGCGATATGGACACGCATCCGCGGGTGCGGAAACGTCACGGCCCTTGTCCGGCAAGGGAATTGACGGGAAAGGCATTCCCTCGGACGTCAACTCGCGCCAATTCCAAGGGAATTGCCGCCGCCGGTGCTCCCGGGGAACCCTTACGGGCGATGCCGCAAACTATTGCGCGGTGATGATACGAACGTCGCGCCCGTCCGCCGCGGAACCACCCGGCCGGTTCTGCCAGCCCTTCCCCGAATCGGCCGCCGTCCACGTCCGGCCGGCGTAAGAGATCTGTTCGATGCGCAGCTCCGCGGAGTGCGCCATCGCCCAGGTCGCCAGCTCCCAGCCGCGCCGGGCACCCCCGGAACCCGGGACTGCGCCCTGGCCGCCTTGACCGCCTTGACCGCCTTGCCCCACCGGCACCGTCAGCCCGCGGCCCCCGCCCGCACCGCGGCCCCCGGCGGCGTCCGTCCGCGGCAGCACCCCGGCCCCGAACTCCCGCACCAGCTTCTCCCGCACCGTCGCGGCGCCGCCCGCCCGGCTGTCCTCCGGCCGGCTCTCCGTGCAGGTCATCGCGCCCGGGTCGCGCCCGGTCAGCGCGCCGGTCAGCCGCGCGGCGTTCGCCTCGTGCTTCGCGTACGCCTGCGGATAGCCGCTGCGCTGCACCCTCTGCGCGGCGACGGTCAGCGGCAGCCGGGAGTAGCCGGGAACCTTCGCCAGATGCCGGTAGAACTCCCCGGCCGAATAGACCGGGTCCATGATCTGCCGCACCGTGCCCCAGTCCTGGGACGGACGTTGCTGGAAGAGCCCGACCGAGTCCCGGTCGCCGAATTCGATGTTGCGCAGCCCGGACTCCTGCATCGCGGTCGCCAGCGCGATGGTCACCGCGCGCTCCGGCAGGCCCCGCGAGGACGCCACCGCCGAGATCGTCGCGGCGTTCGCGGCCTGCTCCGGCGACAGCTCGTACGCCTCCTCGTCCCCTTCGGCGCGCACCGTGCAGTGCGGCGCCCCGGGGCCGCCGGTGATGTACTGCACCAGGAGGTAGCCGGCCAGCCCGAGCAGTACGGCGAAGGCTGCGGCGAAACGCCACAGACGCGTGCGGCGGACGGCAAAGGCGGGGCGGGCGGACACGAGCCCACCGTACTGGAGTGCTGCCGATAGGGTCGGAACCATGGAGCGCACCACACATCCCCCGGTCCTCGACCTGTCGCTCGACGCCGCCGCGCTCACCGCGCAGCTGGTCGACATCCCCTCCGAGAGCGGCAACGAGAAGGACCTCGCCGACGCGGTCGAGAACGCCCTGCGCGCCCTGCCGCACCTGACCGTCGACCGGTACGGCAACAACGTGGTGGCCCGTACGCAGCTCGGCCGCGACGAGCGGGTGGTGCTCGCCGGACACCTCGACACCGTGCCGATCGCGGACAACCCCCCCAATGTCCCGTCCCGGCTCGACGAGGACGGCGTCCTGTGGGGCTGCGGCACCAGCGACATGAAGTCCGGCGTCGCCCTCCAGCTGCGGATGGCCGCCACGGTCCCCGCGCCCAACCGGGACCTCACCTTCGTCTTCTACGACAACGAAGAGGTCGCCGCGCACCTCAACGGCCTCGGCCATGTCGCCGACGCCCACCCCGAGTGGCTCGCCGGTGACTTCGCCGTCCTCCTGGAGCCCTCCTACGGCCAGGTGGAGGGCGGCTGCCAGGGCACCCTCCGGGTCCTGCTGCGCACCACCGGGGAGCGCGCGCACTCCGCCCGCAGCTGGATGGGCGCCAACGCCCTCCACGCCGCCGCCCCGATCCTCGCGAAGCTCGCAGCCTACGAGCCGCGCCGGCCGGTGATCGACGGCCTCGAATACCGCGAGGGCCTCAACGCCGTCCGTATCGAGGGCGGCGTCGCCGGCAACGTCATCCCCGACGCCTGCACGGTCACCGTCAACTTCCGCTACGCCCCCGACCGGACCCCGGACGAGGCGATCGCCCACGTCCGCGAGGTGTTCGCGGACTGCCCGGTCGACGAGTTCGTGGTCGACGACCACTCCCCGGGCGCGCTGCCCGGGCTGTCGCACCCCGCGGCCAAGGCGTTCATGGCGGCCGTCGGCGGCACGGCGATGCCCAAGTTCGGCTGGACCGACGTCTCCCGTTTCAGCGCCCTCGGCGTCCCGGCCGTCAACTACGGCCCGGGGGACGCGCTGCTCGCGCACAAGAAGGACGAACGGGTCGAGACCGGGCGCATCGCGCACTGCGAGGAGCGGCTGCGCGCCTGGCTCACCGCCTGAGGAGCCGGCAAACGCCCCCGGGACCTATCGCCGACCCCGGGCGGACCAGCCGAATTCCCCTGCGCTTCAGGCCGTCGGATCTACGCTGAAACGGCAAACGATCGTCAGCGGAGGGAGCATGTCATGGCCAGTCCCGAGGGAGCACCGGCCCCCGGTGAGCAGCGGCTGGGTCGCGTTCTGCGCCGCCACGACCAGGTGCAGGCCGGCACCACCGACCAGCGGCTGCTGGACTCCGCAGGCCCCTCCGAGTGGGTGCACACCGACCCCTGGCGCGTGATGCGCATCCAGTCGGAGTTCGTCGAGGGCTTCGGCGCGCTGGCCGAGCTGGGCCCGGCCGTCAGCGTCTTCGGTTCGGCCCGTACGCCGCGCGACTCCAAGGAGTACGAGATCGGCGTGCGGATCGGACGGGCCCTGGTGGAGGCGGGCTTCGCGGTGATCACCGGGGGCGGTCCGGGCGCCATGGAAGCCGCCAACAAGGGCGCCCACGAGGCCGGTGGCACCTCCGTCGGACTGGGCATCGAGCTGCCCTTCGAGCAGGGCATGAACCCGTACGTGAACCTCGGTGTCGACTTCCGGTACTTCTTCGTCCGCAAGACGTGTTTTGTGAAGTACGCCCGGGGATTCGTGGTGCTGCCCGGTGGGCTGGGCACCCTCGACGAGCTCTTCGAGGCGCTCACCCTCGTCCAGACCCGCAAGGTCACCCGCTTCCCGATCGTGCTGTTCGGCACCGACTACTGGTCCGGCCTGGTCGACTGGGTGCGCGACACCCTCATCGCCCAGGGCAAGGCGTCGATGCACGACC
The DNA here is from genome assembly GCF_043202395.1 of Streptomyces sp. NPDC048197. Taxonomy (NCBI): domain Bacteria; kingdom Bacillati; phylum Actinomycetota; class Actinomycetes; order Kitasatosporales; family Streptomycetaceae; genus Streptomyces; species Streptomyces sp. NPDC048197. The sequence continues at coordinate 3,901 of NZ_JBIDAJ010000048.1, forward strand.
TGGAGCTGTTCCACCTCAGCGACGACGTGGACGAGGCGATCACGTTGGTGACCAAGGAGGTCGGCATCCAGCCCTGATCCGGCCCTGAGCAGGCCCGGTCGGTCGGGCGTCCCTCAGGCCAGGCCCCGGCGGGCGACCGCCGGGGGCCGGTGGCCGGCGATCGAGGAGACCATGTCGAGGATCTGTCGGGTCTCGGCGACCTCGTGGACGCGGTAGACCTGGGCGCCCAGCCAGGCCGAGACGGCCGTGGTCGCGAGGGTGCCCAGCAGCCGCTCCTTGACCGGCCGGTCGAGCGTCTCGCCGACGAAGTCCTTGTTGGACAGCGAGACCAGCACCGGCAATGGGGTATCCCCTGCTCGAGCGAAGCCGAGAGCTTGGGGAACGGTGGCGGTCATCTCGTCCAGCCGGCGGGTCGCCTCCAGGCTGTGCCGGGTGTTCTTGCCGAAGTCGTGCCCCGGGTCGATCAGGATCGCGTCCCGCCGTACGCCCAACTCCACGGCCCGCTCCGCCAGTCCGAGGGTGACCCGCAGGATGTCGGCCATCACGTCGTCGTAGCCGACCCGGTGCGGTCGGGTGCGCGGCTCGACCCCGCCGGCGTGGGTGCACACCAGGCCGACGCCGTACCGCGCGGCCACCTCGGCCAGCAGCGGATCGACCCCGCCCCAGGCGTCGTTGAGCAGGTCCGCCCCGGCCTCGCAGACCGCCTCGCCGACCTCGTGCCGCCAGGTGTCGACGCTGATCACCACATCGGGGAACCGCTTGCGCACCTCGGCCACGAAACCGACCGTGCGGCGGGCCTCCTCCTCGGCGCTGACCTCCTCGCCGGGCCCCGCCTTGACGCCGCCGATGTCGATGATCGCGGCGCCCTCGGCCACCGCCTGTTCCACCCGGGCCAGCGCCGGCTCGTCACGGAAGGTGGCGCCCCGGTCGTAGAACGAGTCCGGAGTCCGGTTGACGATCGCCATGATCACCCGCTCGTCCGGTCCGAACTCGCGATTACCCAGCCGCAGCATTCCCTGACTTCCTCTCCGTGGTCCGGGAGCGACCCTAACTGTCACACCCGCATGGCACGATCGGAGCAGGCACAAGTCCGGGGAGTTGGTCGTGTTCTGGTTCTTGCTGATCGCGATGGTCGTGGTGGTCGCCGCGGTCACGCTCGTGGTCGTCGGCGGTGACGGCGGTGGCCTGCGGGACGCGGAGCCGGACCGGCTGTCCGACCCGCTGCCCGTGGACCGCCCGCTGGGCCGTGCCGACGTGGACGCCGTCCGGCTGCCGGTGACCGTGCGGGGCTACCGCATGGACGACGTCGACGGGGTCCTGGACCGGCTGGGTGCCGAGCTGGCCGAGCGGGACTCCCGGATCGCCGAGCTGGAGGCCGCACTGGCCGGGGCGCACGCCGCGGCGATGGGCGGCCCGGGGCTCATACAGGACGGCCCGGCCGCGCCCGGGCCGGTGCCGGAGACCCGACCGGGGGCCGGCGGCGGCCGCTCGGGGGACGCGGACGGGACCGGGGCGCCGCGCGGCCCGGAAGAGGGGGAGGGCCGATGAGCGGTGTGGTGACGGAGCCGGACGGCATCCCGCGCTGCCCGTGGGGCATGGAGTCCGCGCAGATGGCGGACTACCGCGCCTACCACGACACGGAATGGGGCCTGCCGGTCCACGGCGACGACGCGCTCTTCGAGCGGATGAGCCTGGAGGCGTTCCAGTCCGGCCTCTCGTGGATCACGATCCTGCGGCGCCGCCCCGGGTTCCGCGCCGCGTTCGCCGGGTTCCGGATAGCGGCGGTGGCGCGGTTCACCGAGGCGGACGCCGAGCGGCTGCTCGCCGACCCCGGCATCATCCGCAACCGCGCCAAGATCGCCGCGACGATCAACAACGCCAAGGTCGCCGCCGCGCTGGCCCCCGGCGAGCTCGACGAGCTGATCTGGTCCTACGCCCCCGACCGGGCCGGCCGCCCGGTGCCGCACACGGTGGGCGAGGTGCAGCCGGTGACCCCGGAGTCCACGGCGCTCGCCAAGGACCTCAAGAAGCGCGGCTTCCGCTTCGTCGGCCCGACCACGGCGTACGCGATGATGCAGGCCTGCGGCCTGGTCAACGACCATCTGGCGGACTGCCATGTCCGGGCCGCGGTGGAGGCGGCGGCCGGCTGATCCGGTCCGGCCGGCTGACCCGGTCCGGCCGGTGGGCGGGACCGGCCCGCGGGGCGGCCCGTCCGGCCCGGCCGGCCGGCTGGAGGTCAGCGGCCCAGGAAGACCGGCTTCTCCTTCTTCACGAACGCCTCGACCGCGATGTGGTGGTCCTCCGAGGCCCCGGCGCGGCCCTGCAGCTCGTCCTCCTTGCCGAGGGTCTCGGTGAGCGAGTGCCCCGCCCCGTAGGCCAGCGACTCCTTGATCGCGGCGTACGCGGCGGTCGGCCCCTGGGCCAGCCGGCGGGCGACCGCAGCGGCCTCCTCGGCCAGCTCGGCGGCCGGTACGACCTTGTTCGCGATGCCCAGCTCGAACGCCTCCTGGGCGCTGATCGACCGCGGGAAGAGCAGCAGGTCGGCGGCGCGGCTGTGGCCGATCAGCCGGGGCAGGGTCCAGGACACCCCGGAGTCGGCGGTCAGCGCGACGCCGGCGAAGGAGGTGTTGAAGGAGGCGGTGTCGGCGACGACGCGGTAGTCCGCGGCCAGTGCGAAGCCCGCCCCGGCGCCCGCGGCGACCCCGTTGACCCCGGCGACCACCGGCTTGGCCATCCCGGCCAGCGCGGTCACGATCGGGTTGTAGTGCTCACGCACGGTGTTCATGGTGCCGCCGGAGCCGGTGGCCCGGTCCTCGGCCAGCAGCCCGATGTGCTCCTTGAGGTCCTGGCCGACGCAGAACGCCCGCCCGGTGGCGGTCAGCAGCACCGCGCGGACGGCGGGATCGGCCGCGGCCTCCTGGAGCGTGTCCCGCAGGAGCACCTTCGTCTCGACGTTCAGCGCGTTCATCGCGTCGGGGCGGTTGAGCGTGATCGTCGCGAGTCCGTCGGTCACGTCGTAGAGCACGGTGTCGGCCATAGTTGGGAATCCCCTCCGTCGCGGCTCGGCACTGCCCGTGGCGGGCAGTCAGCGCTCAGGATGCCGGAGATCATCGGCCGTTCGCATGTGACGTACATCAAAGATTGCGGGCGCGTCGGGAGTCGGCGGGCGGAGAAGTATCGCAGCCCGCTCCCCGAATTGGGTGGGTTTGCGGGTGCGAGTTGCCGAAGGGATGCTGCCCGATGTTGGTCATCGGGTCGTTCGATGCGGGATAATGGCCTGGAAGCAATGTGTTCGATGCCGGTGACACGTGCCTATTCGGGCCGTCGGCTGAGATGAGCTGGTTTCAGGAAGGGGAACGAGCATGGCGGCCATGAAGCCGCGGACGGGTGACGGCCCGCTCGAGGTGACCAAGGAGGGGCGGGGCATCGTCATGCGCGTTCCGCTCGAAGGCGGCGGGCGGCTCGTCGTCGAGCTGACCCCCGACGAAGCCAAGGCCCTCGGCGAGGCGCTGGAGAAGGTCACCGTCTGACAAGGGCGAGACACCGGCGGATGCCCGGGCCCGAGTGAGCCCGGAACCCCAGCCGAGACCCCGGCCCCGGCAGGCGGCGCGCAGTGACGGCGCGCCGCCTGCCGGGGCCGTTCGCATGCCCCGGCACCGCATACCCGCAGATCGCGTGCCCTAAGACCGCATGCTCGAAGATTGTGTGCCCGAAGATCGCGTGCCCGAGGGCCGCGGCCCGGGGTTACGTGATGCGGGGGCCGGGGGCGCTCAGCCGCGCTTGACCGCGCAGAGCAGGCCGTCGCCGACCGGCAGCAGGGACGGCACCAGCGTGGTGCTCTCCCGCACCGCCCGCAGCAGCTCGCGCAGCCGCAGCACCTCCGCGGGCTGCACCGCCGAGTCCACCGTCCGGCCGTCGGCGAAGACGCCCTCGAAGCACACCAGACCGCCGGGGCGCAGCAGCCGCAACGATTCAGCGAGGTATTCCAGGCACTCCATCAGATCGCCGTCGCAGAAGACGAGGTCGTACCCGCCGTCCGCCAGCCGCGGCAGGACGTCGAGGGCGCGGCCCGGGATGAAGCGGGCGCGGTTGCCGGCGAAACCCGCGGCGCGGAACGCCTGCTTGGCGAAGGCCTGCCGCTCGGGCTCGCAGTCGACGGTGGTCAGCACGCCGTCCGGCCGCATGCCGTGCAGGAGGTAGATGCCCGACACGCCCGTGCCGGTGCCGATCTCGGCGACGGCCTTGGCGTCGACGGTGGCGGCGAGCAGCCGCAGGGCCGCGCCGGTGCCGGTGGTCACCGTGCGGATGCCGGCCTCGCGTGCGCGGTCACGGGACCAGCGCAGGGCGGCCTCGGTGGTGCCGTCGATGGTCCCGGCGCCGTACGCCTCGGCGAATGCCAAGCTCGTCTGCCGGTTGCCGGTAATGGCCCTCTCCTGTCCCCGTAGTTGACGCAACCGTGACTGTATCCGCTGCGTGCGGGAACCCGCAGATGGGACCGGGCGTTAAAGAGGGGGAGGAGGAAGACGGGGGGACGCAGTGGTGAAGACCGCGCGAGACACGAATCAAGGCCAGAAGCAGGACCAAATGCAGGTCAAATCTGCTTATCCGGAGCTAACGGGCGAGGTGGATATGGTAGGGGCCCTACTGGACACCACCAGAGCCACCAGGGGAGGTGCGGCCACGACGGGTGACCGAGGGGTGCTGAGGCGCTTCAAGAGGTCGTCCGCCGAGCCGAAATCCGTGACAAACACTGCTGACCGTTTCCGCGCTGACTCCGCACGTACCGCGACCTTCGCCGCAGACGCGGATGCGGAGGCGTGGACTCCGCCCACCTGGGAGGAGATCGTCAGCACGCACAGCGCACGGGTCTACCGCCTCGCCTACCGCCTCTCCGGCAATCAGCACGACGCCGAGGACCTCACCCAGGAGGTGTTCGTCCGCGTCTTCCGCTCGCTGTCGACGTACACCCCGGGCACCTTCGAGGGCTGGCTGCACCGCATCACGACCAACCTCTTCCTGGACATGGTCCGGCGCCGGCAGCGTATCCGCTTCGACGCGCTCGGTGACGACGCGGCCGAGAAGCTCCCCAGCAAGGAGCCCGCGCCGCAGGAGCACTTCGACGACACCCACTTCGACGCCGACGTCCAGCAGGCGCTGGACACCCTCGCGCCCGAGTTCCGCGCCGCCGTCGTGCTGTGCGACATCGAGGGGCTCTCCTACGAGGAGATCGCCGCGACCCTCGGGGTCAAGCTCGGCACGGTCCGCAGCCGGATCCACCGCGGTCGCTCGCACCTGCGCAAGGCCCTCAAGCACCGCGCGCCCGCGCTGCGTGGTGCGGAGCGCGAGCAGCGGCGGGCGCTGGCCGTGGTTCCCACGGGGGAGGTCGGGATCGCGTGAGCCTCAGTGGCGGTCCGTCCCCCGCCGAGCAGCATCTCGGCGACCGCCTCGCGGCCCTGGTCGACGGGGAGTTGGGGCATGACGCGCGCGAGCGGGTGCTCGCGCATCTCGCGACCTGCGCGAAGTGCAAGGCGGAGGCCGACGCCCAGCGTCGGCTGAAAAGCGTGTTCGCCGAGACGGCGCCGCCCGGTCCCTCCGAGGGACTGCTGGCCCGGCTCGTACAGCTGCCCGGCGGCGACCCCGGTGCTCCCGGCAGCCGGCTGGGCAACGGCGCCCTCGGACGCGCCGAATTCGCCCGCGGCGGCGGCGCGTTCGGCTATGTCCCCGCCGATCACCACTCCCGCCGTGCCATGGCCGCGCTCCCCCCGCAGCCCCGGCCGCGCGGCTTCCGGGTCCAAGAGGACGGGCGGCCCGCGCAGCGCCGCCGGTTCGCCTTCGCGGCGGCCGGTGCGGTGTCGCTCGCGGCGTTCGCGCTCGGCGGTGCCCTCCCGCTGGAGGCGGCCGTCGACCCGGCCGGCGGACGGACCGACGGCGGCGGTACGGCCGTCACCCCGCTCACCGGCAGCCCCGCGGCGGACGGCGCGGCCCTGCTGCGCGGCGCGGAGTTCGTCCCCACCGCCCGGTCCCGGCCGGCCACCTGGCCACCGTCCGGTGCGCCGACCCTGGCCCCGGCGCCCAGCGCGATGAGCCTGGACGGTGTCGGTGGCGCGCCCGCCTCCCCGTCGGTGTCGTGGACGCCGGACCAGCCCGCCGGCCACTTCGGCCTGTCGCCGCTGATCGCCGCGACCGGCCCGGCCCCGGCGTACCGCCTCTCGCCGCTGGCCGCCGCGGCCGGCAGCGGCCCGGTGCGCAAGAACCCGCCGCCGCTTCCCCCGCTGGAGCCGATGCGGCCGCTGCACGGCTCCGCCGCGAACGGCCCCGCCGCCGACCGCCGCTGACCGCCCGCTGCACGGCCCCGGGCGGAACTGGTTGAATCCCCCTGGGGCGGCGCACCCCTGACCGGGCGCGTGCCGCGAGGTGGTGGTGGCCCGCGGGGTCGCGGGCGAAGTAGGGGAGAGCATGGACGACGGTAAGGCCGCCGGGCCGAAGCTGAAGTGGTGGAGCCGCCCGGGAAACCCCCCGAACCCGGAGCGATCCGCCGAGGCCGGCCACCCGGCGGGTCCGTCGGGGGCCGGGGAGCAGTCCGGACGTTCCGGGCTGCCCGGAACGTCCGGCGGCTCCGGTGACACTGCGGTGCAGGAGCCGGAGGACTGGATCGTGCGGCCCCCGGAGCGGCCCGCGGGTGCGCAGGCGACGGGTGCGGGCGCGGGAGGGACCCTTGCCGCCCCGCCGGCCGAACACCCCGACAGCGCCGACGAGTTGACGTCTGCCGCTTCGGCTGCTTCGGCGGCGACCGGCCAGGCTCAGGCCCAGGACCGTACCGGCGCCGAAGCCGCCGGGCCCGCCGGGCTCGCTGTGCCTGCCGAGGCCACCGAAGTCACCGCGCCCGCACCGCCCGCTGGAGCGCCGTCCGGCGCCGCCACCGTGACGCTCGGTCAGGTTCCCCCGGCTGCGGCGCCCGAGCGTGCCCAAGCGCCTGGGGCGCCCGAGAGTGCCCAGGCGCCGACGGGCGCGGCGTCCCACGCGTCCGCACCCGCCCCCGCCGTGCCGTCCGTCTCCGCCGAAACGCCCAGCACACCGCCGCAGCGCCGGCCGCTGCATGCCGAGGACCCGTACGGCACCCCGCCGTACGGCGGTCCGGGGCCCTGGGCGCCCGCGCCGCCCGTGCAGCGCCCGGTGACGACCCCCGCGCACGGCACCGTGCTTCCGCCGTCCGCCGGGCCGATGCCCCCGTACGGCGCCCCGGCTGCCCCGGCCGCCCAAGCCGCCCCCGGTGCGGGCTACCCGGGTACGCCCCCGTCCCCGCACCCCGCCGCACCCCCTGCCGCCGCCCTCGGCGACCAGCCGCACCCCGCCGCACCGGACGGGACCGGACCCGCGCAGCCGGCCCCGTCCGCCGCCCCGTCCGCCGCCCCGTCCGTCGGTCCGGCCGCCGGTCAGGCCGCCCCTCCTGGCGCCGAGACCGGCGCGCCCGTGCAGCCGGATGCCGCCGCCATGCCGCCGGGCCCGGCCCCCGCGCACGAACACCCCGGTGCCCCGCACGGGGCCTGGCAGCAGTACGACCCGTGGCGCGCGCCCCTGCAGGGCGGCGGCCCCCTGCCGCCGCCCGCCGCCCGGCGGACCCCGCGCGGTGTGCTGGTGGCCGGCGCGGTGGCACTGGCGCTGCTCGCGGGCGGCGTCGGCGGGGGGATCGGCGCGTACGTCGAGCGTTACGGCGGGATCAACGACATCAAGCTGCCGCAGGCCGCCGGGGATTCCGGCGGCCGCAAGCCGGACAGCGTCGCCGGGATCGCCCGGGCCGCGCTGCCCGGCGTCGTCACGATCCACGTCCGCGGCAACGCCGAGCAGGGCACCGGCACCGGCTTCGTGCTCGACCGCGAGGGCCACATCCTCACCAACAACCACGTCGTCGAACCGGCCGGGACCGGCGGCGAGATATCGGTCACCTTCAGCGGCGGGCAGACCGCCAAGGCCAAGATCGTCGGCCAGGACGGCGGCTACGACCTCGCGGTGGTGCAGGTCGAGGGCGTCACCGGGCTGCGGCCGCTGCCGCTCGGCAACTCGGACTCGGTGCAGGTCGGCGACCCGGTCGTGGCCATCGGCGCACCGTTCGACCTGGCCAACACGGTCACCGCCGGGATCATCAGCGCCAAGCAGCGCCCGATCACCGCGGGCGGCCAGAAGGGCGACGGCAGCGACATCTCGTACGTCGACGCGCTGCAGACCGACGCCCCCATCAACCCCGGCAACTCCGGTGGTCCGCTGGTGGACGCCCGGGCCCGGGTGATCGGCATCAACAGCGCCATCCGCGCGGCCGACAGCGGCGGCGGATCGGACGGCGGCGGCCAGGGCGGCAGCATAGGGCTGGGCTTCGCCATACCGATCAACCAGGCCAAACGGGTGGCCGAGGAGCTGATCAACACCGGCCGGGCGACCCATCCGGTCATCGGCGTCACCCTGGAGATGGAGTACGCCGGCGACGGGGCGCGGGTCAGTGCGCACAGCAAGGGCGGCAAACCGCCGGTCGTCCCGGGCGGGCCCGGCGCCAAGGCCGGCATCCGGGCCGGTGACGTGATCACCGCGGTGGACGGCGCCCCGGTGCACAGCGGTGAGGAGCTGATCGTCAAGATCCGCAGCCACCGGCCGGGCGACACCCTGGCGCTCACCCTCCAAAGGGACGGCAAGGAGCGGTCCGTTCGGCTCAGGCTCGGTTCCTCCACCGCGGGTTGATCGTTTGCACGGTGTTGGCACGGTCGACTCCCGTCCGACGTGCGGGGCCAGGTACGGTGAGAGGCGGCCTGGCCCATAGGCCGACGAAGGCCGCGGATGACCCAAGGAGCTGCAAGGTGTTCTTCGACATAGGACCCCTAGAGCTGGTAGCGATCGTCGTCCTGGCGGTGCTCGTCTTCGGTCCGGACAAGCTCCCCAAGGTCATCCAGGACGTGATGGGGGTCATCCGCAAGATCCGGGAGTTCTCCGACAGCGCCAAGCAGGACATCCGCAACGAGCTCGGCCCGGACTTCAAGGACTTCGAGTTCGACGACCTCAAGCCCAAGAACTTCGTCCGCAAGCACGTCCTGGAGAAGGACGAGTACGGCCTCAAGGACCTCCAGGAGATCCGTAACGGCTTCGACTTCCGCACGGAGATGGCCGAGGTCACCGACGCCGTGCACAGCCGCGAGAGCGGCTCAGCGGCCGCGCACCCGAACGGCTCAGGGATCTCCCTCGCCAAGGAGTCGCCGGCCTCCGCAGGCGGTCCGGACCTGCTCAAGAAGCCCGTGAACGGGCCGCCGGACGAGCGTCCGCCGTTCGACGCCGACGCCACCTGACACACTCCGGTATGCCCGGGCTGTATTGACCCCTATGGCTATGCTCCGGGTGTCCGGGGTTTGGTCGCCTGAGGGGGGCGGGCCGCCCACGACGCAGGGCAACAAGGAGGCTCCGCTCAGATGGAGACGACGAGTCGGACAGCGGAACAAGAGGCGCCCGCCACGGTCGGCCGGAAGGCCGACGGCTATCTGCTGGCCGCGTTCCCGTGGTACGGCCTCGACGAGGCGTTCACCGGTCCGCGCTGGCTGATGCAGGTCGGCGCGGCCGCGGACGGCACCGTCGAGCACGGCGCGACCGGGCACGGTGAGCAGCCCACGATCAAGGTGGAGTCCCCGCAGGACGAGCGGTTCGCGGTGGTGGTGACCGTCGCCAGCCGCCCCGTCCGGCGCAGCGCCGACGGCACCGGCGTACTGGAGGCCACTTCCGTCTCCACCGCCGCCTGGCTCGCCGGGTCCGGCCTGCTCAACCACACCTGGCCGACCCAGATGGACCGCACGCTGCGCCAGGCCTGGCTGGACCAGCAGACGATGCTGGCCTGGGAGCTGGCCGACGACCTCGGGGGCGGGGCCTGGAGCGAGCTGATGCTCCCGGTCGACGGCGTCCCGACCTCGTTCGCCTACCGCGAGTCCGAGTACGGCTGGGTCCTGGCCGGCTCAGCGGGCGACGGCCCGGAGCCGGTGCACCTGGGCGCCTACGGGCGGGGGATGAGCGCCTACGGCCTCGGGTTCTCTGTCGTCGAGGACATCCGCTCGTACGCCGGCTGAGCGGCGCTGACGGCCGGCACGGGCGACCGGGTCGGCTGAGCGCGCGGGGCAAGGGAAAGGGGGCGGGCCCGCCGGGGCCCGCCCCCTTCCTCGTGAGAACTCGTTCAGAACTTGTTGCGCGGGGTGATCCCCAGGGACATGCCGGACAGGCCGCGCTGGCGGCCGCCGAGCTTGCCGGCGATTGCGCGGATGGCCGCGCCGGCGGGGGAGTCCGGGTCGGTCAGCACGACCGGCTTGCCCTCGTCGCCGCCCTCGCGGAGGCGGACGTCGATCGGGATGGCGCCGAGCACCGGCACCTGCGTACCGGTGGTCTTCGTCAGGCCCTCGGCGACCCGCTCGCCGCCGCCGGTGCCGAAGACGTCGACCATCTCGTCGCAGTGCGGGCAGGGCAGCCCGGACATGTTCTCGACCACGCCGACGATCTTCTGGTGGGTCTGGACGGCGATGGAGCCCGCGCGCTCGGCGACCTCGGCCGCCGCCTGCTGCGGGGTCGTGACGACCAGGATCTCGGCGTTCGGGACGAGCTGGGCGACGGAGATCGCGATGTCACCGGTGCCGGGCGGGAGGTCCAGCAGCAGCACGTCCAGGTCGCCCCAGTACACGTCGGCGAGGAACTGCTGGAGGGCGCGGTGCAGCATCGGGCCGCGCCAGACGACCGGGGCGTTGCCGGGCGTGAACATGCCGATCGAGATGACCTTCACGCCGTTGGCCGACGGGGGCATGATCATGTTCTCGACCTGGGTGGGCCGGCCGTCGGCGCCCAGCATGCGGGGCACGGAGTGGCCGTAGATGTCGGCGTCCACGACGCCGACCTTCAGCCCGTCGGCCGCCATCGCCGCGGCGAGGTTCACCGTCACCGACGACTTGCCGACGCCGCCCTTGCCGGAGGCGACCGCGTAGACCCGGGTGAGGCTGCCGGGCTTGGCGAACGGGACCTCGCGCTCGGCGGTGCCGCCGCGCAGCGACGTCGCCAGCTCCTTGCGCTGCTCGTCGCTCATCACTTCGAGGTCCACCCGGACGCCGGTGACGCCCTCGACCCCGGCGACCGCGTCGCTCACGTTGCGGGTGATGGTCTCGCGCATCGGGCAGCCGGAGACGGTGAGGTAGACCACGACCGCCACCGCGCCGTCCGCCGCGATGTCCACCGATTTGACCATCCCCAGTTCGGTGATGGGGCGGTGGATCTCGGGGTCGTTCACCGTCGCGAGCGCGGCGCGGATCGCGTCCTCGCTCGGGGTGCTGGGGGCAGTTTCGTGAGCCATGACCCGATGGTACGGCGCATGAGGCGGCCTCCGGAAAGGTCGTCGGCGGTCGCGTTCGTCACTCTCCGCGGCGGCCCTCCGGCACCGCCTCCAGATCCCGCAGCAGGTCCTGCAGTTCGGAGCGGATCCAGTCCCGGGTGGCGACCTCGCCCAGCCCCAGCCGTAGCGCCGCGATCTCCCGGGTCAGGTACTCCGTGTCGGCGATCGACCGCTCGTTGCGCTGCCGGTCCTGCTCGTGGGTGACCCGGTCCCGGTCGGCCTGGCGGTTCTGCGCCAGCAGGATCAGCGGCGCCGCGTACGAGGCCTGCAGCGACAGCGCCAGGGTCAGGAAGATGAACGGGTAGCCGTCGAACCGCAGGTGGTCCGGTGCGGTCACGTTCCAGGTGATCCACACGATGATGGCGACGGTCATCCAGACGATGAAGCGGCCGGTCCCCAGGAAGCGGGCGATCTTCTCCGACAGCCGCCCGAACGCCTCCGGGTCGTACTCCGGCAGGAACGTCCGGCGCGGGGTGCGCGGCACGTCCAGCCGCACCCGGGACCGTTCGGCGGCGCCGCGCCGCACCGCCGAGGCGCCGTTCGCCCGGGCGCGTTCGCGTGCGCTGTCCCGCTCCTCAGCGCCCATCCGGTGCCTCCGCCCGGCTCCCGGCGCCGGTCAGCCCGGCCGCCCCGCCGGCGTACAGCTCGGACTCCCGCCAGTCGTCCGGCAGCAGGTGGTCCAGTACGTCGTCGACGGTCACCGCGCCGAGCAGGGCGCCGCTCTCGTCGACGACCGGCGCGGCGACCATGTTGTACGCCGCCAGATAGCCGGTCACCACCGGCAGCGGGGTGTCCGGCGGCAGGGGCGGCAGATCGGTGTCGACGATCGAGCTGACGAGGGTGAACGGCGGATCGCGCAGCAGCCGTTGGAAGTGCACCAGGCCCAGGTACTTGCCGGTCGGGGTCTCGTCGGGCGGCCGGCAGACGTAGACCTGGGCGGCGAGCGCGGGGGAGAGGTCCGGATCGCGGACCCGGGCCAGCGCGTCGGCGACCGTGGCGTCCGGGCGCAGCACGATCGGCTCGGTGGTCATCAGCCCGCCCGCGGTGCGCTCCTCGTACGACATCAGCCGCCGCACGTCGGCGGCCTCCTCCGGCCGCATCAGGTCCAGCAGCCGCTCCTTGTCCTCGTCCGGCAGCTCGGAGAGCAGGTCGGCGGCGTCGTCCGGGTCCATCGCCTCCAGGACGTCGGCGACCCGTTCGTCCTTCAGCTTGCCGATGATCTCCAGCTGGTCGTCCTCCGGCAGCTCCTCCAGGACGTCGGCGAGCCGGGCGTCGTCCAGCGCCGCGGCGACCTCACCGCGCCGTTTGGCGGACAGGTGGTGCAGCACGCCGGCGAGGTCGGCCGGCCGCAGCTGCTCGAAGGTGGCCAGCAGGCTCTCCGCACCCTGGCCGTGCTCCTCCAGCGAGAAGCCGGTCACCGCCGACCACTCCACCGTCAGCGTCTCCCCCTTGCGGCGCAGCGCCCCGCCCCTGGCCTTGCCCTTGCGGACGAAGACCTTCTCGATCTCCCAGTCGCGGCGGGCCGGCAGCCGGGTGATGCCGATGTCGAGGACGGTGGCCTCCTCGTCGGTCTCCACCAGCCGCACCCGCCGGTCCAGCAGCTCGCCGAGCACCAGCGTCTCCGACGTCCGCTGCTCGAACCGCCGCATGTTGATCACTCCGGTGATCACGATCTGCCCGGACTCGATACCGGTCACCCGGGTCATCGGCACGAAGATCCGGCGCCGGCTGATCACCTCGACGACCAGCCCGAGCAGCCGCGGCGGGCGGGCACCGACCCGCAGCAGCGCGACGAGGTCCCGCAGCCGGCCGACCGGGTCGCCGTTGGGGTCGAAGACGGCACTGCCGGAGAGATGGGAGACGAAGACCCGGGGAGTCACCACTGCCATGCAGAGCGCCGCCCTTTCTCTCCCGTTTTCGCCGGAAACGAGGCATCAATTCGGGTTCAGGCTAACGCGCCCGGGCCCGCGCCGCCCCGGTGGAGGACGCCGTAGGGTGACCGCCACACATCCCCCCGACGCACCCGTACGTCCCAGGTACGCTGCCGTACTGCTGTCGAGGTCACCCGCATCAGGAGGCACAGCAGACGTGAGCGCAATCCCCCCGGGGGCCCGCCCCCGACGCCTGCCCGGAGCCCGCCGTACGGGGCGTGCCGCGCTCGCGGGGGCGGTCTGCGCGGCACTGGCCGCGGGGCTGGCCGGCTGCGGCGCCGACGAGGACCCGGACGCCGGCACCAACGGCGTGGCGAAGCTGGCCCCGGCGAAGATCCAGGCCAGGGCCCGGGCGGCCGCCGAGCACGCCGGCACGGTGCACCTCACCGGCAACGTCGTCAGCAAGGGCCGTACGTACAAGCTCGACATGAGCCTGGCCGAGAACGGCGCCAAGGGCGAACTGACCACCAAGGCGGCCGCCTTCCAGCTGCTGCGGGTCGGCAACGCGCTCTACCTCAAGGCGGACCCGTCCTTCTGGGCGGGCGAGAAGAGCGGCGCGTCCGGTGCGGCGCAGAAACTCGGCGGCAAGTACGTCAAGGTGCCCGCCTCCGACCCGGTCTACCGGAAATTCAGCGGCTTCACCGACAAGGACACCCTGCTCGCCAGCCTGCTCGGGCTGCACGGCAAGCTGACGGCCAAGGACCGCTCCACCGTCGGCGGCGTCCGCACCGTCCGGCTGGCCGCCGGGGCCGGCGCCGGCGGCGTCCTGGACGTCTCCCTGGAGGGCACGGCGTACCCGCTGCGGCTGCAGCGCGCGGGGGACGCGGGCGTGGTCCGGTTCGGCGACTGGGACCGGCGGGTGGACCTCGAGGCGCCGGCGAAGGACCAGGTCGTCGACTACGGGTCGCAGATCTCCGGCGCGCACTGAGCGGCCGGGCCCGGGCCGCGGCCCGGTGGCGTCCGGTCAACCCTTGCGGCCGCGGCGCAGCAGCTTCGGCAGCGCCGCCGGGATCGGCCGGCGGGTGATCGCGGGGCTCGCCAGCGGCGGCGCGGCGTGCGAGTCCTCGGGCATCCGGCCGGGCCGCTGCTCGGCCTCGGCGCCCGCCGGCTCCAGCCGCAGCACCCGGCACTCGCGCGCCCAGCGCTCGGTGAGGGTGTCCGCGTCCGGTGCGTTGAGCCGTTTGCCCTTCAGCTCCTCGACGGCGGAGTGCCAGGCATCGCTCTCCGGCGCCGCCTCGACGACCCTGGCCTGCCAGGCGACCAGCCGGCCGCCCTTGTCCTTGCTGCGTACGGTGACCGTCGCCGGGCCGCCGTCGGTCAGCCCGAGGTCCGCCAGCGGCTGCTCGCCGCTGCCGTCGCCCACGAGGCAGGCCGCGCCGTCGTGCCAGACGTGCCACAGCGCCCGGGCCGGGCCCGTCGTACCCCGCACCCAGATGAGGCCGGACTTCTTCGTGGCCTCCTCGATGAGCGCCCGATCCTGCAGGGCCTGCGACACGGTCTCCGTCATACGGCTCAGCCTAATGGGCCGGGCGGAACCCGCCGGGGCCCGCCCAGCTGGTGGAACGCGGCCGCGTCACAGCCACCCGTTCCTCTTGCTGTGTCCTCCGGGGGACGACCCCCGGACCCCCGGCCGCCGTCACAGCCACCCGTTCCTCTTGAAGCCGCGGTGGATGCCGACGCAGATGGCGACGGTGACGACCAGGACCGCCGGATAGCCGTACTTCCACTTCAGCTCCGGCATGTAGGTGAAGTTCATGCCGTAGATGCCGGCGATCATCGTGGGCACCGCGAAGATCGCCGCCCAGGCCGTGATCTTGCGCATGTCCTCGTTCTGCGCCACCGCGGCCTGCGCGAGGTTGGCCTGCAGGATCGAGTTGAGCAGGTCGTCGAAGGACAGCACCTGCTCGTTGACCCGCGCGAGGTGGTCGGCGACGTCCCGGAAGTACTTCTGGATGTCGGAGTCGACCACCCGCATCGGCCGCTCGCTGAGCAGCTGCATCGGCCGCAGCAGCGGCGACACCGCGCGCTTGAACTCCAGTACCTCACGCTTGAGTTGGTAGATCCGCCCGGCGTCGCCGCCCTTCGCGGAGCTCTTGGTGCCGGTGCCCTTGCCGTTGGTGCCCGAGCTGAAGACGTCGATCTCCACCTCGTCGATGTCGTCCTGGACCGCGCCGGCCACCGCCATGTAGCCGTCGACCACCTGGTCGGCGATGGCGTGCAGGACCGCGGACGGCCCCTTGGCCAGCAGCTCCGGGTCGTCCTGCAGCCGGTGCCGCAGCGCCCGCAGCGAGCCCTGGCCGCCGTGCCGCACGGTCACGATGAAGTCCCGGCCGGTGAAGCACATCACCTCGCCGGTCTCCACGACCTCGCTGGTGGCGGTCAGCTCGGCGTGCTCGACGTAGTGGACGGTCTTGAAGACCGTGAACAGCGTGTCGTCGTAGCGCTCCAGCTTGGGCCGCTGGTGGGCGTGCACGGCGTCCTCGACGGCGAGCGGGTGCAGCCCGAACTCCTTGGCGATACCGGCGAATTCGGCCTCGGTGGGCTCGTGCAGCCCGACCCAGATGAAGCCGCCGTCGGCGCGTACGGAGGCCATCGCCTCGGCCGGGGTGACGTGGTCGCTCACCCGGCGGCCCTCGCGGTACACCCCGCAGTCGACGATGGCGCTGTTGGCGCAGGCCGGGGCGTTGCTCTCGGAACGGTACGGGGCGTCGTCGCGGCGCCGGGACGGGCGGACGGCGGCGCGCAGGTCACGGATCATCGACATGGGCGGGCTCCTTCACGGGCCGGCCGTCAGCGCGGGCGCGGGGCGCAACGCTGCCCGGAAGGTGGACGTAGCCCGGGTCACCGGCGGTACGTCCGCAAAGCGGGCGGCGCTCCGTGCGGATGCTGACGGCGATTCGCAGAACACGGAACAAAGAGGCGAAGGCGCTCTTCCGTCATCTACATCCGGCGCAAAGGCGCTTCCCCGGTTTCGCCGCTCGGCGGCGGGGTACGGAAGCTCTCGATCAGGCGAGTGACTGCGCGAGGGGGATGACAGGAGAACTATCGGTACTGCACGGTCGACTCGGATCCACCGCAGCCCCACCTCCTCCGGCCGGTCCCCGCTGGGGGACGAACGTCATTCCCTGACCAGACGGCAAGGCTATCAGCCGCCTGGCGCTGAACGGTGCCGCTTTGCCTGTTCCATACGAACAACGAAGCTGCCGCGCAGCGCAGTCACCACGGGACCAGGGTCCCTTGCTCGAACGGAGCGGCGAGCTCGGCGAGAGCCGGGCGGCGGGGCGGCCATATGCTCGCGGCATGTCTGATGTTCTTGAGCTGGTCGAAGCCCGCCTGCGGACGAGCCTGGGCGAGCCGGACGCGCGCGCCGCCGTCACCTTCCTCGGCACCGACCGTATCGAGGTGCTCCGCTTCACGGACGACCAGGTGGTGCGCTACGCCACGCTCGGGATGTCCGACCGGCCGATGGCCGATCCCACGGCGGTGGTCGCGGATCCGCTGAAGGGGCCGCGCGCCGAGCTCGTGCTCTCGGTGAAGGCGGGCCGCGCCGACACCGACAAGGTGCTCCGTCCGCTCGCCGTGCTCGCCGCGTCCCCGCAGGTGGAGGGCGTGGTGGTGGCCCCCGGCGCCTCTCTCGACGTGGGTGAGCCGCTGTGGCCGGGCGCGCCCTTCACCTCGGTCCTGGTGGGCGAGCCGGGCGGGCTGGTCGAGGATCTGGAGCTGGACGCCCCGATGGATCCCGTGCGGTTCCTGCCGCTGCTGCCGATGACCCCGAACGAGGCCGCCTGGAAGCGGGTGCACGGCGCCCAGGCCCTCCAGGAGCTTTGGCTGGCGAACGGGACGGACCTGAGGGACCCGGCCCGCAAGTCCGTCCCGCTGGACGTCACACCGGAGTGAGCCGGGTGAGCCGGGTGAGCCGAGTGGGCAAGCTCACCAACCCCCGTTCCGCTGCGGTCAGTTGGCGAAGGCCGTGACGCCGTCCTCGGTCGCGTGCTGCGGCTGGTGCTCCGCCGCCTCGTGGGTGAGCGCGCTGCGCCGTACGACGACCACCAGCGCGCCCAGCACCGCGGTGACCGCGGCGACCACGAACGGGATGTGGAGGTTGCTCCACTCCTCGATCTTCGGCGCGAAGTAGGGCGCTGCCGCGGCCGCGAACCAGCGGACGAAGTTGTAGCCGGCGCTCGCCACCGGGCGCGGGGCATCGGACACGCCGAGGGCCAGTTCGGTGTAGACGGTGTTGTTCACGCCGATGAAGGCGCCGGACAGGATCGTGCAGACGACGGCCGCGGTGTGGCTGCCGTAGCCGAGCACGAGCACGTTCACGGCGAGCAGCACCAGCGAGCCACCGAGCACCTTCAGCGAGCCGAACCGCGCCTGCATGCGCGGGGCCACGATCACCGAGAACACCGCGAGCAGCACGCCCCAGGCGAAGAACACCGCGCCCGAGCGGTACGGCGTCATGTTCAGCACGAACGGCGTGAAGGCCAGCACGGTGAAAAATGTGTAGTTGTAGAAGAAGGCGGAGATCGCGGTGGAGGCGAGGCCGCCGTGGCCCAGTGCCTTGACCGGGTCCAGCAGCGAGGTCTTGCGGGCGGGCTTCGGCTGCTCCTTGAGGAACGCCGTGATGCACAGGAAGCCGACCGCCATCAGCGTGGCCGTGCCGAAGAAGGGGTAGCGCCAGCTGGCGTTGCCGAGGGCCGCGCCGAGCAGCGGGCCGCAGGCCATGCCGAGGCCGAGCGCGGACTCGTAGAGCAGGATCGCCGCCGCGCTTCCCGCCCGTCGCCCACCACCACCCTCGCCCGACGCGCTTCGCGCGGCCCCTATGGGATTCGCCGCTCCGACGATGACCGCGAGGGCGGTGGAGACGAAGAGCGCGTTGCCCAGGCCCCAGCCCGCCCGGAAGCCGACCAGTTGGCCGACCGAGTCCGACGTGCCGGCCAGGCCCGCGAAGACGACCACGAAGGCGAGGCCGAGCAGCAGGGTCCTGCGGCCGCCGATCCGGCTGGAGACGAAGCCGGTCAGCAGCATCGCGACGGCGGTGATCAGGAAGTACGAGGTGAACAGCAGGGAGACCTGGCTGTTGGTGGCGTGCAGGCCCTGGGCGATCGAGGGGAGGATCGGGTCGACCAGGCCGATGCCCATGAAGGCCACGACCGAGGCGCCGGCGGTGGCCCAGACGGCCTTCGGCTGGCGCAGCAGGGAGGTGCCGCCCTCGTCGAACGGATCGGCCGCCGTGCCGCCGCCGTGGCCGCTGCTCGTGGTGCCGCTCATGCCGCGGTTCCCCTTCCCGTTGCCGGAGATCGTTGACGTTTACATATATTAAGTTAGAAGCCCTAAAGAGTGCAAGCTGCAACTAGTTCTCCCCGGGTGGGTGGCGCGGGATGCCGGAGCGGTCAAGTGCGGGGCGGGGCAAGTGATTCCGCCCACATCGGTCGGGTGATCGTCCTTGACGCGGCGGCGGCCCTGGAGGACCGTTGGTCCTTATGAGGGGCGAACCCAGTTGTCCGAAGTGCGGAGGCCGGGTGCGGGCGCCCGGTCTCTTCTCCGACACCTGGCAGTGCGCCCTGCACGGCACCGTGCATCCGCTCCAGCCGGTCGTCCCGCCGAGCGTCGAGGCGCTCGGCGTCGTCGTGCACCGCGCACAGGTCCCCGTCTGGATGCCCTGGCCGCTGCCGGTCGGCTGGCTGTTCACCGGCGTGGCCTGCGCGGGCGACGACCGCAGCGGCGGCCGGGCGACCGCGGTGGCCTGCTCGGGCCCCGGACCGCTCGGCGGACCCGGTGAACTCCTCCTGGTCGCAGAGGAACTGGGCGTCGGACTCGGCGCGCGCTACGCCGGCATCGACGGCCCCGACCCCGGCCCCCACATGTCCGACGGCAAACCCGCGCACGGCAAGGTGCTGGCCGCCGGCCGCCCCACCCCGCTCTGGCACGTCGACGGTGCGCCGCCGGACCGCGCGGTCTTCGCCGGCGAGGCGCGCGGGCTGTGGCTGTGGGCGATCGCCTGGCCCGAGCAGTCCGGGCTGCTGATGTACGACGAACTGGTGCTGACGGACCTGCGCGAGGCGGGCGCCGAGGTGGACCTGCTGCCCTGCGGGGCACTCTCCCCGCGCATCCTGAGCTGACCGGGCCGGCCGTCCGGGCAGGGGTGCCGCCCGGCGGCCCGGGCCGTACCGTCCGGCGGCCCGGTTATCCTTCTGAGGTCCCCCGTCCGTCCCGCAGCAGTCTGGAGTCCGCGTCGTGCGCATCGATCTGCACACCCACTCCACGGCTTCCGACGGTACGGACACCCCGGCCGAGCTGGTGCGCGGCGCCGCGGCCGCCGGGCTGGACGTCGTCGCGCTGACCGACCACGACACCGTCGCCGGCCACGCCGAGGCACGGGCCGCGCTGCCCGAGGGGCTGACGCTGGTCACCGGCGCCGAACTCTCCTGCCGGCTCGACGGGGTGAGCCTCCATATGCTCGCCTACCTCTTCGACCCCGAGGAGCCCGAACTCGCCCGCGAGCGGGAGCTGGTCCGCGACGACCGGGTGCCGCGGGCCCGGGCCATCATCGGCAAGCTGCGCGAGCACGACATCCCGGTCACCTGGGAGCAGGTCGCACGGATCGCCGGCGACGGCGCCGTGGGCCGCCCGCACATCGCCACCGCCCTCATGGAGCTGGGCGTCGTCGACTCCGTCAACGACGCCTTCGCGTCCTGGCTCGCCAGCGACGGCCCGGCGTACGTGGAGAAGCACGAGCTCGACCCGTTCGACGCGATCCGGCTGGTCAAGGCCGCGGGCGGGGTCACCGTCTTCGCGCACCCGCTGGCCGTCAAGCGCGGCCGGTGCGTACCGGAGAGCGCGATCGCCGAGCTCGCCGCGGCCGGCCTGGACGGCATCGAGGTCGACCACATGGACCACGACGCGCCGACCCGCGCCCGGCTGCGCGGGCTCGCCGCCGACCTCGGTCTGCTGACCACCGGCTCCAGCGACTACCACGGCAGCCGCAAGACCTGCAGCCTCGGTGACTGCACCACCGACCCCGAGATCTACGGGGAGATCGTGCGCCGCGCCACCGGCGCCTTCCCCGTCCCCGGCGCGGGCGGCTGAGCCCCGCCGCGGGCCGCCGGCCGCCGCGCCGCACCGACCGCGCGTGACGCCGGTCCGCCGGTCCGCCGGTCCGCGGGCCCGCGCCCGCCGCGCGGCCCACCGGCCCCTCCCTCTTCCTCCCCCTCTTTCCGTTTCCACTCCCGGTCGCACTCCCGGGCCCGCGCGCCCCGCGCCGGCCCGTGACCGTCCCGATCCGCTCGTCCGTACCCCTCTCGCAAGGCCAGCACCATGTTCGACGTCGCCGTCTTCAGCACCCTTTTCGTCACGCTTTTCGTGATCATGGACCCGCCGGGGATCACCCCGATCTTCCTCGCCCTCACCTCCGGCCGGCCGGCCAAGGTCCAGCGCCGGATGGCCTGGCAGGCCGCCGCCGTCGCCTTCTGCGTGATCGCCGTCTTCGGGCTCTTCGGCCGGCAGATCCTGGGCCGGCTGCACATCTCGACGCCCGCGCTGATGATCGCGGGCGGGCTGCTGCTCCTGCTGGTGGCGCTGGACCTGCTGACCGGGAAGTCGGAGGAGCCGACCCAGACCAAGGACGTGAATGTGGCGCTGGTGCCGCTGGGCATGCCGCTGCTCGCCGGGCCCGGCGCGATCGTGTCGGTGATCCTCGCCGTGCAGCACGCCCACGGGTTCGCGGCCCAGCTCTCCGTGTGGGCGGCGATCGCGGCGATCCATGTGGTGCTGTATCTGGTGATGCGGTTCTCGCTGGTGATCATCCGGGTCATCAAGGACGGCGGGGTGGTCCTGGTGACCCGGCTGGCGGGCATGATGCTGTCCGCGCTGGCCGTGCAGCAGATCATCAACGGCGTGCTGCAGGTCATCCAGGCGGCCTGAGCGGCAGCCCTCACCTACGGCAGCGCCCCCGTACGGCATGTTCCGTACGGGGGCGGTGCGGCATCGGTGGCCTTGCGGCGGCCAGGGATTAACGGGCGACGGTGTCGGCCGGGCGGATGTAGATGCGCTGGCCGGTTGCGGCGGCCTGCTGCACGATCCGGTTGACGGAGGCGGCGTCCACGACGGTGCTGTCCACGGCCGTGCCGTCGACGTCGTCCAGGCGCATGATCTCGAAGCGCATCAGGCTTCTCCCTTCGTCGGAATCCTCCTGCGGAGAACGTGAGTGGTGCGGATCACCGGGCCTCGTCGCCCGCCGTCCGTACAGGTACAACGACCCGCACCCTGCAATCATTCCCTACGCTAAAGAAATTTTTCGACGGTCTAAATACTCGCAGGTAGAGCGGTTGTGCCCGCCGAGCCGACGCCCGGACAATGGGTCCGGTATGAACGACCTCCAGCCCCCGGGCCCCACCGACCTCGCCGCGCTCGCCGCCGGGATGGCGCGCACCAACGAGCTGCTCGCCCGGGTCCTCACCAAGGTCGGCACGACCCCCTCGGTGCACGCCGCCTTCGTCGACGCCGGCTACGTCTACGCCGCCGCCGGGAAGCTCGTCGCCGGCACCGAGGACCGCAAGGGCTTTGAGCTCGACGCCGAAGGGATCATCGAGTCCTTCATCGAGCGGTCCCGGACGATCTTCCCGGACAGCCGGCTGCTGCGGGTCTACTGGTACGACGGCGCCCGCCGCCGCCTCCACACCCCCGAGCAGCAGCGGATCGCCGAGCTGCCGGACGTGAAGGTCAGGCTCGGCAACCTCAACGCCAACAACCAGCAGAAGGGCGTCGATTCCCTGATCCGCTCGGACCTGGAGTCGCTGGCCCGGCACCGGGCGATCACCGACGCGGTGCTCATCGGCGGCGACGAGGACCTGGTCTCCGCGGTCGAGGCGGCCCAGGGCTACGGCGCCCGGGTCCACCTGTGGGGCATCGAGGCGCCGGTCGGCCGCAACCAGGCCGAACCCCTGCTGTGGGAGGCCGACAGCACCCGCGTCTTCGACCTGGACTTCTGCAAGCCCTACGTCACCCGGCGGACCGGCATCGACGCCGCAGACCAGGCCGGCGGCGAGAGCCCGGCGCCCGGCCGGGAGGAGGTCCGCTTCGTCGGGGCCCGGGTCGCCGCCCAGTGGCTTTCGGAGCGCGGCCGGGAATGGGCGGCCGGACTGCTGCCCGGACATCCCTACCTCCCCGGCCCCGTCGACCAGGAGCTGCTGACCGCCGCCGAGGCGCTGCTGCACCACTCCCTGCGCGGCCACGCCGACCTGCGCCGGGTGCTGCGGGACGGCTTCTGGGAGCACGTACAGGGACAGCTGTAGAGAGCCCCGGGGCGGCCGAGGCGGTTCAGGCCCGGGCGAGGAGTCCCGCCAGCCGGTCGAAGAAGCTCGTCCAGCCCGCCTCCGCCTGCTGGTACTGCTCCGGAGTGAGGTTGCCGCCGAGCTGCCGGAAGGCCATCTCCGTCCGGTCCCCGAGATCGCTCAGCGTCACCCTGATCAGCTCGCCCTCCGAACTGCTCGGCGCATAGGCGTCGTTGAGCGTGAACTCCAGCGCCTCCGGCGGCACGACCTGGCGGTACACCCCGGAGAACGGCAGCTCACTGCCGTCCGGGGAGTGCATGACCAGACTCCACGACCCGCCCGGCCGGACGTCCATCGTCATCCGCTCGACCGGCACCGTCAGCTCCCCGCCGAACCAGTACGCGAAGTGCGCGGGCGTGGTCCAGGCCTCGAAGACCAGGTCGCGGCGGGCGTCGAAGGTGCGGGTCAGCGCGATGCCGTGCGGGTCGTCCTGGGGGTTCTCGGTCATGTCGGGCCCTTCGTCGGCAGCCGGTGCCGGACGGGCCGCAGCGGCCCGCCCGCTTCCTTTCGATGCTCGCCGAACCGTCCGGCGCTGTCCCGACGACACCCCGCCGGATGCCACTGCCGGGCGCTACCCCACCCCGCTCCAGAAACCCGTCAGCGCCTCGGCGGTCTTCTCCGGGCGTTCGACGTTGGGGGAGTGCTCGGCGCCCTCGATGACGGTGCGCCGGGCCGACAGCCGGCGCGCCATGTCGTCCATCGACGGCACCGGCCAGGCGTAGTCCAGCGACCCGGAGACGACGTGCACGGGGAGCCCGGTACGGGCCAGCTGCGCCACCCGGTCGGGCTCCGCCAGCATCTGCCGGCCGGTCGCGATCAGCTGCTCGGGGACGGTGTTCAGCCAACGGCGGTGCAGGAACGCGCCGATCTCCGGCGGGGTCTGCGCGTCCGCCGCCTCCGGCGGGTCCAGCTCGCGCATCGCCCGCCAGACGTCCTCCATGCCCAGCGAGCCGAGCGCGTCGATCAGCATCCGCACCCGGGCCTGCTGGGACGTCTCGATGGCCCCCGGACCCGAGCTGAGCGCGGTCAGGGAACGGAACGGGGCGGCGTCGAGGAGCACCGCGGCCCGGGTGATCAGGCCGCCCAGCGAATGCCCGAGCAGATGCAGCGGGCCGTTCCCGGCCTGCTGCACGGCCCGCGCCTGGGCCAGTACGTCGAGCGCCAACTCCCGCTGGCCGTAAGCCCGTTCGTCCCGCGGACCGGAGGACTCGTGCTGCCCGCGGCCGTCCAGCGCGACCGCTCGGAACCCGGCCGCGGCGAGCGGCGCCAGCAAGGCGATGAAGTCCTCCTTGCTGCCGGTGAAGCCGGGCACCAGCAGCGCGGTCCCGATCGGCGCACCGTCGGGCCGGGCGTCGTGCACGGCGAACTCGCCGCGGTCGGTGTCGAGTCGGTACGCGCGGGCGCACGGGGGCAGCGTGAGGGTGGGCGGCCTACTCATGGGGTGAGGTTAACCGGACCGGTCGGGAAAACCGGGCCGGGACGCCGAACGACCCGGCACCCGCGGGGAGCGGGGCCGGGTCGTCCGGTCGATCGGGCCGTACGGCGTCAGTCGGCCGGCTGGGCGGCCGCGGTCTTCCGGGTCCGGGCGCGCTTCGGCTTGGCCGGAGCCTCCTCGCCGTCCACGGCGGCGGGGGCCGCGGCCGCGGTCTTCTTGGCCGCAGCGGCCTTCTTGGGCGCAGCGGTCTTCGCCGCCGTCTTGCGCGTCCGCTTCGGCTTGGCCGGGGCCTCCTCGGCGGCCTCGGCGGTCACCGCCGCGGCCTCGGGGGCCTCGGGGGCCTCGGTCGCGGCCGGCTTGGCGGCGGCCTTGCGGGTGCGGGTGCGCTTCGGCTTGGCGGGGGCCTCGTCGGCGCCCTCGACGGTGTCCACCACGGCCTCCGCGACCTCCGCGGTGGTGGCCTTGGCAGCGGCGGTCTTCCGGGTCCGGGTGCGCTTCGGCTTGGCCGGAGCCTCCTCGGCGCCCTCGACGGTGTCCACCACGGCCTGGGCGGCCTCGGTGGCTTCCTGCGCGGCCGGCTCGGCCTCGGCGGCCTTGCGGGTCCGGGTGCGGGTCCGCTTCGGCTTGGCCGGGGCCTCGGTCACCTCGGGCGCCGGGGTGACCGGGGCGGCCTCGGCCACCACATCGGCGGCCTCCGTGTCCTTGGCCGGGTCGGCACCCGCCACCGGGATCGTCGCCGCGGCCTGCCCGCTACGGGTCCGCCGGCGCCGGCGCGGCTGGCGCGGACCTGCGGACTCCTCGGCGGCCTCCGCGGCGTCGAGCGACCCGGTCGCCTTTGCCTCGGAAGCAGCCGGGCCGTCCAGCGGCGCACCGCTGCGGGTACGGCGGCGCTGCCGCGGTGCACGGGTGCGCTGGGGACGCTCCTCCTCGACGGCCGCGCCCCGGCGGGGCCCGCGGCCGCGGCCGCCGGTCTCGCCCAGGTCCTCGACCTCTTCCGCGGCGAGCCCGGCCCGGGTGCGCTCGGCGCGCGGCAGCACGCCCTTGGTACCCGCGGGGATGTGGAGCTGCTCGTAGAGGTGCGGCGAGGTGGAGTAGGTCTCCTCCGGCTCGTCGAACGGCAGGTCCAGCGCCTTGTTGATCAGCTTCCAGCGCGGGATGTCGTCCCAGTCGACGAGGGTGATCGCGGTGCCCTTGGCGCCCGCCCGGCCGGTGCGGCCGATGCGGTGCAGGTAGGTCTTCTCGTCCTCGGGCGACTGGTAGTTGACGACGTGGGTCACACCCTCGACGTCGATACCGCGGGCGGCGACGTCGGTGCAGACCAGGACGTCGACCTTGCCGTTGCGGAAGGCGCGCAGCGCCTGCTCGCGGGCGCCCTGGCCGAGGTCGCCGTGGACCGCGCCGGACGCGAAGCCGCGCCGGGAGAGCTGGTCGGCGATGTCGGCGGCGGTCCGCTTCGTCCGGCAGAACAGCATCGCCAGACCGCGGCCCTCGGCCTGCAGTATCCGCGCGACCATCTCCGGCTTGTCCATGGAGTGCGCGCGGTAGACGTGCTGGGTGATGTTGGCGACCGTCGCACCCTCGTCGTCCGGCGCGGTGGCGCGGATGTGGGTCGGCTGCGACATGTAGCGGCGGGCCAGCGAGATGACCTGGCCGGGCATGGTCGCGGAGAACAGCATGGTCTGCCGCTTGGCCGGCAGCAGCTGGATGATCTTCTCGACGTCCGGCAGGAAGCCCAGGTCGAGCATCTCGTCGGCCTCGTCCAGGACGAGGGCGCGCACCTGCGAGAGGTTCAGCTTCTTCTGGCCCGCGAGGTCCAGCAGCCGGCCGGGCGTGCCGACGACCACGTCGACGCCCTTCTTCAGCGCCTCGACCTGGGGCTCGTAGGCCCGGCCGCCGTAGATCGCCAGCACCCGCACATTGCGGACCTTGCCGGCGGTGAGCAGATCGTTGGTGACCTGCTGGCACAGCTCACGGGTGGGGACGACGACGAGGGCCTGCGGCGCCTCGGTCAGCTGCTCGGGCTGCGCCCGGCCCGCCTCGACGTCCGCCGGGACGGTGACCCGCTCGATGAGGGGAAGCCCGAAGCCCAGGGTCTTGCCGGTGCCGGTCTTGGCCTGGCCGATGACGTCGTTGCCGGAGAGGGCGACGGGGAGCGTCATTTCCTGGATGGGAAAGGGGGAAACGATGCCGACGGCTTCCAGGGCCTCGGCGGTCTCGGGAAAAATCCCGAGGTCTCGGAACGTAGACAGAATCTTGCCTCTTCTGTGAGACGCGGCGTGAGGCGGCGAAGGGGGTCGTACCGCACCGTCGCACGGTTTCGTACGGGGCCGGCCAGATGGGGCCGGTGGCGCGGGACCACTGCCAACGCTCAGGCGCTCCTGCCGCGAGCGGTGTGCCTCCTGCTGTGCGTACGTCTCGTACGCGCCGCGGGGGAGGGCGGTCGGTTTGGAGCCGATCGGGCCACCGACCGGGCATCCGCTTCGTGGAACGACCCACCGATACTCGGCAGGTCCAATACCACTGTACCCCGGATACGGCGCCCCCATCCGAAGGCTTGTATGAGTGAGGAATACGTCACGTCCCCGCGCACCGCCCGGACCCCGCTCCGGCGGGCCGATCGTACGGGTGAACGGAACTGGCTGACCAGGACCTTCCCCGGACCGCCGAGCGGGCTATTGTGCCGCCATGGGAACGCCTGACAACGCCGCGGCTGACGCGCAAGAACACACCGGGATCGCCGCCCAGGACTGGGCGCAGGCATCCGCCGACCCGCACTACCGGGCCGCCGTGATCGATCTGCTCGGCGCGCTCGCGTACGGCGAGCTGTCCGCCTTCGAGCGCCTGGCGGAGGACGCCAAGCTCGCGCCGACGATGGACGACAAGGCCGAACTGGCCAAGATGGCCTCGGCCGAGTTCCACCACTTCGAGCGGCTGCGGGAGCGGCTGGCACAGATCGAGGCCGAGCCGAACGAGGCGATGGAGCCGTTCGCCGCCGCGCTGGACGAGTTCCACCGCCAGACCGCACCGTCGGACTGGCTGGAGGGCCTGGTCAAGGCCTACGTGGGCGACTCGATCGCCAGTGACTTCTACCGCGAGGTCGCGGCACGGCTGGACGCCGACACCCGCGATCTGGTGCTGGCGGTGCTGGACGACACCGGGCACGCGACCTTCGCCGTGGAGAAGGTGCGGGCGGCCATCGAGGCCGAGCCGCGGGTCGGCGGCCGGCTCGCCCTGTGGGCCCGCCGGCTGATGGGCGAGGCGCTCTCGCAGGCCCAGCGGGTCGTCGCGGACCGCGACGCGCTCTCCACGATGCTGGTGGGCGGGGTCGCCGACGGCTTCGACCTGGCCGAGGTGGGCCGGATGTTCTCCCGGATCACCGAGGCACACACCAAGCGGATGGCGGCGCTGGGCCTGGCGGCCTGACCGGCGGCGTACGAAGGATACGAAGGAGGGGCCGCCGGGCGCTTCAGGCCGTCCGGTGCCCCTTCAGCGTCGCGGCCGGCCGCCGAAGACGGCTGCGCGGCGGGCGCACCAGCACCGACAGCAGCGCCGCGCCCAGGGCGGCCGCGGCGAGCATCACCTGGACGGGGTGCCCGGGGCCGAGGATCGAGCGGGTCAGCAACGCGCCGAGCAGGGCCGCGACCGGGCCGGTCGCCAGGGTGAGACCGCGCGCGGGGAAGCGGTCGGGCAGCCGGCGCATGGCGAAGACCGCGATGGCGAGGCCGATGGCCACGGCTCCGAGCGCTTCGAAGATCATGCTCTTCCCTTCCACGTTCCGTGCGGGCTTCGGGCACCACGCCACTGGCGCGGTGCGCCGATCCGTCGGGCGAACAAATCGGTCGTAGGCGGTCGTACCCAGGGGGCGGCGGCAGCAACCCTCGGCGCGCCACCCCGCTGCCCGATCAGCGCAGCGGGCCGGAGACCGGGCCGGAGAACGGCTGCCCACCAGGACGAACGGAAAAAGGCGGCGGCCCGGGGGAACGCGTCCCCCGGGCCGCCGCCCTCATGCTCCGCGGGCGCCGCGCACGGCGCCCCTCGATCAGAGCGCGCCGAACCCGACCTTGCGGCCGGCCGGCTCGCCGATCTCGACATAGGCCAGCCGGTCCGCCGGGATCAGGACCTTGCGGCCGTGTTCGTCCGCCAGCTTCAGCAGCTCCGACTTGCCGGCCAGCGCCTCGGCCACCGCCCGCTCGACCTCTTCGGCAGACTGCCCGCTCTCCAGAACGATCTCGCGGGGCGCGTGCTGCACGCCGATCTTGACCTCCACGGCTTTTGTCCCTCCGACGGTCTGCAGGTCCCCCAGCACCGCTGGGGGGAGGATGCGCGGCCATCCGCGCCGTACGCAGCACACATTAGCCCGGTACGGGGACGCACAGGACGCCGTGGACCACGCCCGCAGCGAACAGGGTCAGTGCGTGTCGCTGCCGTGCAGCGGGAAGCCGGCGATGCCCTTCCAGGCGAGCGACGTCAGCAGGGCCACCGCGGTGTCCCGCGGAACCGCGCTCCCGGAGGAGAGCCAGTACCGCGCCACGACTTGGGAAACCCCGCCCAGGCCCACCGCCAGCAGCATCGACTCGTCCTGCGACAGGCCGGTGTCCTCGGCGATCACCGCGCTTATGGCCTCGGCACACTCCAGCGACACCTTGTCCACCCGCTCGCGGACCGCCGGCTCGTTGGTCAGGTCCGACTCGAAGACCAGCCGGAAGGCGCCGCCCGGGTCCTCGACGTACGCGAAGTAGGCGTCCATCGTGGCCGCGACCCGCTGCTTGTTGTCGGTGGTCGACGCGAGCGCGGAACGCACCGAGTGCAGCAGCGCCTCGCAGTGCTGGTCCAGCAGCGCGAGGTAGAGCTCCAGCTTCCCCGGGAAGTGCTGGTAGAGCACCGGCTTGCTGACGCCGGCCCGCTCGGCGATGTCGTCCATGGCCGCGGCGTGGTAGCCCTGTGCGACGAAAACCTCCTGGGCCGCGCCCAGAAGCTGGTTCCGCCGGGCGCGGCGTGGCAGGCGTGTGCCCCGCGGGCGCGCCGCCTCGGTCTGCTCGATGGCGCTCACGCTGCCTCCCAGAAATCGTTCCCTACGCGGCCAGTACAAGGTGGTGCACCGCGCCCGCCATCGTACTTTTGGGTAACCCGGCTGTGCGCGGTCCGGGCCGAGAATTTCTCGCCGGCCCCGGCGCGCCAATGCGACATAACGCCCCAGGTCATCGGTATTCGTCTTCGTTGAGCTCGACGACCCGGGCCTGCTCGGCGAGGTCCGCCTCGTTCGCGACGGCCGGGTCGATGCCGTTCAGCGCCTCGTCGCGCTGCGGTGCGAGCTCGGCGTACTGCTCCTGGGCGTCCGCCTCCGGCGCCTCCACGTCGAATTCGGCGGTGTCGCTGTCTTCCACGAAAGTGTCCGGGTCTGTCGGGTCGACACGCATGATGACTGCCTTTCTCGGTGCTTCTCGCGTGCTCGCCGGTCGGCTGGTGCCTGGCAGGAAAGCAGGGGCAGCGGCGGCCCGCCCCTGCCTACGAGCGTAGGAGAGCGGCCGCGACGGCGCGATGCGGTGTGTGACCGCGAACACACGATCGGGGGTGTGATCGTCTCGTAACATCGACTCCATGTCTTCGACCGAGTCGCCGGACACCGCGACCACCGCCCTCCCGGTGCCCCCCGCCGGCCCAGGTCGGCCCGGCGCGGCGGAGACGGTGCGCACCGTGACCCTGCCGGGCCTGACGCTCACCGTACGGGCGCCGGAGGGGCAGCCCGCAGGACGGGGTGCCGACGGGCCGGGGGCGGCCCGGGACCGCGAGCCCGCGCTCTACGTCCACGGTCTCGGCGGCTCCTCGATGAACTGGTCGGGGCTGATGCCGCTGCTCACCGACCGGCTGGACGGCGAGGCGCTCGATCTGCCCGGCTTCGGGCACTCCCCGCCACCGGGTGACGGCAACTACTCCGTCTCCGCGCAGGCCCGCGCGGTGATCCGGTACCTCGACGCGGCCGGCCGCGGCCCGGTCCACCTCATCGGCAACTCCATGGGCGGTACGACCGCCACCCGCGTGGCCGCCGCCCGGCCGGACCTGGTCCGCACCCTGACGCTGATCTCCCCGGCCCTGCCCGAGCTGCGGCCGCAGCGCACGGCGGTGCCCACCGCACTGCTCGCCGTCCCCGGCATCGCCACCCTCTTCGCCCGGCTCACCCGCGACTGGACCGCCGAGCACCGCACCCGCGAGGTGCTGGCCCTCTGTTACGGCGACCCCGCAAGGGTGACCCCGGAGGGCTTCGACACCGCGGCCGCGGAGTACGCCCGGCGGCTCGAACTCCCTTATTTCTGGGAGGTGATGGAGCGTTCGGCGCGTGCGCTGGTGAACGCGTACACGCTCGGCGGGCAACACAATTTGTGGCGGCAGGCCGAACGCGTGCTCGCCCCCACCCTTCTCGTCTACGGTGGACGCGACCGCCTGGTCTCCCTCCGGATGGCCCGGCGGGCGGCCGCGGCGTTCCGCGGTTCGCGGCTGCTGACACTGCCGGAGGCGGGGCACGTGGCGATGATGGAGTACCCGGAGGCGGTGGCGCGCGCCGTCCGCGAGCTGCTCGATTCCGGGATGACCGAAGTGACCGCTGATCCGGGCAGGAGCTGACACGCCCCGTGGGACGTCATAGCCGCCGAGACCGGCCGGAGGCCGAAGACCCCTCGCAGTCCGCGGCGCCGCCCGGCCAGAGTCCGCCGGCCGGCCGGGCACCTGCCCCCGGTCCCGGCCCGGGGCGCCGCCGGCGCGAGCCGGCCGGAGGCGACACGGTCCGCGGCGGCCACCCCGAACAGCGTGAACCGGGCGGCGCCTGGGGCGCGTTCCCGGGCATGCCGGCGTCCCCGACGACGCCCGGGACGGCAGCCGGCCGGACCGCCCCCGGGACGCCCGGGCAGGCCGCGCCGCGCATTCCCCGCCCGCGCGCGGAGATGGCCCCCGGCGCGCCGCCGATGGCAGTACCGGGCACCGGGCGCGGCCCGCGGCGGGATTACGTGGCCGCCTTCGACGCGGGGCAGTTCCCCCGGCGGCCGGACGGCCCCGGCGGCGCTCTCGACGTGGACGGCGCCGACGACGATGTCTTCCGGGCCGGTGCGCCCGGCGCCGTCCGTACGCCTGCCGCATCCGTGGCGTACGGCCGGCCGAACGCCACAGACGCAGCGGGTGGCGCGGCGGGCGCACGGGTGCCCGAGCCCGCCGGGCCCGCGGACCGTGCCCCCGACGAGGACTTCGCGGCCGGCGCGGACGCCGCCTTCGACGAGCCGCGGCACGGCGCACGGAGGGGCGGCAAGGGCCGGACCTTCACCGGCGCGGCGGCCGCCGCGGTCACCACCGTGCTCGCCGTCGTCATCGCCGGCCAGGTCGCCGAGCAGCACAAGGACGGCGGCGACCCGCAGCCGCGCAGCGGCAACGACCGTACCGACGCGGCCGGTGACGAGGCCTCGCGGTCGCGGTCCCGGCCCACCCAGGACGCCAAGCCCGCCGGCTACGACGAGCAGATGGCGCAGGTCTTCCCGCTGGACGCGCACCTCACCGCGAGCGGACGCTTCAAGCCGGTCGGCGGGGACGCCGAGGCGCCCGGCCGCGGCAAGGTGCTGCGCTACCGCGTCGACATCGAGGAGGGACTGTCGCTGGACGGCACGCTCTTCGCCGAGGCGGTGCACAAGACCCTGAACGACGACCGGAGTTGGGCGCACGGCGGACAGCGGACGTTCCGGCGCGTGGCCTCCGGCCCGGCCGACTTCGTGATCACCCTGGCGAGCCCGGGGACCACCGCGAAGTGGTGCGCCAAGTCCGGTCTCGACACCTACGAGGAGAACGTCTCCTGCGACTCGGCGGCCACCGACCGGGTCATGATCAACGCCTACCGGTGGGCGCAGGGCGCGCAGACCTACGGGCGCGACAAGATGCACGCCTACCGCCAGATGCTGATCAACCACGAGGTCGGCCACCGGCTCGGGCACAACCACGAGAGCTGCACCCGGCAGGGCGCGCTCGCCCCGGTGATGATGCAGCAGACGAAGTTCCTGACCACGGACGGCGTGACCTGCCGGCCCAACTCCTGGCCGTATCCCACCGCGCACTGAGCGGGCGCGCGCGGGCGGCGTAGCGATCACATAGCGCGTCGAAACGCCCCAAGAGGCGGAAAGTTACGTGCTTTCACCCCTTCCGGTGGCGCGACGGACAACCGTCCATCGCGCCACCGGCCCTTTTGCATAGCGTCTTCCTGCAGTCGACGGTCGTGCCGCCGTCGCGTCAGGGAAGCCGACATGGGAGGACGGGGGTGCCGCCGTGCGCATTGGACTCCTCACCGAGGGTGGCTATCCGTATGCGCCGGGTGAGTCGCACGCGTGGTGCGACCGGCTCGTACGCGGGCTCACCGGCCACGACTTCGAGGTCTACGCCCTGCGCGCCGACCCCCGGCGCGAACGCGGCCGGCCCGTGCCGCCCGGGCACGTCCGGGTGCACGACGCCCCCCTCTGGGGCGACTTCCCCGCCGGGCACCACCGGGCCGCGGACGAGCGCCGCGGCCGGGCACCCGGCCGGGCACCCGGCCGGCGGGCCCGGCGCCGCTTCGCCGAGCACTTCGGCGACCTGCTGACCGCGATTGCCTCGGCACCCCCCGAAAACGCCCTGACCAGGAAGGCGGACCGTTTCGCCAGCGGCCTGTACGGACTCGCCGAACAGGCCCGCCACGACGGCGGGCTGCCCGCCCTGCTGCGCTCCGAGGACGCCGTGCGCCGGCTGGAATCGGTCTGCCACGGCCCCCGGGCCCTGCCCGCCGCGCACGGCGCCCAGGTCGGCGACCTACTGACGGTCGCCGACCGGCTCGAACGCGCCCTGCGCCCGCTCTCGTTGGACTGGTACGGCGACGGGGACACCCCCGGCCTCGACGGCGCCGATCTCTGCCACGCCACCTCCGGCGGCGCGGCCGCCCTCCCCGGCCTGCTGGCCAAGCGCTTCTTCGGCACCCCGCTCCTGGTCACCGAGTACGGCGTACGGCTGCGCGAGCACTACCTGGCACGCGCCGCGGCGCCCTTGAGTGCCCCGGTGCGCGCCCTGCTCGCCGCGTTCCAGGGCGCGTTGGCCGCCGAGACCTACGCCCAGGCCGCCCTGATCACCCCCGGCAACACGCACGCCCGGCGCTGGCAGGAGCGCTGCGGCGCGGACCGGGAACGGCTGCGCACGGTCCACCCGGGCATGGACGCCGCGCCGTTCGCGGCCGTCGCGGACGCCCCGGCCGACGACTCCAAGACCCTGGTGTGGGTCGGCGCGGTCGAGCCCGCCAAGGACCTCGTCGCGCTGCTGCACGCCTTCGCCGAGGTCCGCCGGGCCGAGCCGGAGGCCACCCTCCGGATCATCGGCGGCCTCGGCCGGGACCCCCGGGCGGCCGGCTACCTCGCCCACTGCCGGGCACTGGCCGCCCAGCTCTTCCCCGACGAGGCGGCCGATGCCGTCACCGTCGGCGAGAACCCGGTCAGCTTCGAGGAACTCGGCAGCCCCGACGCGCCCACCCTGGCGGACGCCTATGCCTCCGCCTCCGTAGTGGTGCTCTCCAGCGTCGTCGAGGGCTTCCCGCGCTCCCTGGTGGAGGCGATGTTCTGCGGCCGCGCCACGGTGTCGACCGACGCCGGCGCGGTCTGCGAAGTCATCGGCGGCACCGGGCTGGTGGTCCCGCCGCGCAACCCCCGCGCGCTCGCCGAGGCCTGCGGCGCGCTGCTCGGCGCCCCGGACCGCAGGGCCCGGCTGGGCGCGGCCGCCCGGGCCCGGGCACTCGAACTGTTCACCGTGGAGCAGAACACCGCGGCATTTCGTGGCATCTACCTGGAACTGATCTCGCACGCCCCGGCCCGCCCGGCCGGCGCCCG
Source organism: Streptomyces sp. NPDC048197 (assembly GCF_043202395.1). Taxonomy (NCBI): domain Bacteria; kingdom Bacillati; phylum Actinomycetota; class Actinomycetes; order Kitasatosporales; family Streptomycetaceae; genus Streptomyces; species Streptomyces sp. NPDC048197. The sequence continues at coordinate 37,863 of NZ_JBIDAJ010000048.1, forward strand.
GGACCGGGACGCGCACGGCGTACCGCAGCCGTTCGCCCACCCCGCCGAATCCCATGTCCCCGGCCGCTGGGCCGCCACCGGCGCGGCCACCCGGCCCGCCCCCGCACCGGCCGGCCGGACGCCGAGCTGGGCGGTGCCATGAGGCGGCGCGGACTGAGTGCGGAGCGGCCTACGGACCAACCGGGCGACAAGCAGCTGTGGTTGGCGCGACGGAGAGGAAAGGGGTGGCGGCAGTGGTGACAGCTGTGCTGGACGTGATGTGCGCGATGGGAGTGGTGGGTGTGGCCCTGGTGACGGGCATGGCCGACGTGGCCCACGCCGGCAACCGGGACGGCCTCCGCCGCCGCCCACCCCGGGACCGCGCCGCGGGCCCCCACCCGGTACCGGTGCGCCCGGCGGCCCCGGAGAGGGGGCACGAACGATGACCACCCCGGAGCACCGCGCCATCGGCGCCCTCACCGACAGCGCGGCGGACGGCCCTACGACGCCCGCCCCCGCGCCCCGCAAGGCCGCCCCCGCCCGCCCCGCCCGCCGCGGCCCCGCCGACCCCGTACGCGCCCTGCTGCACCGTCACCACACGCTCTGCGCCCACGCCGTCGACCCGCTGGAGATCGCCGCCGGCCTGGAGGCCCACGGCGTCACCGACCGCACCGCCGCCCGCTTCCGGCACCGGGACGTCTTCTCCCTCGCCGAGGAGCTCTACGCCCGCGTACCGCGCGCGGAACCCGGCGCGGGGGGAACGGCGGGCCGCCCGGGCGTGAGCGCGGGAGAGCGGGCCCTGGACGGCACGGCGGGGGAGTGGGGGGCGGACGGCGGGACGGCGGGTGGCCTCCTGGATGACGCGGACGCATCGTCGTACGCCGCCGGCGGGGTGGCGGGGCCCGACTCCGAGGGCGCCGGCGGGCCGCGGATTTTCTCCCCCGCCCCCTCCCCCCTCTCCCCCTTCGGGGGAGGGGGCGGGGGGTGGGTCCGGGGGTGGGGGGGACGCTGCGGCGCCGCGCTGCACCTCCTCCCCGGCGCCCTCTGCGCCGCCACCCTCGCGGCCCTCGCCTCCCTCGGCGGGGCGGCAACCCCCTTGGCTCGTACGGCCGTTGGCGCCACCGGGCTGGTGCTGACCGCCCTCGCCGTCCGGCTGGCCGTACGCACCGGACCGCTGCGCGCCCGCCACCCCGGCACCGGCCCCCGCGCCACCACCCTGTGGACCTGTTGGACCGTCTGCTACGCGCTCGGTGGTGACCGGCTGCTCGGCCGGCTGCTGCCCGGAGGTCCCGGCCTGACGGCCGCCCACCCCCGCCCCGCCCTCGCCGCCGCCCTCGCGCTCGCCGTCGCCGTGCTCCCCGCGGCCGGCTGCGCCCGCTGGTTCGCCGTACGCGGCCGCCGGGCCCTGGTCGCCAGCCGTGGCCTGGGCGAGTTCGCGGCCCGCATCCGGCCGCTGCTGCTCGGCACCACCCTGCTCTTCCTGGCCACGCTGACCGCGCTGCTCCTCGGTGCCCGGGCGGCCGTCGGCGGGAGCGGCGGCGGCGCCCTCCCGGTGGTGGCCGTCCTCGCCCTAGGGCTGCTGCTCTTCCTCGCCCGGCTGCTCACCGTCCACGGCTTCCCCAAGCCCGCCGCGGCCGGCCTGGCCTCGGCCGCCGCCCTGGAGGCACTCGCCCCCGCCCTCGTCCTGATCGCCCGGCTCCCCGGCGCGCCCCCGCTTGACACCCCGGTCCGTGCGCTGGCCGCCGCCGTCGGACCGGCCGCGGTCCCCGCCCTGGCCTGCACCGCCGCCGCCCTCGGCCTCCTCGCGTACGGCCTGCGGGCGCTCACCGGCGCCTGCGCGCACTCACCCGCCCCCGCCGGCCCGGCGAAGGCGTCCCGGCCGTGACCCTCCCGACGGCCACCGGGCCGCACCCCCACGCCGCCCCACCAGGGCGCCCGCACCACGCACCACCGCCGCAGAGGCACCCGGCAACGGCCTCTCCGGCACCTCCGGCCGCGGCGGCCCGCCCGCCGCGGACCACGCCCCCCACGCGGCACCCGTCCCCACGACGGACGCCGACCCCCCGGCCGGAGCGCACGCACTTCCCACCATCCGCCTTAGGAGCACGACACATGAACGTCCAGCCGACCGAAGCCCGACGGCACCGGGGGGTCGCACGATGAGGGTGCTGCTCATCGGGGCCAACGGCTACCTCGGCCGTTACGTCGCCGACCGCCTGCTCGCCGACCCCGCCGTCCAGCTCACCGCCCTCGGGCGGGGCGACGACGCCGACGTCCGCTTCGACCTGGCCACCGGCAGCCCAGGGGCGCTCACCCGCTTCCTCGACGCGGTCCACCCCGGTGTGGTCGTCAACTGCGCCGGCGCCACCCGCGGCGGAGCCCGCGAGCTGACCCGGCACAACACCGTCGCGGTCGCCACCATCTGCGAATCGCTGCGCCGCAGCGGCTGCGGCGCCCGCCTGGTCCACCTCGGCTGCGCCTCCGAGTACGGGCCCTCGCAGCCCGGTTCGTCGACCGCCGAGGACGCCGTGCCGCGCCCCGGCGGGCCGTACGGCGTCAGCAAACTGGCCGCCACCGAACTCGTCCTGGGCTCCGGCCTCGACGCGGTCGTGCTCCGGGTCTTCTCCCCGGTCGGCCCCGGCACCCCGGCCGGCTCCCCGCTCGGCCGGCTCGCCGAGGCCATGCGCCGCGCCATGCAGTCCGGCGACAACGAGCTCAAGCTCGGCGGGCTCGGCGTGCAGCGGGACTTCGTCGACGTCCGGGACGTCGCCCGCGCCGTGCACGCCGCCTCACTGTCCGCCGCGCAGGGCGTCGTCAACATCGGGACCGGCCGCGCGGTACGGCTGCGCGAGGCCGCCTCGGTGCTCGCCCGGGTGGCCGGCTTCGGCGGTGCGCTGCACGAACTCGACTCCCCGCCGGCCCGGCTCGTCATCCCCGCCCCGGCCGGCGAGCACCCGGTCGGTTCGCCGCCCGCCACCTACCCCTACCCGGACGGCTGCGGCACCTGGCAGCAGGCCGACGTCCGCACCGCCCGCGACCGGCTCGGCTGGCGCCCGCGGATCGTCCTGGAGGAATCCCTCGCCGACATCTGGATGGAGGCCGCATGTCGCATCTGACGACCCCCGCCGGCCCCACCCGCGCCCCGACCGGCGCCGCCCCGCTCGGCATGGGAGTGCCCGGTTTCGCCCATCCGCTGCTCGCGCCCGCCGAATGGGCCGGACTGCTCCACTGCGGGCCGGGCCTGGTGCACTGGGCGGTGCTCGACGTGTCCAACGGGCCCGGCGCCCGCCCCGACCCGCACTGCGTCCCGGCGGCCGCCCGCCTCCGTGAGACAGGTGTCCGAGTACTGGGACACCTCGACCTCGGCCGGGGCACCCGCCCCTTCGGCGAGCTGCTCTCCGACGCCCACCGCTATCTGGAGTGGTACCGCGTCGACGGCTTCTGGCTGGACCGCACCCCCACGGACCGGCCCCTGCTGCCCGCCACCCGGCGGATCGCCGCCGCCCTGCGCGGCCTGTGCCCGGACGGCCACCTCGTCTTCGGGCACGGCAGCCACCCGCACCCCGGCTACGCCGAATCCGCCGACCAGCTCGTCACCTTCGCCGGCCGGTGGGCCGATTACCGCTGGTCACAGGTGGCGGAGTGGACCGCCGATCACCCTCCGGAGCGGTTCTGCCACGTCGTGCACAGCGTGCCGCGCACGCACCTGGACGAGGCGCTGCGGATCGCCCGCTGGCAAGGGGCGGGCACCGTGTACCTCACCGACCGCCGGGCCGGGGCCGCGGACGCCGTCGGAAGGGCCTGGGAATCACTGCCCGGCTACTGGGACGAATTCGTCTCGCGCATCGGACCGGGTGTCTCGGAATGAAGAAGGGCGTGGCAGTGTTACGGGAAGACAACCAGTCCTCAGATACCGACCAACCCCCTTGTTGAGGTCATCCGTGTCGCTGCCACCCCTGGTCGAGCCCGCTTCGGAGCTCACCGTCGACGAGGTCCGCAGGTACTCCCGCCACCTGATCATTCCCGATGTCGGAATGGACGGGCAGAAGCGGCTGAAGAACGCCAAGGTGCTCTGTGTCGGCGCCGGCGGCCTGGGCTCGCCCGCGCTGATGTACCTGGCCGCGGCCGGCGTCGGCACCCTTGGCATCGTGGAGTTCGACGAGGTCGACGAGTCGAACCTGCAGCGCCAGATCATCCACAGCCAGGCGGACATCGGCCGCTCCAAGGCCGCGTCCGCCAAGGACACGGTGCTGGGCATCAACCCGTACGTCACGGTCAACCTCCACGAAGAGCGCCTCGACTCCACGAACGTCATGGAGCTCTTCGCCCAGTACGACCTGATCGTGGACGGCACCGACAACTTCGCCACCCGCTATCTCGTCAACGACGCCTGCGTGCTGCTGAACAAGCCGTACGTCTGGGGCTCCATCTACCGCTTCGACGGCCAGGCGTCGGTCTTCTGGTCCGAGCACGGCCCCTGCTACCGCTGCCTGTACCCGGAGCCCCCGCCGCCGGGCATGGTCCCCTCCTGCGCCGAGGGCGGCGTCCTCGGTGTGCTGTGCGCCTCCATCGGCTCCATCCAGGTCAACGAGGCCATCAAGCTGCTCGCCGGCATCGGTGACCCGCTCGTCGGCCGCCTGATGATCTACGACGCGCTGGAGATGACGTACCGTCAGGTCAAGGTCCGCAAGGACCCCGACTGCGCGGTCTGCGGCGAGAACCCGACCGTCACCGAGCTCATCGACTACGAGGCGTTCTGCGGCGTCGTCTCCGAGGAGGCCCAGGAGGCGGCGGCCGGCTCGACGATCACTCCGCAGCAGCTCAAGGAGTGGATCGACGCCGACGAGAAGATCGACATCATCGACGTCCGCGAGCCGAACGAGTTCGAGATCGTCTCCATCCCCGGCGCCCGGCTGATCCCCAAGAACGAATTCCTGATGGGCACCGCCCTCCAGGACCTTCCCCAGGACCGGAAGATCGTCCTGCACTGCAAGACGGGCGTCCGCTCGGCCGAGGTGCTGGCCGTCCTGAAGTCCGCGGGCTTCGCCGACGCGGTCCACGTGGGCGGCGGCGTCATCGGCTGGGTCAACACGGTCGAGCCGGAGAAGCCGGTCTACTGATCGATGGCGGTGGGCTGATCACCGCGTCCTGAACAGCGCCGAAGGCGCCGGTCCGTATGCCACGGACCGGCGCCTTCGTGCTGCCCGACCGCCAAGGCCGCCCCAGTGACGGGGGCCGCCCCTGCGCGTCAGATCTCGCCCTTGCGGGTCAGATACGTGAAGGCCAGCCAGCCCGGCAGGACCGGCAGCCAGAAGACCATCAGCCGGAACAGCAGCACCGCCGGGAACGCGGTGTCGCCGGGGAGCCCGGCGATGGTCAGCGCGGTGATCAGCGCACCCTCGACGGCGCCCACACCGCCCGGTGTCGGGGCGGCCGAACCCAGCGCGTTGCCGGCGAGGAAGGCCACCGCGATGCTCGCGTAACTGATCTTGTCGCCGCCGCCGAACGCCCGGATCGACGCGTCCAGGCACATCACGTTCGCCGCCGTCAGCAGCAGCATCCCGCCGATGCCGGTGACCAGCTTCCGCGGCCGCTGCAGGATGTCCAGCATCCGCGGCACCACACCGGCGAACAGCGACCGCACCCGCGTCGAGACGAACTTCCGCAGCACCGGCACGGCCGTGACGACCAGGACCAGCACGGCCACGGTCAGCAGCCCGGCGATGACCGTACGGGACGGTGAGATGTCCTGGGTCTGCTCGGTGCCGGTCAGATAGCCGAAGGCCAGCAGCAGCAGGATGTGGCTGCCCAGCCCGAACAGCTGGGAGGCGCCGACGCTGGCCACCGCCAGGCCGGGCCGGACCCCGGCGCGCTGCAGGAAGCGGGTGTTGAGCGCCACCCCGCCGATCGCGGCGGGCGCCACCAGCTTCACGAAGTTGCCCGCGATCTGCGCGATCATGGTCCGGACGAACGACACCTTCTCCGTGACGAACCCCAACAGGCTCATCGCCGCCGCGATGTACGTCGTCGCCGAGAAGAACATCGCCACCAGCACCCACACCCACTGCGCCTCGCTGACCACGTCACCGAGGTTGAAGTTGGTGAGCTGGGACAGCAGCAGATACACCGCGAACGCACCGGCGATCCAGCTGATGAGGATCCGCGGGCTGAGCCGCTCCAGCTTCGCCGGCTCGATCACCGCGGTGGGTCGGATCAGCAGCACCTGACGGCGGATCTGGGCCAGCAGGTCCTCCTCGCGGGCCTCCTCCGACGCCTCGTCCAGGGCCCGCTTCTCGGCGTTCTTCTCCGCGTGCCGCTCGGCCCGCAGCGTCCTGCGGTCCTTCGGGGCCGCCTCCCGGGCCTCCCGGGCCTCCTTGGCGGCCTGCGACGCCGCCAGCACCGCCTCCCGCTCCCGCTTGGCGCGCTCCCGGGCCAGCTGGCGCAGGGTGGCCCGGGTGGTGCGGCTCAGCGCGATCGGCTGGAGCAGCGGCAGGCTGTCCGCGACCGCGTCCGGGCCGAGCACCTCGACGGCCGCCGCCACCGCCCGCTCGGCGCCGACCCGCAGGCCCAACGTGACCAGCAGCTGGGCGATGTCCATCCGCAGCACGAGATCACCGGCCGCGATCTCACCGCCGCGCAGCTCGGTCAGCACGATGTTGCCGGAACGATCCACCAGCAGCGCGTCGCCGACCAGCCGGCGGTGCGCGATCCGCCGCGACTGCAGCGCCTCGACCTGCCGCCAGGCACTGTGCATCAGCGCGTCGGTGATCTCCTCGTCGGCCAGCGAGTCGAAGCTGCGGCCACCGATGTGCTCGTAGACCAGCATCACCGCGTCCGGGCCGAGCTCGGAGGTGGCGATCAGCTTGGGGGCGTTGGCGCCGGCCGCGATGGCCGCGTACGCCAGCAGCGCCTCCTGCTCCAGGGCCTGGCGCAGCGACTGCAGGCTGCGGCGCTGGTTGATGCCGCCGCGCAACGACAGCCGGCGCCAGACCCGGTAGAAGAAGCCCTGGGCCTGCTGCTCGCGGTCGACCACGGTGACGTCGATCGGCGGGCCGTCCTCCAGGGTGACCAGGTAGCGGCGGCCGCGGTCGGCGTGCTCGTTCTGCTCGGGGCCCGCGGTCTGCTCGGGGCCCGCGGTCTGCTCGGAGTTGGCGGTGTGCTCGGGGTTGGCGGTGTCCTCCGCGCGCATCGCGCTGACCGGGCGGAAGCCGACCCGGCGCAGCCCGGCCAGGAGGTTCTGCCCGGTGGGCCGGACGTTGGGGGAGCCGACGGCGTAGAGGGTGCCGAACGCCACGGTCCAGCCGATCAGCACCGTCGTGATGATCGCGAACGGTGTGGTGTAGCGGCCGACCAGCACCGCGAACGCGTCGAGCAGCAGCACGCCCCACATCGCGACCCGCCAGCGCGGCCGCCGGGACATGCCCACCGCCGTCATGTAGGCGATCACCGGCGCCAGATAGCTGTGCACCGGCGCGGAGAGCGAGCCGTTCGCCAGCGGCTGGGTCAGTGCCACCCTGATGGAGGCCGGGGCGGCCTCGGCGACCCACAGGTCGGTGGCGAGCGACACCCCGTGCGCCAGGACGGCGGCGAGCACGCCGTCCGCGATCCGCAGCCCGTCCCGCTTGATCAGCCGCTCGACGGCGAACGCCACCGGCACGATCAGCACCGCGACGCTGGCGCTCAGCCCCGCCAGGTTGATCAGCAGCGGGGGAGTGGCCCGCGCGCCGGTGCCGATGTCCCGGGCCAGGCCCGCGGTGGTGCCGTGCGCGAACGTGGCCAGACCGAGGACCAGGGCGATGCCGGCCATGCCGAGCAGCAGCCGCAGCAGGTCGGAGGGCCGGTGCACCCGGGCGGGGAGCAGCGGCTCGTCACCGGAGACCCGGTCGACGTGGAACTCGCCACACGCGTCGGCGGCCGCCCCTTCGCGGTGCGAACCCGTCCGGGACGTGCCGAGGGCCGCGGCCGGGCCCGGCTCGGCGCCCTTGCCGTGCTCCACGTGGGCGTCGTCCGGTGCCTGCCGGTGTTGCCGGTCGCTCTTCGGCTCCTCCTCGTGTCCCGTGGGTGGTGCGGGCTCCTTGGGCCCTTCCGGCCTCTGGGACGCCCCCGGTCGTTCGGCCTTCTTGATCGTGCTCGCCTTTTCGGTAGCGGAAGCCGGGGCCGGCCTCCGTTGGTGCTTCCCCTCGACGGGCAGCGCTTCAGGGGCGCCCGCCTCCCGCGGAGGCGCCGCGCCCTGCTGCTCGGCCGTCTCTTCTTGATCTCGTATCACCAGTCACCGTCCGGAAGATGGTGGCACGGCCGACCGGTGGAGGGGGGCATCAGGGTGCATTTCGGGGTGACGGGAAGCGGAACCTCCGCCACCGCGCCGGGTCCGGTGGCGGCCGCCGCCGGTGTTCCGAAGGGTGGTGGACCATGTGTCCGCTCCCATTGTCGGTGCCGTGCGGCAGGATGGACCGAATGAGTGGTACCGGAGACACGGCGCCCGGCGCCGACGCCGGGGAGCTGCCCGCCTATGCCGAGCGGGTGCTCTCCGTCGCCGAGCTGATCCCGGCCGGCCGGGTCATGACGTACGGCGATGTCGCGGAGTATGTGGACGAGGGCGGCCCCCGGCAGGTCGGGCGGGTGATGGCGCTCTACGGCGGCGCGGTGCCCTGGTGGCGGGTCGTGCGCGCCGACGGGCGGCTGCTGCCCGGCAGCGAACTGCGCGCCCTGGGCCACTACCGCGACGAGGGCACCCCCTTGCGGGCCGCGTCGCAGGGGAGCGACGACCACATACCCAAGATCGATATGCGGCGGGCCCGTTGGGACGGCCGGCCGGACGACCCGGACGATCCGGACGGTCGGCCGAACGACCGGGACGACGCATGGGACGGCGCATGGGACGACTGAGCCGCCCGGCCCCGGCACCGGCCGCGGCCCGCCCCGGCGGCGGCCCGTGGACCGGTCCCCGGCCCGGGCACCCACTGGCGTAGCGTCGGGCACTGCCGTCCCGGCGCCGGCCGCCATCACGGCCCCGCCGCCCGGCCACCGGCCACCCCGGCACCCGGCACCGCGGCGCGCCCCGCACCGCATCCGCACCACGACCAGCACCCTCCTCAGGACCGGCGATCCACGTGAGCTCCTCCTTCTCGGCCGTCCCGCCGACGCAGCCCCGCCGGGCGGCGCGGCAGGACGCCTCCGGCGCGTACCGACTGGTCCGCACCCCGCCGGAACGGGTGGACCCTCCCACCTTGGACGCAGCCCAGCGCGCCGTGGTTGACCACCGCGACGGCCCGCTGCTGGTCCTCGCCGGCCCCGGCACCGGCAAGACCACGACCCTCGTCGAAGCCGTCGCCCGCCGGGTCCGGGACGGCGGCGACCCCGAGCGGATCCTCGTCCTCACCTTCAGCCGCAAGGCCGCCGTCGACCTCCGCGACCGCCTCGCCATCCGCCTGCGCGCCCTGGAGAAGCCGCGCCGGCGCCCCGGCAAACACGGCGAGGGGCGGGAGACAGCGCCCGTACCGGCCGGCATCCCGCAGGCCACCACCTTCCACTCCTTCTGCTACGCCCTGGTCCGCGCCCACCAGGACGCCGACCTCTTCGCCGACCCCCTGCGACTGCTGTCCGGCCCCGAGCAGGACCTCGTCGTCCGCGAACTCCTCCAGGGCCAGGCCGACCTCGCCGGCGCGGGCCGGGCTGCGATCAGCTGGCCCGACGACCTCCGCGCCTGCCTGACCACCCGCGGCTTCGCCGACGAGGTCCGCGCCGTGCTCGCCCGCAGCCGCGAACTCGGCCTCGGCCCGGACGCCCTCGGCGCCTTCGCCCGCCGCACCGGCCGCCCCGACTGGCACGCCGCCGCCGGCTTCCTCGCCGAATACCTCGACGTCCTCGACGGCCAGGGCGTCCTCGACTACGCCGAACTCGTCCACCGCGCCGTGCTCCTGGCCGAACGCCCCGACGTCGCCGCCGAACTCGCCACCACCTACGACGCCGTCTACGTCGACGAGTACCAGGACACCGACGCCGCCCAGGTACGGCTGCTGCGCGCGCTCGCCGGCAACCACACCGCGGCCGCCGCCCCCGGTACCCCCGGCCGCACCCTCGTCGCCTTCGGAGACCCCGACCAGTCGATCTACGCCTTCCGCGGCTCGGACGTCAACGGCATCCTCGACTTCCCCGAAACCTTCCGCCGCGGCGACGGCACCCCCGCCCCCGTCGCCGTCCTCGACACCTCCCGCCGCTCCGGCGCCGACCTCCTGGCCGCCACCCGGCAGCTCACCCACCGGATGCCGCTCACCCGCCTCTCGGCCGCCAAGGTCCGCGCCCACCGCGAACCCACGCCCGTACGGGACGGCGGCCGCGTCGAGGCGTACACGTACCCCACGCCCGGCGCCGAACTGGACAACGTCGCCGACATCCTGCGCCGCGCCCACCTGGAGGACGGCGTGCCCTGGCGCGACATGGCCGTCCTCGTCCGCGCCGGCGGCCGCTCCATCCCCGCCGTCCGCCGGGCCCTCACCTCCGCCGGCGTCCCCCTCGACATCGACGGCGACGAACTCCCGCTGCGCCACGAACCCGCCGTCGCCCCCCTGCTCACCGCCCTCCGAGCCGCCGCCCGCGCCGCCCTCGACCCGGAACCGGACACCGCCGACCCGGAACCGGACACCGCCGACCCGGAACCGGACACCGTCGAAGCGGACACCGCCGAACCGACCGCCCCGGTCGCCACCACCCCGGGCTGGCTCGACGCCGAGACCGCCCTCGACCTGCTCGCCTCCCCCCTGGGCGGCATGGACTCCGCCGACCTGCGCCGCCTGGGCCGCGCCCTGCGCGAGGAGGAACGCACCGCCGGCGCCCCCCTGCCGCCCCCCTCCGACACACTGATCGCCCGGGCCCTCGCCCAACCCCAGCGCCTGGTCGCCCACGACCCCGGCTACGCCCGCGGCGCCCAGCGGCTCGGCCTGCTGCTGCGCAAGGCCCGCGAACTCCTCGCCGGCGGCGGCACCGCCGAACAGGCCCTGTGGGAACTGTGGGACGGCACCCCCTGGCCGCAGCGCCTGGAACGCGCCGCCCGGCGCGGCGGCGCCGCCGGCCGCAACGCCGACCGCGACCTCGACGCCGTCGTCGCCCTCTTCGAGACCGCCGCCCGCGCCGAGGAACGCACCGGCGGCCGCGGCGCCCTCAACTTCCTGGAGGAACTCGACGCCCAGGACATCGCCGCCGACACCCTCACCCGCCGCACCGTCCGCCCCGACGCCGTCCGGCTGATGACCGCCCACCGCGCCAAGGGCCTGGAATGGCGGCTGGTCGTCGTCGCCGGCGTCCAGGAAGGACTCTGGCCCGACCTGCGCCGCCGCGGCTCCCTCCTCGAAGCCGACCGGATCGGCCGCGACGGCCTGGCCGAACCCCTCACCCCCGGCGCCCTGCTCGCCGAGGAACGCCGGCTGTTCTACGTGGCCGCGACCCGCGCCCGCGACCGCCTCGTCGTCACCGCCGTCAAGGCCGCCGCCGACGACGGCGACCAGCCCTCCCGGTTCCTCACCGAACTGGGCATCACCCCCCAGGACGTCACCGGCCGCCCCCGCCGCCCGCTCTCCGTCGCCGCACTGGTCGCCGAACTCCGCGCCACCACCGTCGACCCCGCGGCGAGCCCCGCCCTGCGCGACGCCGCCGCCCAGCGCCTCGCCCGGCTCGCCGCCCTGCACGACGACGACCACCGCCCCCTGGTACCCGCCGCCCACCCCGACACCTGGTGGGGCATGAACGACCCCACCCACAGCCGGGTCCCGCTGCGCGACCGCGACCTGCCCGTCGTCCTCTCCGGCAGCGCCCTCGACCAGCTCGCCAACACCTGCGCCCTCCAGTGGTTCCTCGGCCGCGAGGTCAAGGCGGACAGCCCCGCCACCGCCGCCCAGGGCTTCGGCAACGTCGTCCACGTCCTCGCCGACGAGGTCGCCTCCGGACGCACCCCCGCCGACCTCACCGTCCTCATGGAACGCCTGGACTCCGTATGGGACGCGCTCGCCTTCGACGCCCCCTGGAAGTCCCGCCAGGAAAAGGACCACGCCCGCGCCGCCCTCGAACGCTTCCTGCGCTGGCACGTCATGGAACGCGACACCCTCGGCCGCGACCCCGTCGCCACCGAGCACCCCTTCGACGTCACCCTCCGCGCCGGCACCTACGAGGTCCGCATCCGCGGCAGCATGGACCATGTCGCCAAGGACGAAGAGGGCAGGGCCTACGTCGTCGACTTCAAGACCGGCAAACAGAAACCGACCGGTCCCGAAGTCGCCCGCCACCCCCAGCTCGCCGTCTACCAGCTCGCCGTCCGCGAAGGCGCGGTCGACGACGTCTTCGACGGCCGCACCCCCGAACCCGGCGGCGCCGAACTCGTCCACCTGCGCATCGGCGCCCCCCAGAAGGAGGGCGGCGACGCGCTCCCCGCCGTACAGGCCCAGCCGCCGCCGGACGGCGACTGGGTGGGCGACCTCCTCGCCACCGCCGCCGGCCGCGTCCTGGAAGAACGCTTCACACCGGCCGCGGGCACGCACTGCACGCATTGCGCGTTCCGCGCTTCTTGCAGTGCGGTGGCGGAGGGGCGCCACGTTGTGGAATGACTCCCACGTACTTGGCTTTCCCGCCGTGGGGGGTGCTCGCCGTTGCGCTTTGCGGCGCCGCGTACGTACCTGTCTGTCCCGCCGCGGTGGTTTCTCGCCGTTGCGCCTGCGGCGGGCTGGGTTTGTGGTGGGTGCGGTGACGGGCCTCCGGGGCCGGTGTTTGGGACTGCTGACGCTTTACGTCCCAAA
>NZ_JBIDAJ010000049.1:0-48157 GCF_043202395.1 Streptomyces sp. NPDC048197
CCACGAACAAGGCCCCGGAGGCCCGTCACCGCACCCAACAACAACCCAGCCCGCCGCAGGCGCAACGGCGACCAACAACCGCGGCGGGACGGCCAGCTACGTGCGGGGCGCCGCAAAGCGCAACGGCGAGACGACCCGCGGCGGGACAGACGGCTACGTGCGGGGGCGCCGCAAAGCGCAACGGCGAGCAACACCCGCGGCGGGAAAGCCAGGTACGTGGGGCTCAGACAGCCGCCGGCACCCGCTCCTCCGGGCTAGGCGCCGCCTTGGGGGCGGCCCCGCCCCGCAGGGGGACCTCCTTGAGGAACCATGCGGCGGCGAAGCCGATGATGCTGACCAGGGCGCCCCACAGGAAGACCTGGTGCGTGCCGTTCGCCACCGCGTGTGCGTACGCGTCCTTGATCATCGGCGGGAGCTGGGCCATGCGCTTGGGGTCCATCTGGGCGCCGCCGCCGGTCATCTTGGCGCCGGCGGCCTTGCCGAGCCGTTCGACCATCGTGGACTGCACCTGGTTGGTGAAGATCGCGCCGAGGATCGCGACGCCGAAGGAGCCGCCGATGGTGCGGAAGAGGGTGGCGGACGAGGAGCCGACGCCCATGTCCTTCAGCTCGACGCTGTTCTGGGCGATCAGCATCGTGGTCTGCATCAGGAAGCCCATGCCGGCGCCGAGCACGGCCATGTAGAGGCCCGAGGTGAAGCGGCTGGTGCCGGTGTCCATGAGGGACAGCACGGCCAGGCCGGCGGTGATCAGGCCGCCGCCGACCACGACGAAGACCTTGTACTTGCCGGTCTGGGTGGTGACCCGGCCGGCGAACAGTGAGACGACCATCATCGCCAGCAGCATCGGCAGCAGCAGCAGGCCGGAGTTGGTGGCCGAGGCGCCCTGCACGGTCTGCTGGAACAGCGGCAGGAAGGTCATCGACCCGAACATCACGAAGCCGACGAGGAAGCCGATCACGGTGACGAGCGAGAAGTTGCCGTTGCGGAAGATGTGCAGCGGCAGCACCGGCTCGGCGACCTTGCGCTCGACCAGGACGAACGCGATCAGGGCGAGGACACCGAAGACGCCGAGGCCGACGATCTGCGTCGACAGCCAGTCGTACTCGGTGCCGCCCCAGGTGGTGATCAGGACGAGGGCGGTGATGCCGAGGGTGAGCAGTGCGGAACCGACGTAGTCGATGCGGGCCTTGGAGCGCTTCTTCGGCAGGTGCAGCACCGCGGTGATCATGGCCAGGGCGATCGCGCCGAGCGGGAGGTTGATGTAGAAGCTCCAGCGCCAGCCGAGGTGGTCGGTGAGGGTGCCGCCGACCAGCGGGCCGCCGATCATGGCGACGGCCATGACGCCGGCCATCATGCCCTGGTACTTGCCGCGTTCGCGCGGCGGGACCAGGTCGCCGAGGATCGCCATGACGCCGACCATCAGGCCGCCCGCGCCGAGTCCCTGGACCGCGCGGAAGCCGATGAGCTGGCCCATGTCCTGGGCCATGCCGGACAGTGCGGAGCCGGCCAGGAAGATCACGATGGACGTCAGGAAGACGCCCTTGCGGCCGTACATGTCGCCGAGCTTGCCCCAGATCGGGGTCGAGGCGGCGGTCGCGAGCGTGTAGGCGGTGACGACCCAGGACAGGTGCTCCAGCCCGCCCAGTTCACCGACGATGGTCGGCATCGCGGTGCCGACGATCATGTTGTCCAGCATCGCGAGGAGCATCGCGATCATCAGCGCGAAGACCACCATCCGCACGCTCGAAGGCTTTTTGCCCTGCGGTGCGTCCGGGGGATTCGCCCCGGTCGCGGTTATTCGTCCGTCCCCCGTCGGGGTCGCAGGCTGCGACTTCCCCATCACTCACTCTCTCCTACTTACTTGCCGCCCGGCTAGTTCAGTACAGTGAGGAAGGTAGGCCGCTAACTAGCCGGGCGTCAAGTAAGTTTCTTTGGCCCGGTCCTGGGCACGCCTCCCACCAGCACCGACGACGCAGGAGAGCACCATGAGCACCGGGCAGACGCGCCGTGGGAACACCCGCCAGCGCATTCAGGACGTCGCTCTGGAACTGTTCTCCGAGCACGGCTACGAGAAGACCTCGCTCCGGGAGATCGCGGAGAAGCTGGAGGTCACCAAGGCGGCGCTGTACTACCACTTCAAGACCAAGGAAGACATCGTCATCAGCCTGTTCCAGGACCTGGCCAGGCCCTGCGACGAGCTGATCGCCTGGGCCGAGGGGCAGCCGCGGACGCTGGAGACGAAGCTCGAGGTGATCCGCCGCTACAACGAGGCGCTGCGTTCGGCCGAGCCGCTGTTCCGCTTCATGCAGGAGAACCAGGCCGCGGTGCGCGATCTGAGCATCGGCGAGACCTTCAAGGCGCGCATGCTGACTCTTTTCGGCCTCCTGAAGGAGGACGATGCGGAGCTGACGGATCAGGTGCGCTGCATCACGGCACTCTTCTCCATGCACGCGGGCATGTTCGCGATGCAGCACGTCGAAGGCGACCCCGAGGAGAAGCGCAGGGCCATCCTCGAGGTCGCCACAGAACTGGTCACGGCGGCAAACCCGCCGAACCGCCGGCCAGCCCGGCCGGATTCAGCTCAGACGGCGTCGCCGTGAGCCCGCAGGAATCCGGTCGGCTCGATGCCCGACCCGTAGTTGGGGCCGGTGCGGACTTCGAAGTGCAGGTGGGGGCCGGTCGAGTTGCCGGTGCTGCCGGACAGGCCGATCTGCTGCCCGGCGCCGACCTGCTGGCCGACGTGGACCTGGATCGCTGACAGGTGCGCGTACTGGGTGTACACCCCGTTGGCGTGCTGGATCACGATGGCGTTGCCGTAGGCCGGGCCGTCGCCGCCGCCCCAGGGGCCGGCCTTGATGACGGTGCCCTGGTGGACGGCCTTGACCGCGGTGCCGCTCGGCACGACGAAGTCCTGGCCGCTGTGCTTGTGCGCCCAGTGGCTGCCGGGGATGCCGAAGGGCTCGCCCAGCGTGTACTTGTCGACCGGCTTGACCCAGGCGTCGGCCTTCTTGGCCGCGTCCTTCTTGGCCTTGGCCGCGGCGGCCTTGGCGCTGGTGGCGGCCTTGGCCTGGGCGTCGGCCTGCGCGCTGACGGTCGAGCCGACGTGCGAGGTGAGGCCCAGCAGACCACCATCGGCGGCGGAGGCGGCACCGGCGCCGAGCGCGACGGTCACACCGACACCGGCGGCCACCACGGCGGCCCGGCGGCGCAGCAGGGACTTCGCGGTCTTCGGAGTACCGGCGGAGTTCTTGGAATGGCGAATGGCGGCGAACTTCGACATGCGGGTTTTTTCCTTCCGGAATTCGATCAGGAAGATCTGCGAGATCGGGTGGATCAGGGAGATCAGGAATTTCGCGAGTCCGGCTGCGGCCCGGAAGCGCCATTCCTTGGTAACCGGTCCGGGCCGCCCCGCCAAGAGCCCCTGCTACTAGGCAGGCCCGTACGAAAGCCGTCGGGAAAAAGCCTCTTGCATTCCGCCCGGGCCTTTGCATGACCCGTACGAATCACCGCATTCCGGACAGCGGGGCCGCCGGCAAAATGGCTGCCGATCAGGGCTTTTACCCGCACCTTGCCCAAGTGGTGGTCCCGCTCGGGCCGCCCCCCCCGCCACACCCCGCTCCGGCCCCGGAAAACCCCCGCATCCCCGCCCGCGCCTTCTTCTAATTCCGCTAGTAGGCCCGAAACCGGCTGTGCGCCATGTCACCACCGGTCCGGCTTTTCTGTGACCTGGGTTACCCGGACGATGTGACCTGGATTACCGGAAGGCTGTGACCGGCATTACTCGCGGGCGCTGATCCGGTTATTGCGGGGGGATTGTCCGGGGCCCCGGGGTGGCGAATTCCGTGACCGCCGCCACACCGTCCCGGCTAGCCTGGCCCCACGACATCACCGGCCACATCACGGTCACGGACCACCGGCCGCGGGTCACCGGTCACGGACCACCGGCCGCGGATCACCGGCCATGGGGGAGGCGGCGCACACGATGGACCCGTCAGCAGTGGGTATCCGGCTCGCGTCCGGCGCGGTGGCCCCGCTCGTCCGGAAGCTCTTCGTCAAGGAGGGCCCGGGCGCCGGCCTCGTCCCGGCCCCCGTACGGATCTCCGCCCTGGTCTCCTTCACCGGCGAGCAGCGCACCCTCACCCGCAAGGACCTGCACAAACTCGCCGCGGAGCTGGTGCAGCGGGCGTTACGCAGCTGCGGGCCCGGTGAACGGCCGGTCCCGGAGGACGAGGAGCGGGCCGTGGCCGACGCGCTCGCCGCCACCCTGCACGCCCTCGGCGACCTCGACATGGACGACGTACAGGCCGTCCGCCTCGGCGCCTCCGCCCTCGCCGGCCGCCTGCTCGCCGCGGCTCCGTCCGCCGCCCGCGGCCTGTCCCGGGACGCCGAGCTGCTGCACCGCGCCCTGCTCGACACCGCCTGCCTGCACATCGTGCACTTCTTCAGCCGGCGCTCGGCCTTCGTCGCGCGCACCCTCGTCCAGCAGAGCCGCAGCCTGGACGGCCTGATCACCACCATGGACGCGTTCCTCGAACGGCATCCGTCCCCGCGGGCGGCGGACCTCGCCTTCGAGCGCAGCTATCTCACCTACGTGGCGCGCAAACACAGCCGGCTCACCATCTACGGCATCGACCTGACCCACTCCCCGGACCGGTGGCCGCTCGACGCCGCGTACATGAGCCTCGCGGCGACGCCGGCCGCCGGGCGCGGGCCGGAGACCACCGCCCCGTGGGAGGAGGACGCCGCCCACCCGGCCGGCGCCCCGGCGCCCCTCCCCGCCGACCAGGCCCTGGCCGGCCGCGACCGGGTGCTGCTGCGCGGTGTGGCCGGCTCCGGCAAGAGCACCCTCGTGCAGTGGCTGGCCGTCTCCTGCACCAAGGCCCCCGGCGAGACGCCCCTCCCCCATCTCTACGGCCGGATCCCGTTCGTGCTGCCGCTGCGCACCCTCACCCGCGACGGTGCGCCACTGCCCACCCCGGACCGCTTCCTCGCGGCCGTCGGCTGCCCGCTGTCCGGCGCCCGGCCCGACGGCTGGACCGACCGGATCCTGGCCTCCGGGCGGGGCCTGCTCCTCGTCGACGGGCTGGACGAGATCCCCGACCGCGAGCGCGACCGGGCCCGGCGCTGGCTGCGCGATCTGCTCGACGCGTTCCCGGACAACCTGTGGCTGGTCACCACCCGGCCCTCCGCGGTGCGCGACGACTGGCTCGCCGCCGACGGCTTCGACGAGCTGACGCTGGCGCCGCTGCGCCGCGCCGAGGTCACCGCGTTCATCGGCCGCTGGCACGACGCGGCCCGCCGCGGCACCGAGGACCCCGCCCGCCTCGACGCGTACGAGCAGTCGCTGCTGGCCGCCGTCCACACCAAGCAGGACCTCGCCCGGCTCGCCACCAACCCCCTCATGTGCGGGCTGATCTGCGCCCTGCACCGCGACCGGCGCGGCTACCTGCCCACCGGCCGCAAGGAGCTGTACGACGCGGCGCTGGTCATGCTGCTCTCCCGCCGCGACCGCGAACGCGACATGGCCGCCCCCACGGGCATCGAGCTCAACGACGAGCCGCAGATCCAGCTGCTGCAGCGGCTGGCGTACTGGCTGATCCGCAACGGCCGGACGGAGCTGGACCGGGACCGGGCCGAGCGGATCGTCGCCGAGGCGCTGCCGGCGGTGCCGGCGGCCGCCCGGCAGGGGGACGCGGCGGCGGTGCTGCGTCATCTGCTGCTGCGCAGCGGGCTGTTGCGCGAGCCGGTGGCCGGTTCGGTGCAGTTCGTCCACCGCACGTTCCAGGACTACCTGGGCGCCAAGGCGGCTGTCGAGGACGGTGACATCGGGCTGCTGGTGGCGCATGCGGAGGACGTCCAGTGGGAGGACGTGATCCGGATGGCGGTGGCACACGCCCGGCCGCGCGAACGGGCCGAACTCCTAAGGGAGTTGCTCGCCCACGGAGACGCCACCGCCGACGCGCCGACCCGGCTGCGGGTCCATCTGCTCGCCCTGGCCTGCCTGGAGCACGCGACGGAACTCGACCCGGCCGTACGGGAGGAGGTGAACGCGCGGGCGCGGGCGATCCTGCCGCCGCGGAGCCGGGAGGAGTCGCGGCTGCTGGCCTCGGTGGGTCCGCTGGTCGTGGAGCTGCTGCCGGGCCCGGAGGGGCTGGAGGAGGACGAGGCGCAGGAGGTGGTGGCGACGGCGGCGCTGGTCGGCACCGATGCGGGGCTGGGGGTCGTCAAGCGCTTCCGGGGGCACCCCGCGTCGCTCGTCCAGAGCCAACTCGCCCTGGAATGGCACGCTTTCGAGACCGACCGTTACGCCGACGCGGTCCTCCGGCACCTCCCCGGCACGTGCGCCGTCACCCTCGGCACGCCCGAGGACGTCCGGGCCCTCGCCAGGCTCGGCGGCCGGCCGCGCATCAACGCCGTCGGCACCCTCCCGCTCCGTGAACTCCTCGACGGGCTGCCGACCGAGCAGATCACCCATCTGACCCTGACCGACCACGAAGAGCTCGACAGCGTCGCCCCGCTCGCCGACCTGCCGCTGTTCCGCAGCCTCTCCGTCTCCGGCACGGACGACAGCACGGAGCGCTGCCCCCGGGACCTCGGGCTGCTGGACCGGCTGGAGAGCCTGATGCTGATGGTCCCGCTGCCGCCCGAGGGCCTGACGGCGCTCCCCGCGGACGCCCCGCTGACAGGGTTGACCCTCGGCCATCCCGTCCCCGCCGGCCTCACCGGCCTCGCCTCCTGGCCGCGCCTGCGGAGCGTCCAGCTGCAACGGCTGGCGGACGGCCTCACCGAGGGCGACTGGCTCGCCCTCACCCGCCTGTCCGACCTGGAGTTCTTCTCGTTCGGTCTGGCCCACGACGCGGTTTCCCCGGGCATTCCTGAGGGCCTGCGGCTGCCCCAGGTCGGCTCGCTCAGCCTTCTCAACATGGCCCGCCTCCCCGCGTCCACACTGAGCCGCCTGGTCCGCACCGTCCTCCCGGCCTTCCCCGCTCTGCACACCCTCCAGCTCTACGGCATGATCGACGCCCCCCTCACCCTTCCCCCACTGACCGGCCTCCGGGACCTCCGGCAGCTCTTCCTCTCCTACCTCCGCCCCGACCCCATCCCGGCGCTCCCGCCGAACACCGAACTCACGCTCTTTCCCCGCCCCCGCGCCTAGGCTGGCCGGACCGCACCACAGGCGCCCAACCTCCCTGCCCGGTACCGCAGTTACGGGAAGTCCATGGATCCCACGAGCCTCGCCGCACGTCTCGCCCCGCACACCGTCGATCCCCTCGTCCGCAAGCTGTTCCGCACCGACGGGCCGGTCACCGAGCTGGTCGGCCGGCCCGTTCCGATCGCGCTGCTGGTGTCGTTCGCCGGTGAGAAGCCGGAGTTGAGCGGGTCCGGGCTGGACGACCTCGCCGGGTCCCTCGTCGAGCAGGCGACCGGCGGCGCGGACCCGGACCTGGCCGCCGCGCTGGCCCGTACGCTGCGGGCGCTGGCCGGGACCGGGATGGACGACGTCGACGCGGCGCGGCTGCTGCCCGCGGAGTTCGCCCGCCGGCTGTGCGCGCAGGTGCCCGGCGCCGCCCGCCGGCTCGCGGGGGACCGTGCGCGGCTGTACGGGCTGCTGGTGGACGTGGTGGCCCGGCACGTCCTCTACTTCCTGACCCGGCGCTCGCCGTACGTGGCCCACACCCTCCCGGAGCAGACCCGTACGCTCGCCGAGCTGATCCACGGGCCGGGCGCCGCGCCCGCCGCCGCACCGCCGGACCGCGCGAGCGACGCCATCGGTGCCGGCCCCGGCGGCGCCGCCGTCGACGAGGCCGCCTTCGAGGAGGAGTACGCGCGGCGCACCGCTGCCCTCCACAACCACCTCACCATCTACGGCATCGACCTCGCGCACTCCCCGGACAGCTGGCCGCTGGACGCCGCCTATCTGGGGCTGCAGTGCGAGCCGGGGTCCCCGGAGGACGATCCGCCGCTGCCCGCCGAGCGGGCGCTGGCCGGGCACGGTCGGGTGCTGGTGCGCGGGGTGGCCGGGTCCGGCAAGACGACGCTGCTGCAGTGGCTGACCGTCGCCACGGCCCGCGACGAGCTGCCGGAGGCGCTGGCGGAGCTGCGCGGCCGGGTGCCGTTCCTGCTGCCGGTGCGCCGTTTCGCGCGGGCGGGGCTGCCCGATCCTGAGACGTTCCTGGACGCCGTCGGCCATCAGGACGCGGAGCGGGCGCCGGCCGGCTGGGCGGAGCGGGTGCTGGCCGAGGGGCGGGCGCTGCTGCTGGTCGACGGGGTCGACGAGGCGCCGGAGGAGGAGCGGGAGCAGCTGCGCCGCAAGCTCGGCGAGTGGGCCGGCCGCTACCCGGGCAACGTCTGGATCGTCACCTCCCGTCCGTCCGCGGTGCCCGGCAACTGGCTGGCCGGCGAGGGCTTCGCGGAGGTTGCGCTGGCGCCGATGAGCCGGGAGGACGTCGCCGCGTTCATCCAGCGCTGGCACCGGGCGGCGGCCCAGCAGCGCCCGGCCGACCTCGACCGGCTCGCCGACTACGAGCGGACGCTGCTCAACGCGGTGCGGATCACCCGCGATCTGGGGCGGCTGGCGACCAATCCGCTGATGTGCGGGCTGCTGTGCGCCCTCCACCGCGACCGGCGCGGTTATCTGCCGCACGGCCGCAAGGAGCTCTACGACGCGGCGCTGTCGATGCTGCTGGAGCGGCGGGACCGGGAGCGGGCGATGGGGGCGCCCGACGGGGTGGAGCTGACCCGGCAGCCGAAGATCCAGCTGCTGCAGAAGCTGGCCCATTGGATGCTGATCCACGGCCGTTCGGAGATGGACCGGGCGACGGCGGTGGCGACGCTGGCGGAGCATCTGCCGGCCGTTCCGGACGCCGCGCGGCAGGGCGGGCCGGAGGAGGTCTTCCGGCATCTGCTCAACCGGACCGGGCTGCTGCGGGAGCCGACGCCCGGCACCGTGGACTTCGTGCACCGTACGTTCCAGGACTATCTGTCCGCGCGGGCGGTGGTGCAGCGGCACGATTTCACGCTGTTGCTGGAGCACGCGCACCACGACGCGTGGGAGGACGTGATCCGGATGGCGGTGGCGCTGGCCCGGCCGGACGAGTGCGCGGCACTGCTGGACGGGCTGCTGGCCCCGCACCCGGGTGTGCGGGCCGCGGAGGCCCGGCACCGCAAGCTGCTGGCGGCGGCGTGTCTGGAGCACGCCGCGGAGCTGGATCCGGCGGTCCGGGCGCGGGTGCAGCGCTTCACGCGGGACATGGTGCGCCCGGGTACGCCGTCGGCGGCCCGGGCGCTGGGCTGGATCGGGCCGATCGTGCTGGAGATGCTGCCGGATCCCACGGACGTCCCGGACCGGGAGGCGGTGCTGCTGGCGATCACCGCCACCTCGATCGCGGACGACATGGCGATCGACTATCTGACGGGGCTGCGGGACCGGGCGCACCACGACATCCGGGCGCAGCTCGCCGGGGCGTGGCGGCGTTACGACACGGCCCGCTATGCCCGCGAGATCATCGCCCACCTCGATCCGGCCGAGCTGTATTTCCCGGTGTCCGGCCCGGAGGAACTGCAGGCGCTGCGCCGGCTGGGCGGCCGTCCGCATCTGCGGATCGCCGGGCCCTTCACGCCGGACCAGCTGGTCGAGGGCATCGCGCCGGCCGAGGGCCTGACCCGGCTGTGGCTCGCGTACGACCTCGGCGTTTCGATGGAGTGGCTGTCCGCCTTTCCGAATCTGGACACGCTGTGGATCGGCCGCCGTATTCCGCCGGTGCAGGGGGTTCCGGACGGAATTCGTGTGGTGCGGCGGTAATCACCGGAGCTAATCGTTCCGGAAGCCCGCGGAAGCGTCACGGAAGTGCTGGGGAAGTGGCGCGGAAGTGCTGCGGAAGTGCTATGGGAAGTGCCGGAACAATGGCTCCGCCGCGTCGGGTGTCTCATCCGTATCTACTGCATCGTGCGTATCCGCGGTATACCGCGCACCCGTATGCGGCGGATACACAAACGGAAACGGAACTGCCCGGAATCGTTTCGTACGATTCCGGGCAGTTCCGTGACACCTGCTCCGATTTATTCGGTTGGGGCGCTATGGCCGCTTTGCGCGGTGAGGCGTTTCCGCTCAGGCGTCCTTGCTCAGGTTGGGACCCGAACCGCCGGTCGCGGACTCGATCGGCGGGGCGTCCGGCAGGGCGGACTTCTCCTCGCCGCGGAAGGTGAACTTGGCGCTGTCACCCTCGCCCTCGGTGTCGACGACCACGATGTGACCGGGACGCAGCTCGCTGAAGAGGATCTTCTCCGAGAGGGCGTCCTCGATCTCGCGCTGGATCGTGCGGCGCAGCGGACGGGCGCCGAGCACCGGGTCGTACCCGCGCTTGGCCAGCAGCGACTTGGCGGTGCCGCTGAGCTCGATGCCCATGTCGCGGTCCTTCAGCCGCTCGTCCACCTTGGCGATCATGAGGTCGACGATCTGGATGATGTCGTCCTCGGTCAGCTGGTGGAAGACGACGGTGTCGTCGACACGGTTGAGGAACTCGGGGCGGAAGTGCTGCTTGAGCTCTTCGTTGACCTTGTTCTTCATCCGCTCGTAGCTGGACTTGGTGTCGCCCTGGGCCGCGAAGCCGAGGTTGAAGCCCTTGGAGATGTCCCGCGTGCCGAGGTTCGTCGTCATGATGATGACGGTGTTCTTGAAGTCCACGACCCGGCCCTGGGAGTCGGTCAGGCGACCGTCCTCCAGGATCTGCAGCAGCGAGTTGAAGATGTCCGGGTGGGCCTTCTCGACCTCGTCGAAGAGCACCACGGAGAACGGCTTGCGGCGCACCTTCTCGGTGAGCTGCCCGCCCTCTTCGTAGCCGACGTAGCCGGGGGGCGAACCGAACAGCCGGGAGACGGTGTGCTTCTCGCTGAACTCCGACATGTCGAGGGAGATCAGCGCGTCCTCGTCGCCGAACAGGAACTCCGCCAGCGTCTTGGACAGCTCGGTCTTACCGACACCGGACGGGCCGGCGAAGATGAACGAGCCACCGGGACGCTTGGGGTCCTTCAGGCCGGCACGGGTGCGCCGGATGGCCTGGGAGAGCGCCTTGATGGCGTCCTTCTGGCCGATGACGCGCTTGTGGAGCTCGTCCTCCATGCGGAGCAGACGCGAGGACTCCTCCTCGGTGAGCTTGAAGACCGGGATGCCGGTGGCCGTGGCCAGGACCTCGGCGATCAGCTCCTCGTCCACCTCGGCGACGACGTCCATGTCGCCGGCCTTCCACTCCTTCTCCCGCTTCGCCTTCGCGGACAGGAGCTGCTTCTCCTTGTCGCGCAGGCCCGCGGCCATCTCGAAGTCCTGCGAGTCGATCGCGGACTCCTTCTCCCGGCGCACGTCGGCGATCTTCTCGTCGAACTCGCGCAGGTCCGGCGGCGCGGTCATCCGGCGGATCCGCATCCGGGAGCCGGCCTCGTCGATCAGGTCGATCGCCTTGTCCGGCAGGAAGCGGTCGGAGATGTAGCGGTCGGCCAGGGTGGCCGCGGCGACCAGCGCGGAGTCCGTGATGGACACGCGGTGGTGCGCCTCGTAGCGGTCCCGCAGGCCCTTGAGGATCTCGATCGTGTGCGGCAGCGACGGCTCCGCGACCTGGATGGGCTGGAAGCGGCGCTCCAGGGCCGCGTCCTTCTCCAGGTGCTTGCGGTACTCGTCGAGCGTGGTGGCACCGATGGTCTGCAGCTCGCCCCGGGCCAGCATGGGCTTGAGGATGCTGGCGGCGTCGATCGCGCCCTCGGCGGCGCCCGCACCCACGAGGGTGTGGAGCTCGTCGATGAACAGGATGATGTCGCCGCGGGTGCGGATCTCCTTGAGGACCTTCTTCAGGCGCTCCTCGAAGTCACCGCGGTAGCGGGAGCCGGCGACCAGGGCGCCGAGGTCGAGGGTGTAGAGGTGCTTGTCCTTGAGGGTCTCGGGCACCTCGCCCTTGACGATGGCCTGCGCCAGGCCCTCGACGACCGCCGTCTTGCCGACGCCGGGCTCGCCGATGAGGACCGGGTTGTTCTTGGTACGGCGCGACAGCACCTGCATGACGCGCTCGATTTCCTTCTCGCGCCCGATGACCGGGTCGAGCTTGGTCTCGCGAGCGGCCTGCGTGAGGTTGCGGCCGAACTGGTCCAGGACGAGGGAGGTCGAGGGCGTGCCCTCGGCGGGGCCGCCGGCCGTGGCGGCTTCCTTGCCCTGGTAGCCGGAGAGCAGCTGGATGACCTGCTGCCGCACCCGGTTGAGATCGGCGCCCAGCTTCACGAGGACCTGGGCGGCGACGCCCTCACCCTCGCGGATCAGGCCGAGCAGGATGTGCTCGGTGCCGATGTAGTTGTGGCCGAGCTGGAGGGCCTCGCGGAGCGACAGCTCCAGGACCTTCTTGGCACGGGGGGTGAAGGGAATGTGCCCGGACGGGGCCTGCTGGCCCTGACCGATGATCTCCTCCACCTGCTGACGGACCGCCTCAAGCGAAATGCCGAGGCTCTCCAGGGCCTTTGCGGCGACACCTTCACCCTCGTGGATCAGGCCCAGGAGGATGTGCTCGGTGCCGATGTAGTTGTGGTTGAGCATCCGGGCTTCTTCCTGAGCCAGGACGACAACCCGCCGCGCGCGGTCGGTGAACCTCTCGAACATCGTTAATCGCTCCTCAGAGCGGTCAGGCAGTTAGGGGTCGGTCCCCTCCCTGTCCTTCCGCATGCTAGTCCCGCGGGGCGGGACAGCTCATTCCAACTGCCGACACCCGTCCGGATCACCCCCGCTCCGGCGGGGAAATTTACTGCCGAACAGCTGACATCTGCTCCAACTCGATGGTGCGAGACGATGTTCCCGCAGGCCAGGCATATACGCCCTCCGCCACTACGCCCGTGGCGAACGCACCCTTCCCCGACACGCCGCCCGCATCCCGCCGAAAGCCGGGCCGAGGCGCTTCGTGCGCCGGTCACACCGTCTCTTCCCACTGAGACTGTCTTACCCGCTGCCTCTGACACTCCATGCGGCGCGGGCCGCTTCCATCCGCTACGGGCGAACATCCGCACGCCGCCGGAAGCCTCACCGAACCCTTACGCGAGCACGGCACGTATGCACACCCGTACTCACCGTAACTTCCGTGGTCGCGGGCAGTTGCTCCGGTCATGCCCCGCGTGCTCCCACGCCCCCGCACCCCCTACGGCCCCCACGAGGACTCCGGTCCGCCGGACCTCCTGGGCCCGCTCCGCGCCGCCCGTCACCGGTACGAGGACGTCATGGGATGGCCGACGGCACCCACGGAGCCGCTGGAGCTGCTGACCGGGGTGCTTTTCGACGTGCTGGAGATGCCGGCCGGCGCCGGGAGCGCGGTGCTGCGGCGGTGGCCGCTGCTGGGCCCGGTGGCACTGCTGCGGCCGGGAGGCGACGCGAACCGTCCGGGTAACCGGCCGAAATTGCTCGTTCTCGTCGCGCCGGGCGGCGCCGAGGAACTTCCGGGAATCCTGGAATGGCTGGAGTGGGGCGCACTCGCCGGGGATCTCACGGCGCGGGGGGCCGGCGGCAGGATGCCCGCACCGGCGTTCCCCTTCGGCCCCTCATCACCTGCTGCATTCGGTTCGTGGGAGGCCGCGGTATGGGTGCGACCTCCCCGGACCGGGCACGAGGCGGAGAATTCCCTGCCCGCCACGGGGTTCGGGACAGGAATCGGGGACGGTGGAGGCGTCCCCGACCTCGTACGGCTTGTGAGCGCGGCGGCGACGGAGTGCCACCGTGCCCGGTTGTTGCGTGCTCGTAATGCCCAATCGGACCGCGTGTGCGGCGATCAGGCGTTGGCCTTCTCGAATGCCTCGCGAATGTCGGCGGGGACACGGCCGCGGTCATTGACGTTGTAGCCGTTCTCCTTCGCCCAAGCGCGGATCTTCGCGGTGTCCTGGCTGCCGGCGGAAGCCGCCGCACGGGCCTTGCCGCGACCGCCGGAACGTCCACCGGTACGACGGCCGGCCTTCACGAAGTCCGCGAGCGACTCACGCAGCTTCTCGGCGTTGCTGTCGGAGAGGTCGATCTCGTAGGCCTTACCGTCGAGCGCGAACGTCACGGTCTCGTGGGCCTCGCCGCCGTCGAGGTCGTCGACAAGAAGAACCTGAACCTTCTGTGCCACCGGTTTCCCTTTCATCGAATGCGGATTACGACGGAAAGCAAACCGCTTTTCCGGGAAAAACACAAACCCTTGGGTAGGGTTCACTTGCCCGCAGACCGGGGAACGCATGCTTCCGTAGCCATGAGATAGGGGAGCGATTCGGACATAGAACACTCATCACAGGTGCAGAAGCATCCGGCTGTTACCCAGGGTGTTGGGCTTCACTCGTTCGAGGCCGAGGAACTCGGCAACGCCCTCGTCATAGGAACGCAGCAGCTCGCTGTAGACATCACCGTCTACCGGGGCCTCGCCGATCTCGACGAAGCCGTGCTTGCCGAAGAAGTCGACTTCGAAGGTGAGACAGAAAATGCGCCGCACTCCGAGCCAGCGCGCGGTGGCCAGCAGCTTCTCCAGCACCTGATGACCCACGCCGGCCCCCTTGAGCTGCGGATCCACCGCCAGGGTGCGCACTTCGGCCAGGTCTTCCCACATCACGTGGAGTGCGCCGCAGCCGACGACCTCGGCGTCTTCGTCGCGCTCGGCGACCCAGAACTCCTGGATGTCCTCGTAAAGCGTGACGGTGGCTTTGTCGAGCAGGATCCCGTCGCGGGAGTAGGCGTCGATGAGACGGCGTACGGCGGGGACATCGCCGGTCCTGGCGCGGCGGACGGTGAGGCCTTTTGAATGCGCGGGCATGCCGGGACGCTATCGCCCCTTGCCGCCGGCGTTCGTCCCGGGTTCTCGCCCTTCGCCGGCTCCGGGTTCGCCGGCCGCTTCCGGTGGTGCGGGCGTGCGGTCTTCTTCCACCGGGCCGGCCTGTTCCGCCCGTTCGCCTTGTCCGGCGGCTTCTTCGCGGACTTCGCCGCCTTCGGTGTCTTCCGGGTCTTCCGCCGGCTCGTCGACCTGCACCATCCGTACGGCATCGCGCAGAGCCTGCCGTTGTTCCGGCGACATCATGCCGAAGAAGGCCACAAGTGCGGCGGCGGGGTTGTCGCTGGCGGACCACGCTTCGTTCATCAGTGCGGCGGCGTAGGCGGCGCGGGTGGAGACCGCCTCATATCGATAGGCGCGGCCTTCTGCTTCGCGGCGCACCCAGCCCTTCTGATGGAGGTTGTCCAATACGGTCATGACCGTGGTGTAGGCGATCGACCGTTCCTTCTGGAGATCTTCCAGGACTTCTCGAACGGTGACCGGGCGGTTCCACTCCCAGACCCGCGTCATCACCGCGTCTTCCAGATCACCCAAGCGTCTCGGCACACAAGAACAATAGTGGGAGATGTCCAGAATGCCCGTTGATCTCGTTGCGTTTGGAGGAGGGAAAGCCGGAAATGGAGGCGGCCCGGGACACTCGGTCCCGGGCCGTGGGTGCGTGCGGGCCGCCGGTGCGGCGGCCGGCGGATCAGGCGCCGTGCGCGGTGGACTTCTGCGCCGGGGAACCCAACGATCCCGGGGCCCCCGAGGCCCCCGACGACTCGGTCCGGGCCAGCGCCGCGTCCACGGCGGCATCCTCCTTGGACTTGTTCGCACCGCCCTGGCTCTTGATCATCGTCACGATCAGGCAGGTGAAAGCCACCGCCATCACGACGGGCGGGAGCAGGGCTGCGACGTAATCCATGGCGTATGGCCTCCTTATAGGGCGTAAGCCGCCGAGGGTACGCAGCCAGGGTACGCAGCGCTCAGGCGGTGCGGCTCTCCGGGGGCGGGGCGGGCTTGCGGCGGGGCGGGAAGACCTCGCCGGGCGTGGGGATGAGCCGGTCCGGGCGGGGGCCCTTGGGCCGCGGCTCGCGCTGCGGCTGCGGGGGCCGCTTGGGTTCGGGCTCCCGCGCGGGTTCCTGTTCCCGGCCGTTGCGGGCCCCTGAGCGGCCGCCTGGCAGCGCGCGGAGCCGCACCCGTACGGATTGTTCGGCCAGTTGCTCGCAGTGGCGCAGCAGGGCGCTGCGGCGTGCGAGTTCGGCCCCGCCGGCGCAGCGGGTGCGCAGCGAGCGCAGTGCGGCGAGGTCGTCGGGGCCGGGCACGTGCCCGGCGGCCAGTGCCTCCTTCAGCTGCGCGAGGTAGCCGGCGGCGGAGCCGGGCAGGGCGTCGCGGTAGCGGGCGAGGTCGGCCAGCAGGAAGGTGCGCAGCCGGCCGCCTTCGCGGACCGCCTCGTCGACCGCCTCGGCCAGCCGGAGGTATTCCTGGATGTCCCGGTCGCGCTCCGGCCCGGGGGTGCCGGGCGGGGCGGCGGAGGACGTCGTGGTCAGGGCATGGGCGAGGGCGCGACGGAGCACACGCAACTCATCGGCGCTGAACGCCATGCCGCCGCGGGTTCCGTTTGGCATTGGCATGTGGCGACTTTACGACCGATTCCGACAAAACCGGCTTAATTCGTGAATGGTGGCGCGGCAGAACCCGACAGAACCGGTACGGCGGACGCGGGCGGGCGCCCCCGCGCCGGGCCGTCCCCTCCGCCGTCCCCTCCTAGGACCGGGCGACGTTGCGCTCGTAGACCAGGCGCAGCCCGATGAGGGTGAGCCAGGGCTCGTGCGCGTCGATCACCGAGGATTCGCCGAGGACCATCGGCGCGAGGCCGCCGGTGGCGATCACGGTCACCTCGTCGGGGTCGTCGGCCAGCTCCCGCGCCATCCGGTGGACCACGCCGTCTACCTGGCCGGCGAAGCCGTAGAGGATGCCGGACTGCATCGCCTCGACGGTGTTCTTGCCGATCACGCTGCGCGGCCGGGCCAGTTCGATCTTGCGGAGCTGGGCGCCCTTGACGCCCAGCGCGTCCACGGAGATCTCGATGCCCGGCGCGATGACCCCGCCGACGTATTCGCCGCGCGCGCTGACCGCGTCGAACGTGGTGGCCGTGCCGAAGTCGACGACCACCGCGGGGCCGCCGTAGAGCTCCACCGCGGCCAGGGCGTTGATGATCCGGTCGGCGCCGACCTCCTTGGGGTTGTCCATGAGGATCGGCACGCCCGTCTTGACGCCCGGCTCGACCAGGACGGCGGGCACGTCGCCGTAGTAGCGGCGGGTGACCTCGCGCAGCTCGTGGAGGACGGAGGGCACCGTGGAGCAGATGGCGATGCCCTCGATGCCGTCGCCCAGGTCGTCGCCGAGCAGCGGGTGCATGCCCATCAGGCCCTGGAGCAGGACGGCGAGTTCGTCGGCGGTGCGGCGGGCGTCGGTGGAGATCCGCCAGTGCTCGACGATCTCCTCACCGTCGAAGAGCCCGAGGACGGTGTGGGTGTTGCCCACGTCAATGGTCAGCAGCATGGCGGTCAGCGGTCCTCACGCGGCTCGGCGTCCCCGGAGCCGGCCTCCTCGCCGTCCTCGTGCCCGCCGTCCTCCTCGCGCAGGTCCAGGCCGATGTCGAGGATCGGCGAGGAGTGCGTGAGCGCGCCCACCGCCAGGTAGTCGACGCCGGTCTCGGCGTAGGAGCGGGCGTTGGCGAGGGTGAGCCGGCCGGAGGACTCCAGCATCGCGCGGCCCGCGACCAGCTCGACGGCCTCCTTGGTCTGCTCCGGGGTGAAGTTGTCCAGCAGGATCAGGTCGGCGCCCTCGGCGAGGATCGGCGGGATCTGGTCGATCCGGTCGACCTCCACCTCGATCGGCACACCGGGGAACTCGGTCCGTACGGCGGTGAACGCCGCGGCCACCCCGCCCGCCGCGACGACGTGGTTGTCCTTGATCAGCGCGGCGTCCGACAGCGACATCCGGTGGTTGACGCCGCCGCCGCAGCGCACCGCGAACTTCTCCAGGGCGCGCAGTCCCGGCGTCGTCTTACGGGTGTCGCGGACCTTGGCCTTCGTCCCTTCGAGGACGTCCGCCCAGGCCCGGGTGGTGGTCGCGATGCCGGAGAGCCGGCACAGGATGTTGAGGGCGCTGCGCTCGGCGGTGAGCAGGTCGCGGGTGCGGGTGGTGACGCTCAGCAGCTTGGTGCCGGCCTCGACCCGGTCGCCGTCCTCGACGTGCCGTTCGACCGCGAACTCGTCGGTGCACACGATGGACAGCACCGCCTCGGCAATCCGCAGACCGGCGACCGTGCCGGCCTCGCGGGCGGTGAAGTCGCCGGTGGCGACGGCGTCCTCGGGGACGGTGGCGACGGTGGTGACGTCCACGCCCTGGTCGAGGTCCTCCTCGACGGCGAGGTGCGCGATGTCCTCGACCTGTACGGGGTCGAGACCGGCGGCCACCAGGAGCGCGGCCAGATCGGGGTCGAGCCCGCAGGTCAGCGGGTCGAGCTCGTACGAGGCGTCGTCACCGCCACCACAGCCGCAGGCGTCGCCGCAGCCACCGGTGGGGGCGCCGCCGCGGGGCCCGCCGATCTGGAGGAGGGGGAGGTCGTCGGGGGTGCTGCTCACGGGATGGGCTCCGTCTTCGGGATGGGGTGGTCGGTGGGGGTCTACGTGGCGGGCGGGCGGGCCCGGCGGGCTACGGGAGGGCCGGCGGGAAACCGGCGTCCTCGGTGGTACGGATGGTCAGCGCGCGGTCCGCGTCCAGGGTGATGCGGAAGTGCCGGCGCCAGGAGGCATCGTCGCGGTCGGGGTGGTCCTCGCGCCAATGGCAGCCGCGGGTCTCCTCGCGGCGCCGGGCGGCGGCGACCAGCACCCGGGCGACACACAGCAGGTTGGTGGCCTCCCAGGCCTCCACACCGGGCTCGGGGGCCTTCTGCGCGGCCTCGGGGGCGCCGGCCTCCGCTGCGGCCGCCTCGGTGGCCTCCTGGTGGATGCGGTCGAGCTCGGCGGCGGCGCGGGCGAGGCTCTCGGCGCTGCGCAGCACGCCGGCGCCGGCGCTCATGATCCGCTGGACGGCCGTGCGCGTCTCGGGAGCCAGCAGCGGGAGGGTGGTCCGGGGCGCGGCCGACGCACCGTCGGCCACCGGGGCGGGGCCGTCCGCGGGGCGCGGCGCGGAGCCGCCCCCGGCGATGTCGGCGGCGATCCGCTCGGCGAAGACCAGGCCCTCCAGAAGGGAGTTGGAGGCGAGCCGGTTGGCTCCGTGGACGCCCGTGCAGGCGACCTCACCGCAGGCGTAGAGGCCGGGCACGGTGGTGCGGCCGTGCAGGTCGGTGCGGACGCCGCCGGAGGCGTAGTGCGCCGCCGGGGCGACCGGAATCGGTTCGGTGACCGGGTCGATGCCGTGGCTGCGGCAGGCGGCGAGGATGGTCGGGAAACGGCTCTCCCACATCGGGGCGCCGAAATGCCGGCCGTCCAAATACATGTGCTCGACGCCCTGTTCGAGCGACCGGCGCAGGATCGCCTTGGCGACGATGTCCCGCGGCGCCAGTTCGGCGAGCTCGTGCTGCCCGACCATGAAACGGGTGCCGCCGGCGTCGACGAGATGCGCGCCCTCGCCCCGTACGGCCTCGGAGATCAGCGGCTGCTGGCCCTCCGCATCCGGCCCCAGATACAGGACGGTGGGATGGAACTGCACGAATTCGAGGTCGGACACCTCGGCGCCGGCGCGCAGCGCGAGGGCGACGCCGTCGCCGGTGGACACCGGCGGGTTGGTGGTGGCGGAGAAGACCTGCCCCATGCCCCCGGTGGCGAGGACCACGGCCGGGGCGTGCACGGCTCCCACGCCGTCGTGCTGGCCCTCCCCCATGACGTGCAGGGTGACGCCACAGGTGCGGCCCGCCTCGTCCGTGAGGAGGTCCAGGACCAGGGCGTTCTCGACGGTGCGCAGTCCGGCGGCGCGGACCGCCTCGACCAGGGCGCGGGAGATCTCGGCGCCGGTGGCGTCGCCGCCGGCGTGCGCTATCCGGCGCCGGTGGTGGCCGCCCTCCCGGGTGAGCGCTATCTCGTCGCCGTCCGGGGTGGTGTCGAAGCGGGCGCCGGCCGCGATCAGCCGGTGGACGGCGTCCGGGCCCTCGGTCACCAGGGTGCGTACCGCCGCCTCGTCGCAGAGTCCGGCGCCCGCGACGAGGGTGTCGTCCAGGTGCTGCTCGGGGGTGTCGCCGTCGTCCAGGGCCGCGGCGATACCGCCCTGCGCCCAACGGGTGGAGCCGTCGTCGAGGCGGGCCTTGGTGACCACGACGGTCCGCCGGCCGGCCGCGGCGCAGCGCAGGGCGGCGGTCAGCCCGGCCACGCCGGATCCCACGACGACGACGTCGGCCTCGATGGCCCAGCCGGGGGCGGGGGCCTTCAGGCGTATGCCGGTGCCGGGTACGGGGCCGGGGCCGGTGGCTGTTCCGGTGGCGGGCACGGTCATCGGGTCGCTCCGAGGGGGCCGGTGGGTGGGATGGGCGGTACGGCGGTCGCGGGGGCGGATCGCTCGCGGGCGGCGGAGGCGGGTGCCGGGGCTTCCTGGTGGACGGGCGTCACGTCGTCGCGGTCACCGGAAGCGGCGCCGGCGGCCGGCGACTCCGCGCCGAAGGTGAGGCGGAGGTTGTCGATGAGGCGCGTGGTGCCGACCTTGGCGGCCACTGCCAGGATCGCCTCTCCCACGTATGCGTCGGAGATCTCCGTGAAGTCGGACGGGTCGACCAGCGCCAGGTAGTCGAGCACCAGGGGCGGGTCGAGCCGGGCGGCGTCCTCCAGGACGGCGCGGGCGGCGGCGCGGGCGACGGACGGCGCGTGCCGGGGGACCGCGGCGGCGTACGCGACGGCGTGCGCATCGGCGGCCGCCCGGTCCTCCCCGAGGGCGGCCAGCGCCGCCGAACGGTCCTGGGCCGCGTGGGCCGTGCAGGCGGCCCGGGCGCGCAGCGCCTCCTCGGCGGTGAGCCGGTCGCGGGCCGCGAACAGGGCCGCGGACAGCGCCAGCGCGGTGCGCCGCTCCGGGGCGGACAGATAGCGGTTGCGGCTGGAGAGGGCGAGGCCGTCGTCCTCACGCACCGTGGGGACGCCGATGATCTCGACGGGGAAGTTGAGGTCGGCGGCCATCCGGGTGATGACGGCGAGCTGCTGGGCGTCCTTCTGCCCGAAGAACGCGAGGTCGGGCGCGGTCAGGTGGAGCAGCTTGGCGACGACGGTCAGCACGCCGTCGAAGTGGCCGGGCCGGCTGGCCCCCTCCAGGCGCGTGCCCATGGGCCCGGCGGTGATCCGGACCTGCGGTTCGCCGCCCGGATAGACCTCGTCGACGGACGGCGCGAAGACGGCGTCCGCACCGGCCGCCAGGGCCAGCTCGACGTCCGCGTCCAGGGTGCGCGGATAGCGGTCGAGATCCTCGCCGGCCCCGAACTGCAGCGGGTTGACGAAGACGGTGACGACGACCTGGCCCTGCGCGCCGGCCCGCCGGCGGGCGGCGCGGACGAGGGTCGCATGGCCCTCGTGCAGCGCTCCCATGGTCATGACGACGGCCCGCGCGCCACTACGGCGCGGCAGGTCACGGAGCGCGGCGGCGGTGTGGAGGAGGGTCATCGCTCGTCTCCCTCGGGGCCGTGACCGTCCTGGCCCGGATCGTTCGGGCCGGGGCCGTCCTGGCCGGGGCTGCTCGGGCCCGGGCCCTTCGGGCCGGTGGCGGGCGAGGAGTCGGGGGCGGCACCGGCGAGCACGCCGAGGAGGTCCTCGGCCAGCTCCGGCTTCAGCAGACCGTGGGCCAGCGCCCGGTCCGCGGTCGCCCGGGCCATGGCGAGGTACCCGGCGACGTTCTGGGGGGCGTGCCGGCGCAGTTCGGCGACGTGGGCGGCGACGGTGCCCGCGTCCCCGCGCGCCACCGGGCCGGTCAGTGCGGCGTCGCCGGACCGTAGCGCGTTGTCGAGGGCGGCGCCGAGCAGCGGGCCCAGCATCCGGTCCGGGGCCTGCACGCCCACGTCACGCAGCAGCTCCAGCGACTGGGCAACCAGGGTGACCAGGTGGTTCGCGCCGATGGCCAGCGCCGCGTGGTAGAGCGGACGATCCGCTTCCGCGATCCATTCGGGCTCCCCGCCCATCTCGATGACCAGCGCCTCCGCCGCCATCCGCAGCTCCTCGGGCGCGGTCACCCCGAACGAGCAGCCGGCCAGCCGCTGGACGTCCACGGAGGTGCCGGTGAACGTCATCGCGGGGTGCAGCGCCAGCGGCAGTGCCCCGACCCGGGTAGCCGGGTCCAGCACCGCCGTCCCGAAGCGCCCTGAGGTGTGCACCAGCAGCTGTCCCGGCCGTACGGCGCCGGTCTCCGCGAGTCCGCTCACCAGGCCCGCGAGGGCGTCGTCGGGGACGGTCAGCAGGACCAGCTCGGCGCGGGCGAGCACCTCGGCCGGGGTGACCAGCGGGACGTCCGGCAGCAACTCGGCCGCCCGCCGTACGGAGGCGTCGGAGACCCCCGACACGGCGACCGGGCGATGCCCGGCGAGCTGCAGGGACGCGGCCAGGGCGGGGCCGACCCGGCCGGCGCCGACAACCCCGACGGTCAGCCGGGCGGGGCGGTCCTGGGCCTCGGTGGGCGGATGTGCGTTCACGTGGCGATGGCCTTCCGTTCCAGTCCTCAGGGGGTACCGGACGATTCCTCGCCATGCTACGCGAGTGTTTCCGGGGGGCTTCAGAGCTTTACGGAGGGTGAGACACGGATCTCTCACCAGAATTATCCACAGGTTTTTCCACAGGGCTCGCGGGCTGTGCGCAGCTGCGTCATGATCGGTCCCGACGGCGACCCACGCACCGGCGAATCAGTCCCGGCGGCAACCCACCGCAGAGCTGGCTTCCCATCGCACGGCAACCCATCGCACGGGCGAAAGCGGAATCGTCGCGAAAACAACAGGCGGGCGGACCGCGGGCAGGCCGAGAGCAGGCTCACGGCCGACGACAGGGTCACGGCCGCAAGACAGGCTCGCGGCCGGGGACAGGCTCACGAAGGGCCAAGGGATGAGGGGGACGACGGGGATGACAGGGATGACGGGAACGGCGGGAACGGCGGGATCGACGGGGGTGACAGGGCCCATGCAGGACAGCGACAAGGACAGCGAGGGGGAGCAGCGCGGCCACGGCGCGGACGGAGCCGGGAGCGACAGTTCCCAGGACGCGCGGCGGATCGCCGCACTGCGCCGGGTGGTGCGGTCGCTCGCACCGGCCCCACGGCCCGAAACGGTCCGCGAACGGCTGGACCGCCTGGTGGCCGACGCCCCCACCGCATACGACCTGGACAGGATGACCGACGTCTACGCCAACGACGACGGGATAGTCGGCGAGCTGGAACGCCGCACCGCCGAAGCGCTCGGCACGGAGGCCGCCGCCTTCTTCCCGACCGGCACGATGGCCCAGCAGGTGGCACTGCGCTGCTGGGCGGGGCGTACGGGCAACGCGACGGTCGCCGGCCATCCGCTCTCCCACCTGGAGATGCACGAACGGGACGCGTACGCAGTGGTCAGCGGACTGCGAATGGTCCATCCGACCCGCGCGCCCCGGCTGCCGACCGCCGAGGAGATCTACGGTCTCCAGGAGCCGTTCGGAACCCTGGCCCTCGAACTCCCCCTGCGCGACGCCGGTTTCGTACTGCCGGAGTGGGACGAGCTGACCGCGGTGGTGGCGGCCGCCCGGGACCGGGACGCGGTGGTGCACTTCGACGGCGCCCGGCTGTGGGAATGCGGCCCGCACTTCGGCCGCACGCTCCCCGAGATCACCGCACTCGCGGACAGCGTCTACGTCTCCTACTACAAGTCACTCGACGGCATATCGGGCGCCGCGCTCGCCGGTTCCGAGGACTTCGTCGCCGAGGCACGCGCCTGGCGCCACCGCTACGGCGGCCAGCTGTTCCAGCAGTGGCCCGCCGCACTGGCCGCCCTGGCAGGCCTGGACCGCGAACTCCCCCGGCTGCCGGAATACGTCGCCCACGCCAAGGTGGTCGCGCAGGCGCTGCGCGAGGGCCTGACGGCGGCCGGCGTGCCGTGGTTCAGGGTCCACCCGGAGGTGCCGCACACCCATCAGTTCCAGGTGTGGCTGCCGTACCCCTCCGAGGTGCTGGACGAGGCCGTCATACGGCAGGCGGAGGAGAGCAGGACGGCGCTGTTCCGCGGCTGGTTCGAACGAGGCCTGACCGAACCGCCGGGAGTGGCCCTGACCGAGGTCACGATCGCCGCGCCCGCCCTGGACTGGACACCGCAGGACGTCCATACGGCAGTTGCGGACTTCATGCGGTGCGTGGAGGAGGTGCGGGCCGGGGCGGGGTCTTGACGGACTACGGACTTTCGTCTCATGGGGTGAAGGTGGGGGTGAGGGCTGGGGTGGGGGTGGGGGCGGGGCGGGGCCCAGGGGGGAAGGCGGGGGAAACCCCGGGCGAGCCCCCCAAAGGCCGCGCCGCACCCAAAGCTCCCCGTGCCGCACCCAAAGCTCCCCGCTCCGCACCCGAAACTCCCCGCTCCGCACCCGAAACTCCCCGCGTCGCCCTCCGGAGGCGTCGCCACCAACGGATTTCGCGCACGCTGCGCACGGTGTGGGTACCGGGGAGCGGCGGGGCGGTCTCGCCTCGTCGGGCAGCTCGGTAGGCGTCGAGAAGGTGCTGCTGGTTCGCGTTCATGCCGCCACTGTGGAACGGACGGCCCGCCCGCGGCGCATCGATTGACGGGAGCCGTCAATCGACGACCGTGCAGGTCGCGGGCTCGCGCATGATGGGCCCATGGCCAACGTCATCGACATCACCGGGCTGCCCCCGGAGCGCATCGTCTTCGCCCCCTCTCCCCTCGCGGAGCTGGGCGCCGCGCTGCACGCGCTGTCGGAGCCGGGACACCACCCCGGGCTGCACGGCTGGGTCACCGCCACCAATGCGGCCCTGAAGACCGACCTCGCCGACCGGCTGTGCGAGGCGGACTTCCTGTGGCGGTCCTCCCGTTCCGACATCCTGCTGCCGGCCCACCCCGGATCGACGCTGGCCGAGGAGCTGGACGAGCTGGACAAGATCGACGACGAGCGGTTCGTGGCCGCCGCGTTCGAGATCTCCTGCTCGGCGACCTACACCCGGGCCACGCCGTCCCCGCTGGTCGATGCGGAAGAACGGGCACGGGTACGGGAGATGGCCGCCGCGCGCGGTCCGCGGCAGGCGGCCTTCACCGACCGGATGCTCACCGACCCCGACGGCCTGCGGGTCTGGCTGCGCCGACTGCTGGAGGACTGCGAGGACGCGTTCTTCGGGGACATCTGGCGCCGGGTGGGCATCCAGTTGGCGGCCGATGCCCGGCACAAGACCGAACTGCTGCGGCGCAAGGGCCTGGCCGAGACGCTGCCCGCGACCTCGATCGCGCTGTCGCTGGACGAGGCGCAGGACGGGAGCGGCGGCGTCCGCATCGTGGTGGACAAGTTGGCCAGGGGCCGTACGACGGCGTTCGCGAGCCCCGGGGATCCCGGTGTCACGTTCCTGCCGACGTCGTTCGGCTGGCCGCATCTGCTGGTCAGTCACGCCCCGGGCTGGCGTCCGGTGCTTCAGTACCCGGTCGCCAGCCCGGAGTTGCCGGCGCCGGCCACGCTCGAACTCATCCAGCAGCGGCTGGAGGCGCTGGGGCATCCGATGCGGATGCGGCTGTGCCGCACGCTGGCGCGGGGGCCGCATACGACGGGCGAGCTGGC
Organism: Streptomyces sp. NPDC048197; assembly: GCF_043202395.1. Taxonomy (NCBI): domain Bacteria; kingdom Bacillati; phylum Actinomycetota; class Actinomycetes; order Kitasatosporales; family Streptomycetaceae; genus Streptomyces; species Streptomyces sp. NPDC048197. Next base: position 25,553 of record NZ_JBIDAJ010000049.1, read on the forward strand.
GAACGCGTACGGCATCACCTCACCGGAGGTGTCGCGGCACGTCACGACGTTGAAGAAGGCCGGGCTGATCCAGACGCGGCGCCGGGGGCGCTATGTGCTGCACCAGTTGGACCTCCAAGTGGTCGCCCGGCTGGGCAGCGACTTCCTGGAGGGCGTACTGCGCTGACGGGCTTGCTTGTTGCAGCGCAGTACGCCCTGCGCCAGGGGCTCTACAGCGCTGACGGGCGTACTGCGCTGCAGGTAGTACTTTGCTGGAGGGCGTACTGCGCTGGAGGGCGTACTGCGCCGTGGTCTTCCCACGGCACGCCCCGGCGCCTCCCCCGGCGCCTTCCTCGGCACCCGGCTCTTGCGCGCCGGCGCCTCCCCCTGCCCTACGTTCCCGCCGGCCCCTACGCCCCCGCTCCGCCGGCCCGCACCAGCCCCGTCTCGTACGCCAGCACCACCGCCTGGACCCGGTCGCGGAGGCTCAGCTTCGTCAGGATGCGGCCCACGTGTGTCTTGACCGTCGCCTCGGACAGCACCAGCCGGGCCGCGATCTCGCCGTTGGACAGCCCCTGGGCGACGAGCAGCAGCACCTCGCGCTCGCGGTCCGTGAGCCGCTCCAGCTCGGGGCGGCCGGGCTCACCGGAGGTGGCGGGCAGCATGGGCGTGAAACGGTCGAGGAGCCGGCGGGTGGTGGACGGTGCGACGACGGCGTCGCCGCTCTGCACCGCGCGGATCGCCGCGAGCAGTTCGCCGGGCGGCACGTCCTTGAGCATGAATCCGCTGGCCCCGGCCTTCAGCGCGGAGAAGGCGTACTCGTCCAGGTCGAAGGTGGTCAGGATGAGCACCTTGGGGGCGTCCTCCTTCTGACCGCCCTCGCAGATGCGGCGGGTGGCCTCGACCCCGTCCAGATGCGGCATCCGGACGTCCATGAGGATCACATCGACCTTGGTGGAGCGCAGCACCTCCAGTGCCTCGGCGCCGTTCCCCGCCTCCGCGACGACCTCCATATCCGGCTGGGCGGCCAGCACCATCCGGAACCCGGTGCGCAGCAGCACCTGGTCGTCGACGAGCATCACGCGGATGGTCATGGGTCAGGGGTCCCTTCGTGGGCCGATGGCGGAGCGGGTGGAGCGGGTCGAGCGGGTCGAGCGAGTCGACCGGGTGGAGCGGGTCGACCGAGTGGGCAGGTCGATCGGATGGAGCAGGTCAAGCGAGCGGAGCAGGTCGAGCGGGTCGAGCAGGGCGCGGTGGGTCGGGTGGGTCGCGTGGGGCGCGCGGTGGGGTCGAGTGGGGCCGTGGGTTGGGCGGGCTGCCGCACGGCACCCTGCTCGGCTCAGCGCATCACATGCCTTACCGGCCCGGTTTCAGGGGGAGTACGGCGCTGACGCGGAAACCGCCGCCCGGGCGCGGGCCGGCTATCAGGGTGCCGCCGACCATACCGACCCGTTCCCGCATGCCGATCAGGCCATGGCCGAGGCCGTCCGCCCCGCCCGATTCGTAGAGCTCGTGCTGCGCGCCGCGGCCGTCGTCCTCGACGAGCAGTTCGAGGTCGTCGTCCTGGTAGCTGAGGCGGACGGTGGCGGCGACGTCGGGGCCGCCGTGTTTGCGGCTGTTGGTGAGCGCTTCCTGGACGATGCGGTACGCGGTCAGTTCGACGCTGCTGGGCAGCGGGCGCGGCTCGCCCTCCACCCGGAAGTCGACGGGCAGTCCGGCGCCGCGGACCTGGTCGATGAGGTCGGTGAGCTGTTCGACGCCGGGCTGGGGGACGTATTCGCCGCCTTCGGCCTGTTCGCCGGTGCGCAGCACGCCCAGCAGGCGTCGCATCTCGGCCAGTGCCTGGCGGCCCGTGCCGGAGATCGTTTCCAGGGCCTGCCGGGTCTGTTCGGGCGCGGCGTCGAGGACGTAGGCGGCGCCGTCGGCCTGGACGACCATGACGGAGACGTTGTGGGCGACGACGTCGTGCAGTTCGCGGGCGATCCGGGCGCGCTCGGCGGCGACCGCGATACGGGCCTGGGCCTCGCGCTCCTTCTCCAGCCGGGTGGCCTTCTCCTCCAGCTGGGCCCAGTAGGCGCGGCGGGTGCGCACGGAGTCGCCGAGGACCCAGGCCAGCACGAAGGGGACGGTGAGCAGCACCGTGAAGAACAGGCTTTCCCACAGCTGCCGGTTCCCGGGCCCCTCCCCGAAGCGCACCAGGGACAGGGCCGGGCCGACGAGGGCGCCGAGGAGGGCGCAGCGGGCGGCCCAGCGGGCGGTGGAGGTGCCGGACGCGACGGTGTACGTGATCACGAACATCGCGAAGTTACCGGGATTGGGCGGGATGTCGAAGATCAGCTGGCCGACGCCGATGGCGGCCGTCAGCAGCAGCATCTTCACCGGGGCCTTGCGGCGCAGCGCCACGACGAGGCAGAGGCCGACCGTGAAGATCGCGGCGGCGAGCTGGTGCGCGCCACTGACCTCGCCGGCGACCCACAGGCTGGTGAACCCGAGGAGAAGGACGGCCCAGAAGGTGTCCACTCCCGTCGGGTGTCTGCGGAGGAAGTCATAGAGGCGCTGCACGTCACCCAGCGTAGGCAGAGCGGATAGGTGTACGAGTCAACCGGAGGGGCGATCCTCTACGTCAGCTCTACTCCCCAAGGTGGAGACTCCATGCGCCAAATGTGTCGGACCAGGGGACGGTCTGCACATCAACCCGTGGGTCGACCTGGCCGCCCCGCCCGTACCGTGGGGTGGTGACGAATGAGTGGTGCGGCTGGCGGGACGCGACCGAGCGGGCGCTGTACGGGGCGGACGACGGCTTCTACACGCGGCCCGGTGGCCCCGGTCCGGCCGGCCATTTCCGCACGTCGGTGCATGTTTCCCCGCTGTACGCCGGGGCCGTCGCGGCCCTTCTGCGCCGGGTGGACGGTGCGCTGGGCCATCCCGAGGAGCTGGCGCTGGTCGATGTGGGCGCGGGCCGCGGTGAGCTGCTGACGGGGGTGCTGGCCGCGCTGCCGGACGAGGTGGCCGACCGGCTTCGCCCGTACGCCGTCGAGCGGGCCGCGCGCCCCGGGGGGCTGGATCCGCGGATCGACTGGCTGGGTGAGCTGCCGGCGCCGGGCTCGGTCACCGGGCTGCTGTTCGCGAACGAGTGGCTGGACAACGTGCCGGTCGACGTCGTCGAGACGGACGGGGACGGGGTGGCCCGCCGGGTGCTGGTCCGTGCGGACGGCACGGAGCGGCTGGGCGAGCCGGTCGACGGCGCGGACGCGGAGTGGCTGCGGCGCTGGTGGTCGTCGCAGCCGGCCCCGTCCGCCGCCTCCACTGCCCCCACCCCCACTGCCCGTACCGCGCTCTCCCCGCTCTCCCCGGGACTCCGAGCCGAGATCGGCCGCCCCCGGGACGAGGCGTGGGCGCGGGCCGTCCGTACGCTGCGCGCCGGGCTCGCGGTCGCCGCCGACTACGCGCATGCGCGCCAGGACCGCCCGCTCTTCGGCACCCTCACCGGCTTCCGCGACGGCCGCGAGGTGCGCCCCGTACCGGACGGCAGCTGTGACATCACGGCGCATGTGGCGCTGGACGCCTGCGCCGGGCCGTCGGCCGAGCTGCTGACCCAGCGCGAGGCGCTGCACGCCCTGGGGGTGGACGGCCGCCGTCCACCGCTCTCCCTGGCGTCCACCGACCCGGCCGCGTACATCCGGGCCCTCGGTACGGCCGGTGCGGCGGCGGAACTGACCGATCCGGCGGGTCTCGGGGGCTTCGGCTGGCTCGTGGAGCCGGTGGGCGGGGAGTGCGCGGGGCTGCTCAAGCCGTGAGGGCGGGCGGCCCTGCTCGGGCGTGAGGGCGGGGGGGTACTCAGGCCGTGAGGCCGGGGGCTGGTCGAACCGTGGGACAGGCCGGCTCAAGCCGCGAGGCTGCTGACGGGCTGAGGCATACCGCCGAGGTTCCTCGCCGGCGTTCCAAGGGGTGGGACGGCGCAGGCCCAGGGCGTCCACCGGGGTGGCGGGCTGCGAAACTGTTCCCATGACGGAGACGACGGTCGGCATCGGCGGCGCGGCGGAAAGCACCGACATGGTGCTGAACATCGGCCCGCAGCATCCCTCCACGCACGGTGTGCTGCGGTTGCGCCTCGTCCTGGACGGCGAGCGGATCCAGCACGCCGAGCCGGTGATCGGATACATGCACCGGGGTGCCGAGAAGCTCTTCGAGGCACGCGACTACCGCCAGATCATCATGCTCGCCAACCGGCACGACTGGCTGTCGGCGTTCTCCAACGAGCTGGGTGTGGTGCTGGCCGTCGAGCGGATGCTGGGCATGGAGGTGCCCGAGCGCGCGGTGTGGACGCGGACGCTGCTGGCCGAGCTGAACCGGGTGCTGAACCATCTGATGTTCCTCGGCTCGTACCCCCTCGAACTGGGCGGTATCACCCCCGTCTTCCACGCGTTCCGTGAGCGCGAGGAGCTCCAGACCGTCATGGAGGAGATCTCCGGCGGCCGGATGCACTACATGTTCAACCGCGTCGGCGGCCTCAAGGAGGACCTGCCGGCCGGCTGGCTGGGCCGGGCCCGGCAGGCCGTCGCGGATGTCCGCTCCCGGATGGACGTCTTCGACAACCTGGTCCTGGGCAACGAGATCTTCCGCGGCCGGACGCGGGGCGTCGGGGTGCTCGCCCCGGAGACGGTGCACGCGTACGGCGTTTCCGGGCCGATCGCCCGCGCCTCGGGCGTCGACTTCGACCTGCGGCGCGACGAGCCGTACCTGGCGTACGGAGAGCTGGCGTCCACGCTCAAGGTGGTCACCCGCGAGGAGGGCGACTGCCTGGCCCGCTTCGAGTGCCTGCTGGACCAGAGCCACAACGCCCTGGATCTCGCCGACGTCTGCCTGGACCGGATCGCGGAACTGCCGCCGGGGCCGATCAACCAGCGTCTGCCGAAGGTGCTGAAGGCGCCCGAGGGCGCGACGTACGCCTGGACCGAGAACCCCCTCGGCATCAACGGCTACTACCTCGTCTCCAAGGGCGACAAGACGCCGTACCGCCTGAAGCTGCGCTCCGCGTCGTACAACAACATCCAGGCGCTGGTGGAGCTGCTGCCGGGGACGCTGGTCGCCGACATGGTCGCGATCCTCGGCTCGATGTTCTTCGTCGTCGGCGACATCGACAAGTAGAGCCACGGCCAGTAGAGCCACGGCAAGTAGAGCAACGGCCAGTAAAGCCACGGCAAGCAGAGCACCGATGTTGTCCACAACCTGTGGACAACGTCACGTCGACTTCACTCCCGCGCCCCGAAACCGCTTGCCCTCGAAACCGCTTGCCCCGAAAACCACTCGGCCCCGGAGCCGGGTGGGCTTCGGGGCCGAATGCAGAGCGAGGGCGGTCGGTCGGGCGGTCGGGAGCCCCGCCGAGTCGGAAAATGGGGCCAGGAAATCGGCGGTCAGGAGATGGCGGTCCGGAGGACGCCGACGTCGAGCTGTTCGGTCTCGTCGTGGGCGGTCAGGTCGATGACCTCACCGGCACCGCTGGTCGTCTCGCCGTCCGCGGTCAAAACGCCGTCCTGCGCGCCCTCGGCGGGCGCCCCGGACTGCGACTCCGCCGCATCCTTCTCGACCTGCTCGTCCTGCTCGTCGCCCACAGTCCGCTCACCGGCGGTCGGCGCAGCACCGGCCGCCGGCGCGCCCCCCGCCTCCGTACGGGCTCCAGGGAGGGCCGTACGGGCCGCCGTCTGGGCCGCCGTACGGGCCGAGTGCTCGGCGAGGGCCTCGTCGCCGACGACGTCCGCCAGGTCGTCCTCCAGCGGCGCGGGCAGCTGACGGGGGCCGGGAGCGGTCGCGTTGCCGAAGAAGTCGAAGCCGCCCACGGTGCGCGAGGCGGTGGGACGGGACGGGGCGACCGCGGCGGCGGACGGGACCGGGCGGAGCGCGGGTCCGGCGGCGGTGGCCGTACGGGCGGTGAGGGCGCCGCCCGTGCGCTGTGCGGCGGCCGCCTGGCCGTTCCCCCGGCCGTTGTCCCCGTCCTGGCCGGTGTGGCTGCCCGGTGCGGTGTGGCCGCCCGGTGCGGACTGCGTGGGCCGCTCGGCGGCGGCGCGCTGCCGGGCGGCGTTGCGCGCCAGCTGACGGAGCGCCTGGGCGGCCTGCGCGTACGCCGCGGCGGTCGGGGCCGGCACCGGCCGGCCCGTCGACGGCCGACCCGAGGTCTCACGGTCCGCCGTTGCCTGACGGCCCGGCGCCTGACGGCCCGGCGCCTGGCGGCCCGACGCCTGGCGGTCCGCCCGTCCCCGGTGGTCCGCTGCCGGAGCGTCAGGGGCGGTGGGCACCGCCGGTCCTGCGGACTCGGGCGCCCGGGAGGCGCCGGTGGCGGCCGGGAGTGCCCGGGCCGGGGCGGACGCCTCGATGGCGAGCAGCCGGCGGCCCTCCAGGGCGCTGGCCCGCTCGGTCTCGGCGGTGGCGTAACGGCGGAGCAGCTCGGCGTGTTCGCTGCGCAGCCGGGCCAGTTCGGCGCGCTTGGCGCGCAGCTTGGTGTCGAGGGCGGCGCGGAGCTCGCGGGACTCCTCGATGTCGGTTTCGAGCTCGGCTATCCGTTCCTCGGTGCGCCACTCGTCGCGCACCCGGGCGCGGGTGAGTTCGGCGACCCGTCGACCGGCCTTGCGGTCCCAGCTCCTCAGCAGGACGGCACCGGTCACGGCCGCGGCCGCCGCGCCCGCGGCGAGCACGCGTTGGACCAGATCATCGCCGACAAACCACGGGCCCGCGGCGCAGACAAGGGACACACCGGCGACCGTCGTGGGAGGAAGCAGCCGGTGGAGGGGTGGGGAATGGCGGTGGCGTCCTCGTGGCATGGCCAGAAACTTACCGTGCGTGCGGGATCTATGGGGCCCGGCCCACAAATCCGTTTCCGGCTGGTTACTTCCTGACCAGTCCCTTCGACTCCACATATGACCGGGCGACATCCACGGGCTTGAGCCGCTCGGCATCCACCTTGCGGTTCAAGTTGATCAAGTCTTCGGTGGTCAGAGTGCGGGTGAGCTTCGCGAGGGCGCTCTCGATCCGCTGGTCCCCTGCGCTCTCGGCATTCACCACCGGCAGCACATTGTCGGCGTTCTGCAGCCGCTTGTCGTCCTTGAGGAGCACCAGTCCGAAGCTGTCGAGCGTGGCGTCCGTGGTCGTGGTGAGCACCAGTTGATCGGTGCCGTCCTTGACGGCCTGCTTGGCCTGCGGCGTCCCGACTCCCTTGGGGTCCAGGCCCGTGATGTCGATGCCGTACGTCTTCTCCAGGCCCGGCTTGCAGAACACCCTGGTCTCGCACTCCTCACCCGAGGCGAGTTTGATCTTCTGCTTCGATTCTCCGAGGTCGGAGAGGGTGGAGAGCTTGTGCTGCGCGGCGAATTCCCTGCTCACCGCGAAGGCGTTCTGGTCCGTCGCACGGCCTGCCGGCAACACCTTCAGTCCGCGCGGTCCGGCGAGCTTCTTCAGTGCCGCGACCGTCTTGCCGATGTCGGCGGACGCGACCGGCTTCGCCTTGCTGCCGTTCTTCTTCGCGTTGAGAAATTCGGCGAGCGTGGAGGCATATTCGGGAACGACGTCGATCTGGCCCTTCTCCAGGGCCGGTTCATACAGCTCACGATTGGCCAGGGTCTGAACTCGGGTACGGTAGCCGGCGTCCTGAAGGAGCCGGGAATAGATCTCGGCGAGCACCTTGGACTCGGTGAATCCCGCCGAGCCGATGACGAGTTCGCCGCGCTTTCCGCCCTTGCCACCCTTGCCCTCGCCGCCGCCCTTCTCCTCCAGGGTCGGGCCGCCGCACGCGGCCAGCCCGGCCGCCATCGCCAGCACCGCGCCCGCGACCACCACGGTGCGCACCGTGCGTGCCCCGCCTCCCGTGCGTGCCGTGCGTGCCGTGTTGCTTCTCGTAGATGCCATGTGAATGCCCCTTCAGCCCGTCCGTCAGTTCAGTCCGTAAGTCCGCCGGCCCATCGGCCCATCGGCCCGTCAGTCCGCGCGGCGGGCGAGCCGCGGCGCCGGTATCAGCTCTGCGCTGGCCGGGGCGGCGGACCGCATGGCCCGCCGGCCGCCCCGCATCGGGTCGAGGAGGCGCTCGGCGAGGACGAGGACGCCCTCCACGGCCAGGGCGAGGACGGCCACCAGCAGCGCGCCCGCGACGACCTGTGCGGTGTCGTAGTTGCCGAAACCGGCGGTGATGATCCGGCCCAGGCCCCCGCCGCCGGCGAGCGCCGCCAGCGTCGCGGTCGCCACCACCTGGACCGTGGCCGACCGCAGGCCCGTCATGATCAGCGGGTAGGCGAGCGGTATCTCGACCCGGAACAGCACCTGCGGCCCGGACATGCCCATCCCGCGCGCGGCCTCGACCACATCGCGGTCCGCCTCCCGCATCCCGAGATAGGCGTTGGTCAGCAGCGGCGGCACCGCGAACAGCACCAGCGCGAGGACCGTCGGCCAGTCGCCGTGCCGCCCCAGCGGGCTGAGCGTCAGCAGCACCAGGACCGCGTACGTCGGCACCGCCCGCCCGATGTTGGCGAGATTGACCGCCAGCGCGCCGCCCTTGCCGAGGTGCCCCAGCCAGAGCGCCACCGGCAGCGCGATCAGGCAGGCCAGGGCCAGGCACACCGCGCTGAGCCGGACGTGCTCGGCGAGGCGGTGCGTCACGCCCTGCTCCCCCGTCCAGTTGGCGGCCGTCGTCAGCCACTGCCAGGCCCCCGCGAGCACCCCCATCGCTCAGCCCACCGCCTTCGCGGCACGGACCCGGCCGCGCGCCCACGCCGCAGCCCTGCTCCGCACCCCGGCCCGGCCCCCGGCCCGCGTCCACGGCGTCAGCAGCCGCTGCAGGGCCATCAGCAGGACGTCCGCGACCAGCGCCAGCAGCACGCACAGCGCCGAGGCCGTCAGCACCTCGGCCTTGAAGAAGCCGGCCATTCCGCTGGCGATGAGATTGCCCAGGCCGCCGTAGCCGACGACGGAGCCGACGGTCGTCATCGCCACCGTCGAGACCGTGGCGATCCGCAGCCCGGCCACCAACGCCGGTATCGCCAGCGGGAGTTCGACGCCGAACAGCAGCCGCACCGGGCCGTATCCCATCCCGCGGGCGGCCTCCCGCACCCCGGCGGGGACCGCCTGCAGACCGGCGAGGATGTTGCGCACCAGGATCGTCAGCGAATACAGCACCAGGCCCGTCACGACCACCGCCGCCGAGACCCCGAAGACCGGTGTGAGGAGCGCGAACATCGCCAGCGAAGGGATCGTGTAGAGCACCGTCGTCAGTCCCAGGACCGGCCCTGCCGCGCCCCGCCGGCTCCGCGCCACCAGGGCCAGCGGGAAGGCGAGCAGCAGGCCGAGCGCGACGGACACGGCGGTGATGCCGAGGTGCTGGAGCGTGGCGTCCAGCAACTCCTGGCTGCGGGTGCGCAGATACTCACCGCACACCCAGTCGTTCGCCTCCAGGCAATTCGCCCCGCCTGCCCGGCCGCTCATCTCCGTCACCTCCCCCGCCGGTCCCCGCCCGACCGCGCCACCCCGGCCGCACCGTGCGGCACCTGTGCCGTGGCGCAACCCGTTCGCTCATCTTTTCGATGTCGTGTGATCGACCCTAGACCCGACCACTGACAATCGCACCGGTCCCGCCGTCCACCGGCCCGTATCGCCATCCACCCGCAACACCCCGTTCACGGCCGGCGCGCGGCCCCGCCCCCCAACGCCGCGGGGCCCGGCCCGCGCAGCGTCTCGCTGTCGCAGGCCGGGCCCCGCCCGGTGTCACTGTGCGGGTCAGGCCCGCGCGTCGGCCCCGCCGTCGCCCTCGTCGTCCGGCAGCTTGCAGACCCGCTCCAGGAAGATCGCGGCGACCACCACGGCCGCGCCGGCGAGCACCGACAGACCGGCATAGATCGCCTGGTCCCGGCGGGGGTCGACATCGAGGCCGGCGGTCAGCAGGAAGACGCCGACGCCGCCGTACAGCCCGGCCACCAGCGACGCCACCAGGGCGCTCGCCTGGCCGAAGACCACCGCACGGGCGGCCAGCAGCGGATCGACGCCCTTGGCGCCGGGCCGCCGCTCCCGCTGGGCCCGCAGCCGTCCGCGCAGCTCGAAGGCGGTGCCCGCGAGCACGGCGGCGAGGAACGCCAGGACGATCGGCGCGGCCACCGGCACGCTCGGGAGCGTGCCGAAGGAGTCCCACAGCCGGGCGCCGCCCCAGGCCAGCACCCCGGCTGCCAGGAACAGCCCGACCAGCACCTTGATGTGTAGCTGTTTCACCGAGCGATCGCCCCTCGCACCGTCCTGCCCCTTACCGCCACCACGGTCGTCCTCGTCGTCGTACCGCCGCCGTCGCACCGGCCGTCACTCCGGTCCACGACTCCTCCGGTCCAACGCCTACTCCGGCAGCCGGAGTTCCAGGTCCGCGCGCGGCAGCACGCCCGTGCGGCCGACCACCGAGAGGAGCTCGGCCACCGCGCCGCGCCCGGGGACCTCCGCCTCCGGGTCGATGTCGTGCCACGGCGCCAGGACGAAGGCCCGCTCATGGGCGCGCGGGTGCGGCAGCGTCAGCCGCGGGTCGTCGGAGACGATGCCCTGATACGCCACGATGTCGACGTCGATGGTGCGCGGCCCCCAGCGCTCGTCGCGGACCCGCTTGAAGGCCTCCTCGATGGCGTGCCCGCGCTCCAGGAGGGAGCCCGGCGGCAGGGTCGTCTTGATCAGCACCACGGCGTTGAAGTACGACGGCTGGCTGCCCGGCGCGACGCCCCACGGCTCGGTCTCGTACACCGGGGAGACCGCTTTGACCCGCAGACCGGGGGTGTCCTCCAGGGCGTCGACGGCGCCCTGCAGGGTCTCCAGGCGGTTGCCGAGGTTGCTGCCGAGGGAGATCACGGCGTGTTTGGGGTTGGAGAGCGTCACATCGGCGGCGTCCACCTGCTCCACGACGGAGGCGGGCACCGGCTGTACGGTCGGGTCACTGCTGGTGTTCATGTACTCGACTCCGAGTGATGGTGATGGTCACGTCGTCGAAGGGGACGGTGATCGGCGCGTCCGGCTTGTGCACCACCACCTCCACTTCCTGCACGCCCTCGTGCTTGAGGCACTGGTCGGCGATGCGCTCCGCCAGGGTCTCGATGAGGTCGACGGGCTCGCCCTCCACGACGGCCACCACCTCCTCGGCCACGACGCCGTAGTGCACGGTCTTCGCGAGATCGTCGGAGGCGGCCGCCTGACGGGTGTCCAGACCGAGCACCAGGTCGACGATGAAGGTCTGGCCTTCTTCGCGCTCCCGCGGGAACACCCCGTGGTGGCCTCGGGCCTTCAGCCCACGCAGCGCGACACGATCCACGCGAATCACTCCGTCTGGTCCACGGCACCTCTGGCGCCACTGTTCGTCGGTTCCGGGCAGGCGCCGGAGCGATCCGGCAACACTGCCCCGCCATCGAATCTACCTTCGAGCACCGACAGTCCTCGCCCACGGGGGCTATGGACAAGACCCCGTCCTGCTGCTAGGCGTGCCGCATCGAGCGGGCCGGGAGATCGTCCGCGCGCCTCTTACCCCCTGGTACGCGCCCCACCCCTACCCGTCCCGCACTTGGCTCGAACGGGTGCGCCCTCGTCCATATGGCTGACGCCCGCCGCTGACGCCGGCACAGAACCGGGCCATCGGCGCAAGTCCGGACGGCCATGGCAAGGCTCACACACCGGCCGGCCCCGGGCGCGGCACCCGCCACACACCGGCCACGTCACCGGCACGTCCCGTTCACACCGCGCCCGCGTCCGGCTCCCCCTCGTCGTCCTCGTCCTCGTCGTCCTCGCGGTCCGCCAGCACCGGCGAGCCGTGGTGCGACCACACCCGCCAGCCGTCGTCCGTGCGCCGGAAGACGTTCGTCGCCACGACCAACTGGCCGATCAGCGGCCCCACCGACCCGTCGTCCTCGGCCGGCCCGCCGCTGAGGATGTTCTCGGTGCAGGTCACCAGCGCGGTGTCCCCGACCACGTCGATCTCGACGTCGGTCAGGAAGAACTGGATGTACTCGGTGTTCGCCATGATCAGGGCGTACGAACGGAGCACCTCGCCGCGCCCGCGGAGCACCGGCCACCCGGGGTGCACCACGCTCACCTGACCGTCCAGCCACAGCTCGGACAGCGCCTCGTGATCGCCGCGCTCGATGGTCTCGTACAGGGTCGTGTTCGCCTGCTCGACCAGCTCGATGTCCGTCCGTGGGCCCAAGCCGCTCACACCGCTCCCGTCGTCTTCGACGTCCGCGTCGTACCGTCCGCCGCGTCCGTTCCGGCGGCCGGGGCCGCCGCGCCCTCCACGGCACGGGCCACCCGTACCGCGTCCGCGCTCGCCCTGACCTCGTGCACCCGCACCGCCCAGGCCCCCTCTCGCGCCACCATCGCCGATACCGCCGCCGTCGCCGCGTCCCGCTCCCGGGCCGGCGGCGGGGCCGCTCCCTCGTCCCCCGCCAGCACCCTGCCCAGGAACCGTTTCCTCGATGCCGCCACCAGCAGCGGCCGGCCCAACGCCCGCAGCCGCTCCAGACGGGCGATCAGGGCCAGGTCGTGCTCCGCCTGCTTGGCGAAGCCCAGACCGGGGTCGATGACGATCCGCTCCGGGTCGATGCCGCCGGCCACCGCGCGCTCCATGGCCTTCCCGAGCTCGTCGACGACCTCGGCGACCACGTCGCCGTAGACGGCGCGGTTGTTCATGTCGATGGACTGCCCGCGCCAGTGCATCACGACGAACGGCACGTGGTGCGCGGCCACCACCGGCACCATCGCCGGGTCGGCGGCACCGCCGCTGACGTCGTTGACCAGCCGCGCCCCCGCCTGCACCGCCTGTTCGGCGACCGAGGCGCGCATGGTGTCGACGGACACCACGGCACCGGCCGCGGACAGCTCCCGTACGACCGGGACGACCCGCCGCAGCTCCTCGGCCTCGTCCACCCGCGCCGCGCCCGGACGGGTCGACTCGCCGCCCACGTCCACCAGGTCGGCGCCCTGCGCCACCAGGTCCAGGCCGTGTTTGACGGCGAGTTCGGTGTCGAACCACTCACCGCCGTCGGAGAACGAATCGGGCGTCACGTTCACGACGCCCATCACCGCGCAGCGGTCCCAGTCCGGCAGTCCGGCCACCTGGCCACGCAAGGTACTCATGGGACCAGCGTAGGCCGTGTGCCGACCGGCCGGATTGCGACCGCCGCCTGCCCGCTCCGCCCGGCCGCGGGCACGTTCCGGCGACGGTCAGGCGGCCGGCTCCACGGCCTGGGCGGTGCGCACCGGCTCGGTGACGTGTGCGCACGGGCGCGGCTCGGCGGGCCGGCTGCGGCGCAGCGGCCGCGGCAGCCGCAGTTCCATGTAGCCCTCGGCCTGGAGCATCGCCAGGCCGATCCGCGGGATGTCCCGGCTGTTGCGGAACACCACGAACCGGGGCTCCCAGCGGGGCTGGAACTTGTCGTTGAACTTGTAGAGCGACTCGATCTGGTACCAGCGGGACAGGAAGATCAGCGTCGCCCGCCAGCCCCGCAGGACGGGGCCCGCGCCGAGCTTCTCGCCGCGCTCCAGGGAGGAGCGGAACACCGCGAAGTTCAGCGACACCTGCTTGACGGCCAGGTCGGGCGCCGCCTGCAGCGCCGCGACGATCAGCAGCTCGTTCATCCCCGGGTCGGCGCTGCGGTCCCGCCGCATCAGCTCCAGCGAGATCCCGTCGTCGCCCCACGGCACGAAGTGCTGCATGGCCTTCAGGTCCCCGTACGGGCCGGCCTCCTCGCCCTCGGGGGCCGGCTGGTGCGCGGTGGCGATCACCGCGTCGCCGTCCGCCACCGCGTCGATCCGGCCCAGCGCCATGGAGAAGCCGCGCTCGGTGTCGGTGTCCCGCCAGGCGTCCGCCGCCTTCTGGATCCGCGCCAGCTCCTCCGGCTCCAGGTCGCGGACGCGCCGCACCCGGGTGTGGTAGCCGTTGCGCTCGATCCGCTTGACCATCTGGCGCACGTTGCGCATCGCGCGCCCGCTGAGGGTGAAGCCGGCCACGTCCACGATCGCCTCGTCGCCGAGCTCCAGCGCGTCCATCCCGGTCTCCCGGGTCCACACCTGCCCGCCGGTCTCGCTGCAGCCGGTCACCGCCGGGGTCCAGGAGTGCGCCCGCGCCTCCTCCATGAAGCGCTCGATGGCGCCCGGCCAGGCCTCCACGTCGCCTATCGGGTCGCCGCTGGCGAGCATCACGCCGGAGATCACCCGGTAGCAGACCGCGGCCTTGCCGGACGGGGAGAAGACCGCGCCCTTGTCACGGCGCAGCGCGAAGTAGCCGAGCGAGTCCCGGCCGCCGTGCCGGGCCAGCAGCTCGCGCAGCTGCCGCTCGTCCTCGTCGGTCAGCCGGGCCGCCGGGTGCTCGGGGCGGAAGGCCAGGTAGGCGGTGGTGGCGACGGTCAGCAGGCCCAGCGCGCCGAGGGAGTAGCCGACGGTGTAGTCCACCTGGTGGGTGTAGCCGATCGGGCCCTCGAAGCCGAAGAGGCCGAACAGCACGTGCTCGGCGCGCTGCAGGAAGGACGGCGACCCGACGATCTTGCCCGGGTGGGAGCTGACGATCACCATGCCGATGGCGAAGCTCGCACCGCCCAGGACCACGAAGTTGGCCAGCGCCTTCCAGCGGCTGCGCGGATCGGGCAGGGCCGCGAACTCCTTCCGGTGCCACACCAGGAAGCCCAGCAGCGCGGTCGAGAGCACCGCGCCGAAAACGGAGTGGCGGTACACCAGCTGGGCGGCGATCCCCACCGGGAGCAGCGCCACCGCCGCTCCCCAGGCCCGCCGCTTACGCCGTTTGAGGCCGTGGGCCAGAAGGAGCAGCAGGATGCCGACGACGATGGAGGCGGCGGCCGCCAGCGGACTGACCGCGCCCGGCAGTACTTCGGCCAGGGCGTGCACCCGGCTGTGCCGGAAACGCGGGAACACTCCGGCGACCAGGTTCAACAGTCCGACGGCCGCGCCGGCGGTGCCGATGAGCCCGGGCACCGCTTCGGGCCGTGGGCCGCGGAGCCAGCGTGGTGTTCGCCACGCAACCTTCTCCGACTTTTCGCCATCTAGCCTGTCAGACATCACTTTCCCGTCGCCCCGGTCGAGAAGACGTGCGAGCCTAGTCGCAGCATCTGGACTTTTGCGCCCTGTATGACGGCGTTTCAGGGCTCGGGGTTCCACCAGCGGTACGGATGACCCGGCCGCCCGGAAGAAAGCACCACATGGGTCTCACCAGCAAGAAAGTGCTGCTTCTTGCCGTCCTCGTCGCGGTGGCACTGTTCATCCTCACCGTTTGGCTCTGGCCGCGCCTGTCCAAGGGGAACTGGCGCACCGTCCTGGGCCGGGTCGGGCTTTTGCTGGCGACCCAGCTCTCCCTCTTCGCCGCGGTCGGCCTGTTCGCCAACAACTCCTTCGGCTTCTACGCCTCCTGGGCCGACCTCTTCGGCCAGGAGCAGGAACCGGGTGTGGTGACGAATTACCAGACCGGCCCGAACGGCACCAAGCTGCAGATGCTGGGCACCGAACGCATCAGCGTCCAGAACGGCTCCCGGCCCTCGTCGGCCGGCCGTATCGACAAGGTGCTCATCCGCGGCGAGCATTCCAGGATCGCCAGCCCGGCGTTCGTCTATCTGCCGCCGCAGTACTTCCAGAAGAAATACGCGAAGAAGAAATTCCCGGCGGCGCTGGTGCTCACCGGCTACCCGGGCACCGCCGAGGCCCTCTACAAAAAGCTGCATTTCCCGCAGACCCAGCACGGCCTGCTCAAGGAGCACCGGATGCGGCCGACGGTCCTGGTGATGATGCGGCCGACCGTCGCGCCGCCGCGGGACACCGAGTGCGTGGACATACCGAACGGCCCGCAGACCGAGAGCTTCTTCACCAAGGACCTGCGCGCGGACATCACCGAGCACTACCGAATAGGGCGTGAGGCCAAGAGCTGGGGCGTCATCGGCGACTCCACCGGCGGCTACTGCGCACTGAAGATGACCATGCGCCACCCCGAGGCGTACTCCACCGCGGTGGCCCTCTCCGGCGCCTACAAGGCCCCGCTGGACGCCACCACCGGCGACCTCTTCGGCGGCGACCTGCGCCTGGAGCGCGAGAACAACCTGCTGTGGCGTCAGCGTCACCTGCCCGCCCCGCCGGTGAACCTCCTGGTCACCAGCAGCAAGCAGGGCGAGGGCAACTACAAGCAGACGCTCCGCTTCATCGAGCAGACGAAGTCGCCCACCCGCGTCTCGTCGATCATCCTCGACAGCGGCGGCCACAACTTCAACACCTGGCGCCGCGAGATCCCCGCGGCCCTCGAATGGCTGGGCAACCACCTCAAGGCGTGACGCCCTGCGCCGGGCCCTTCAAAGGGCCTTCCGAGCGGCGGGACGGCCGGTGTGCCGCCCCGTCGCCTTCCCGCGGGCGTCAGCGCGCCAATATCAGGCTCATCGCCTCGGCCCGGCTCGCCGCGTCGCGCAGCTGACCGCGGACCGCCGAGGTCGTCGTCTTCGCGCCCGGCTTCCGCACCCCGCGCATGGTCATGCACATGTGCTCGCACTCGATGACGACGATCACGCCGCGCGGCTCCAGGATCTCCATCAGCGAGTCCGCGATCTGCGTGGTCAGCCGCTCCTGCACCTGCGGGCGCCGGGCGAACACGTCCACCAGGCGGGCCAGCTTCGACAGCCCGGTGATCTTGCCGTCGGCGGACGGGATGTAGCCGACGTGCGCCACCCCGACGAACGGCACGAGGTGGTGCTCACAGCTCGACACCAGCTCGATGTCCTTGACCAGCACCATTTCGTCATGGCCCAGGTCGAACGTGGTCGTCAGCACGTCCTCCGGCTTCTGCCACAGCCCGGCGAAGATCTCCTTGTACGCCCGTGCCACCCGAGCCGGCGTCTCCAGCAGACCCTCGCGGTCCGGGTCCTCGCCCACCGCGATCAGCAGCTCACGTACGGCGTTCTCGGCCCGCTTCTCGTCGAACGTACCGATCGTGCCGTCGACGTCCAGCGTCACAGGGTCCGTCATATGTGCCTCGTTCCTTCTGCGCCCGCTCGAACGCGGTTCCCATCGCGGAAATGCCGCGCCCCCCAGGCTAAACCTGGGGGGCGCGGCATGTATTCCAGGGCCTGTGGAGCCCCTGGTCAGCTCTCCGGGTGCGGCTCCTCGGAGCTCTCCGCCTTCTTCTCCGTGGAGACGGTGGCCGCCGTCACGGAGCCGTTGGCCGGGGCCAGCTCCTTGGGCGAGAGCACCGGCGGGCGGGTCGACGGCGTACGCCGCGAGGATCCGGTCCACGCCGGGCGGGCCGGGCGCTTGACCACGTGCTTGAACAGCTCCGCGATCTCCTCCTTGCCGAGGGTCTCCTTCTCCAGGAGCGTCAGCACGAGGTTGTCGAGGATGTCGCGGTTCTCGACCAGGATCTCCCACGCCTCGTTGTGCGCGGTCTCGATCAGCTTCTTGACCTCTTCGTCGACCAGCGCGGCGACCTCTTCGGAGTAGTCGCGCTGGTGACCCATCTCACGGCCCAGGAAGGGCTCGGAGTTGTCGGTGCCGAACTTGATCGCGCCGAGCCGCTCGGTCATGCCGTACTGCGTGACCATCGCGCGGGCCGTGGCGGTGGCCTTCTCGATGTCGTTGGCGGCACCGGTGGTCGGGTCGTGGAAGACCAGCTCCTCCGCCGCGCGGCCGCCCAGCATGTACGCCAGCTGGTCGAGCATCTCGTTGCGGGTGGTGGAGTACTTGTCCTCGTCGGGCAGGACCATGGTGTAGCCCAGGGCCCTGCCGCGGGACAGGATCGTGATCTTGTGGACCGGGTCGGAGTTCGGGGAGGCCGCCGCGACCAGGGCGTGTCCGCCCTCGTGGTACGCGGTGATCTTCTTCTCCTTCTCGGACATGATCCGGGTCCGCTTCTGCGGGCCCGCCACGACGCGGTCGATCGCCTCGTCCAGGAAGTGGTTGTTGATCAGCTTCTCGTCGCTCCGGGCCGTCAGCAGCGCGGCCTCGTTGAGGACGTTCGACAGATCGGCACCGGTGAAGCCGGGGGTGCGCTTGGCGACGGCCGAGAGGTCGACGTCCGGGGCGACCGGCTTGCCCTTCTGGTGGACCTTGAGGATCTCCAGACGGCCCTGCAGGTCCGGACGGTCGACGGCGATCTGCCGGTCGAAACGGCCGGGGCGCAGCAGCGCCGGGTCGAGGATGTCCGGACGGTTCGTCGCGGCGATCAGGATCACGCCGCCCTTGACGTCGAAGCCGTCCATCTCGACGAGGAGCTGGTTCAGGGTCTGCTCACGCTCGTCGTGGCCACCGCCGAGACCCGCACCGCGGTGCCGGCCGACGGCGTCGATCTCGTCGACGAAGACGATCGCCGGGGCGTTCGCCTTGGCCTGCTCGAAGAGGTCACGCACCCGGGAGGCACCGACACCGACGAACATCTCGACGAAGTCGGAGCCGGAGATCGAGTAGAACGGGACGCCCGCCTCGCCGGCGACGGCGCGCGCGAGCAGCGTCTTGCCCGTTCCGGGCGGGCCGTACAGCAGCACACCCTTGGGGATCTTGGCGCCGACCGCCTGGAACTTCGCCGGCTCCTGCAGGAACTCCTTGATCTCGTGGAGCTCCTCGACTGCCTCGTCCGAGCCCGCGACGTCCGCGAAGGTCGTCTTGGGGGTGTCCTTGGTGAGCAGCTTCGCCTTCGACTTCCCGAAGTTCATCACCCGGGAGCCGCCGCCCTGCATCTGGTTCATCAGGAACAGGAAGGCGACCGGAATCAGAATGAAGGGAAGCAGCGTCATCAGCAGACTGACGAACGGGTTCGTCTTCGACGGGGAGACGGTGTACCCGTCCTTGATCTCGCCGGTCTGGTACTTGGCCTGCAGGTTCTTCGCCAGATCGACGCCCTGGTCGCCGATGTAGCTCGCCTGGATCTTGTTGGAGCCGTCGACCTTGTTGGAGCCCGACAGCTCGACCTTGATCTTGTTCTCGTCGCCGGTGGTGAGCTCGGCGGACTTCACCTTGTTGTCAGCGATCGCCTTGACGACCTGACCGGTGTCCACCGTTTTGTAGCCGCCGGACGAGCCGACGACCTGCATCAACACGACCACGGCGAGGACGGCCAGCACGATCCACATGACCGGCCCACGGAAGTATCGCTTCACGTCCATCCATACGGAGCCGTTGGCGGCCCCGTCCCTCCTGCCACAGTGAGGCACAACGCCCTCTGAGGGCTGGTCGTGCGTACGGTGTATTACTGGCCCGAAAAACAACTGCCTTCGGACGGTACCCCAGCATTGTCACCCGGCGCCTGCGCCGACAGAGAACATGCAGCCGGGGATTTGGCTCTCCCTGCTCCAACGGCGGGCGGCCGCGAAGGGTTCCCGACGGGCCGCGGCAGCTGCGCCGGACCCGTCCGGCCACCCCGGCCGGACGGGCACTCGGGTGTCCTCAGCCGCCGTAGACCTGGGGCGCGAGGGTACCGACGAACGGCAGGTTCCGGTACTTCTCGGCATAGTCCAGGCCGTACCCGACGACGAATTCGTTGGGGATGTCGAAGCCGATCCACTTCACGTCGATGGCGACCTTGGCCGCCTCCGGCTTGCGCAGCAGCGTGACGACCTCCAGCGAGGCCGGCTCGCGCGAGCCGAGGTTCGACAGCAGCCACGACAGCGTCAGGCCGGAGTCGATGATGTCCTCGACGATCAGGACGTGCTTGCCCTTGATGTCGGTGTCGAGGTCCTTGAGGATGCGGACCACACCGGAGGACTGGGTGCCCGCGCCGTACGACGACACGGCCATCCAGTCCATCGTGACGGGGGTGGACAGCGCGCGCGCCAGATCCGCCATCACCATCACCGCGCCCTTGAGGACACCGACGATGAGCAGGTCCTTGCCCGCGTACTCCGCGTCGATCTTCGCAGCCAGCTCGGCCAGCTTCGCGTCGATCTCTTCCTTGCTGATGAGTACCGACTGAAGGTCGGAGCCCATGTCCTTGTCGTCCACCCGTGCCACTCTCGCTCGGTTCGGTGTTCACGTCAGCCGTGAGACTTCAGATGCAAGGCAGCGTGTGCGGCTCAGCCCTGCCGGATGACAAGTCTGCCACCCTGCCGCCGAACACCGACCCGCCCGGGGAGGTTGATGGCGCCCTGGCCCCGCCAGGCGGTGATCAGCCGGTCCACTTCCTCGATGTGGCGGGCGAAGAGCGAACCGGCGGGGGAACCGGCGCCGATCACGGCCCGGCGCAGCACCCGGCGGCGGACCGCGGGGGGCAGCGCGTACAGGGCCGCGACGTCGAGGCCGCCGGTGTCGTCGAGGACCGTGCCCTCGGCGTCGGCCGCCCAGGCGTCCAGGGCGTCGGCGTCGTCACGGGAGAGCTGGGCGGTCCGGGCCAGCGCCTCGACGACGCCCTTGCCCAGCGCCTTCTCCAGGGCGGGCAGGCCCTCGTGGCGCAGCCGGGAGCGGGTGTACGCGGGGTCGGAGTTGTGCGGGTCGTCCCAGACGGGCAGCGACTGGATCAGGCAGGCCTTACGGGCGGTCTGGCGGTCGACGTCCAGGAAGGGGCGGCGGTAGCGGCCGCCGGTGCCGCTGGTGGCGGCCATGCCGGAGAGCGAACGGGTCCCGGAGCCGCGGGCGAGGCCGAGCAGCACGGTCTCGGCCTGGTCGTCGCGGGTGTGGCCGAGCAGGACGGCGGTGGCGCCGTGGCGCTCGGCGGCGGCGTCCAGAGCGGCGTACCGGGCGTCACGGGCGGCGGCTTCCGGACCGCCCTCACGGCCGACGCTGACGGCGACGACCTCGACCGGGTCGAGGCGCAGGGCCCGCAGCCGCAGCGCGACCTCGGCGGCGCGCAGATCGGAGCCCTCCTGGAGGCCGTGGTCGATGGTCACGCCCCCGGCCCGGACGCCGAGCTTGGGCGCCTCGAAGGCGAGGGCGGAGGCGAGCGCCATGGAGTCGGCGCCGCCGGAGCATGCGACGAGCACGAGCGGGGGCTCGTGCCGGTCCTGTGCGCTGTGGTGGGTGAGCACGTCGTGGAGTACGCGGCGGACCGCCAGGCGTATCGCGGCGACCGCTGGATGGGGACCCATGTCCGTTTCCAATCGTTCAGCTGGGGTGCCTCGGGCCGGTGAGGGCTTTTCGTCACACAGAGTGCCTAGATGGTGACAGAGGCGAGCGGTTCCCCGAGCATTGCACGCCTATCCATCGGCAACGGTCCCTCAGACGGGTGATTGAAGGGGCGCTCTACTGCCACGCGGTGTGCCCAGCTCACAACGTTCGCCTACGGTGCCCCGTCCGCCTTCCGGTGCACCCGCGCGACCCAGTCCGCCGGTTTGGCGATCTCCTGTTTGGTGGGGAGGGTGTTCGGCGACGTCCAGACCCGGTTGAAGCCGTCCATCCCGACCTCGTCGACGACCGCGCGGACGAACCGCTCCCCGTCGCGGTACTGCCGCAGCTTGGCGTCCAGCCCGAGCAGCTTACGCAGTGCCTGGTCGAGCCGCCCGGCACCGCTGGCCCGCCGCTTCTGGAACTTCTCCCGGATCTCGGCGACCGACGGCACCACGTCCGGCCCCACCCCGTCCATCACGTAGTCCGCGTGCCCCTCCAGCAGCGACATCACGGCGGTCAGCCGCGCCAGGATCTCGCGCTGGGCCGGCGTCTGGACGAGATCGACGATCGAGCGGCCGCCGTCCTCGTCCTCCTCGCCCTCCGGCCGGGCACCGGCCAGCGACTGGGCGGCCTCCCGCAGCCGCTCCAGGAGGGTGCCCGGATCGATGTCGGTCTCCCCGAGGAACGACTGGATCTCGCCCTCGATGTGGTCACGCAGCCACGGCACGGCCGTGAACTGGGTGCGGTGCGTCTCCTCGTGCAGGCACACCCACAGCCGGAAGTCGTGCGGTTCCACTTCGAGCTCGCGCTCCACGTGGACGATGTTCGGCGCGACCAGCAGCAGCCGGCCGCCCTGCTCACCGGCCGGCAGGTCCCGGCTGGGCGGCGCGAACGTCTCGTACTGGCCGAGCACCCGCGACGCCAGGAACGACAGCAGCATCCCCAGCTCCACGCCGGTCACCTTGCCGCCGACCGCGCCCAGCACCGCGCCACCGGGGACCGTCGAGCGGCGGTCCTCCATCTTGGCGAGCAGCGGTTTGAGCACGGCCCGGAAGCCGGCGACGTTCGCCTTGACCCAGCCGGGCCGGTCCACGACCAGGACGGGCGTATCGTGCGGCACCTCGCCCTGCGCGTCCGGCTGCGCCAGCCTCGTGAACGCCCGCACGTGCGCCTCGGACGCCTTGGCGTGCTTACGCAGCTCGGCGACGATCGCCCGCGCCTCGTCCCGGCTGACCTCTGGCCCCGGCCGCACGAACCGGGTCGCGGTCGCAACCGCGAGGTTCCAGTCGACCATCTCGGTTCCACCGATGCTCGTCATGACATTCACGGTACGTGGGCGCGAGGGCGCCGGGTAGCCGTTGCGCTGCGCGGCGCCTCCCACGTACCTGGCTGTCCCGCCGCGGGGCTTGCTCGTCGTTGCGCTTTGCGGCGCCCCCGCACGTAGTTGTCTGCTGCGCCGCGGGGCTCGCTCGCCGTTGCGCCTGCGGCGGGCTGGGTGGGTGTCGGGTGCGGTGACGGGCCTGCGGGGCCGGTGTTTGGGACTGCTGTCGCTTTACGTCCCAA
>NZ_JBIDAJ010000050.1:0-47959 GCF_043202395.1 Streptomyces sp. NPDC048197
AGGTTCTGAAGTAACGACCGTTGAGTCATGATTCCGGTTGGTTAACTTCATAGTGTTTCGGTGGTCATAGCGTTAGGGAAACGCCCGGTTACATTTCGAACCCGGAAGCTAAGCCTTTCAGCGCCGATGGTACTGCAGGGGGGACCCTGTGGGAGAGTAGGACGCCGCCGAACAAATTTTGAAATAGCCTCGTCCCGAGTTGAAGTAATTCAGCTCGGGGCGAGGCTTTTTTGCGTTCTGGGGCCGCCTGGGTGCGGTGTCGGTCGGCCGGCGGGTCAAGGCGTGGGGAGCGGGATACCCGGTCGCAGGGGTGCCGAGTCGGCAGGTCGGGGTGTGTGCCGCCGGGTGTGACGTAGATCGTCGTTGTGTTTCTAGGTCGCGTGACCTAGTCTCGGGGTTGTGGACGATGACATCCAGCTTGATGTGACGGGTCCGGTTCTTGTGGTGGGTGGCTACGGGACCGTTGGCGGGGATTTGGCGCGGTTGGCGGCGGGGTCGTGGCCGTTGCTCCTGACGGGGCGTACGCCGGAGCGTGGGAAGGCGCTGGCCGAGGAGGTCGGCGCGTCGGTGCGGCGGTGGGACCTGAGTGATCCGGAGCCGTTCTCGGCGAAGGTGCGGGCCGTGATCAGTACGGTCAACGACCCTGAGGACCGGGTGCTGTTGGCGGCGCTCCGCGGTGGTGTGCCGTATGTGGACATCACGCGGTGGACGGCGCGGTTGCAGCGGGCCGTGGCGGTGGCGGCGGTGCACCCGCCGACGGCGCCGGTGCTGCTGTCGTCGAGCTGGATGGGCGGGGTGACGGCGCTGGTCGCGGCCGCGCTGGCGGCCGAGGTCGGCGGGGCGTCGGCGGTGGAGATCGCGATCCGGTACGACCTGAAGGACCGGGCGGGCACGGACTCGGTGGAGTTCATGGACCGGCTGGGGCTGGACTACGAGGTGACCGAGGGCGGGCAGCGGCGGATGATCATGCCGTTGTCCGGGGCCGGCTTTGTGTCGATCGGGGAGCACCGGACGAAGGTCGCGCGGATCGACACGCCGGAGCAGTTCACGTTGCCGCTGGTGCTGGGGGTGGACACCGCCCTCACACGGATCGGATTCAGTGCCAACTCCTCGACGTCGACGCTGCTGGCGCTGAAGAAGACCGGGTTCTTCCGGTGGGGACGTGGCGAGAAGTTCCAGTCGACGCGGCGTTCGATGCTGTACTCGCCGGGCGAGGGCGGCAGTGCGTGCCTGCGGATCGATGTGCGCGGGCGGGGCGGGCAGCGGCGTACGGCAGTGCTGACGGATCCGGCCGGGCAGGCTCATCTGACCGCGCTGGGCGGGCTGTTGGGGCTGCGCCGGGTGCTGGGTGAGGACGGGGCGGCCGCGCCGCGCGGGGTGGTGTTCCCGGAGATGACGCCGGTGCCGCAGGACGTCGTGGCGGCGCTGGAGAAGGCCGGCGTCGGGGTCGAGGTGTCATGAGCGAGGAGAAGGACGGCGGGGCCGGGAAGGGCTCGACGCTGACGCGGCAGGGGAGCATCCGGCGGACGAGTCTGCTGGACGCGGCCGAGGCCGTGCTGGTGGCCAAGGGGTCGGATGCCTCGTTGCGGGCGATCGCCGGTGAGGCCGGGGTGCGGGTCGGGCATCTGCAGCACTACTTCCCGACCCGGGCCGATCTGATCAAGGCCGTGCTGGAGCGGGCGTTGGAGCGTTCGCTGGAGCGGCTGGCGGAGACGACCGGGCTGCGGATGGTGCGGGACGACCCGTCGGCCATCGAGCTGCCGGAGGGGCACGCGAACCCCGACGAGGTGGTCGGGGTGGTCCTGGCCGAGCAGGAGGATCCGCAGCTGGTCCGGCTGTATGTCGAGGTGTGGGCGCTGGCGGCGCGGGACGACGAGATCGCCACCGTGGTGCGGGAGTTCTACCGGAAGTACGTGGCCCATGTGGAGGCGTACGTCCAGCAGGGCCGGCCGGACTGGCCGGGTGAGTTCTGCCGGGCCCGGGCGGAGACGTTCGTGGCGCTGGTCGAGGGGGCGGCTCTGATGCGGTCGGGGATCGCCGGCAGCCGGTCGTCCGCGATGGATGCGCAACTGGCGCAGTTTGCCGTGCAATTGCTCCGGGACTGAGCGTTCCGGGATCAACGGGGAATCAGGGGGAAGTACGTCATGACCGTAGTGGTGGATCTGGCCGAGCTGGCGTCGACGGCGGGCCTGGAGCAGGAGCTGGACCGGCTGGCGAAGAGCCACGGGATCATCCGTACCCGGCAGTTGAACGGGCAGGAGACCTGGACGGTGCTCGGGGCGGCGCTGACGCGGGAGTTGTTGAGCGATCCGCGGCTGTCCAACGATGTGCACCGGCACGCCCCGCACGGGGCGCTGGTGCCGGGGTTGGCGGTGATGCTGCTGGAGCAGGACGATCCGGATCATGCGCGTCATCGTCGGCTGGTGACCGCGGCGTTCGCGTCGCGGGCGGTGCGGCAGCTGGAGCCGCGGATCGCGGAGATCACCGACCAGTTGCTGGACAAGCTGGGGGACCGCGGTACGGCGGACTTCATCGAGGAGTTCACGTATCCGATGCCGCTGGAGGTGATCTGCGAGCTGCTGGGGGTGCCGGCGGAGGACCGGGATCCGTTCCGGCAGTGGGCGATGGACATCTCTGCGGCGCCGTCGCTGGAGGCGATGCAGTCGGCGGCCGCGGAGCTGTTCGGGTACTGCATCGGGCTGATCGGGGCGAAGCGGGAGCGGCCGACCGAGGATCTGCTCAGTGAGCTGATCGCGGCGCGGTTCGAGGACGGGGGTGCGCTCAGTGATGAGGAACTGTCGTCGTTCGCGGCGGTGTTGCTGATCGCGGGGCATGACACGGTCACGAATCTGCTGGCCAATGCGCTGCACGATCTGCTGACGCACCCGGAGCAGCTGGCGGCGCTGCGGGCGGATCCGTCGCTGGTCGGTGCGGCGGTGGAGGAGGCGTTGCGGTTCCGGGGGTCGGCGATGACGACCGTGAACCGGGTGGCGCTGGAGGACGTCGAGGCGGGCGGGGTGGTGATCCGTAAGGGGGAGCTGGTGCGGTTCCTGCTGAACGCGGCGAACCGGGACCCCGAGGTGCGGGACGATCCGCATGCGTTCGACCTGGGGCGGGCGACCGCGCAGCATCTGTCGTTCGGGGTGGGGCCGCATTTCTGCCTGGGGCAGCGGCTGGCCCGCCAGGAGGCGACGATCGCGCTGACCGAGATCCTGCGGCGGTTCGGCACGCTGGAGTTGGCGGTGCCGGCGGAGGAGGTGCGGTGGTTGCCGTCGGATGCGATCCGGGGGCTGGTGGAGCTGCCGCTGCGGTATGCGCGCTGACGGGTCGCCGGAGGACGGGAGTGGGAACGGTGGGGGGTAGCGGGATGGTGGAGATCCGGGTCGACCGGGACGTGTGTGACGGGCTCGGGCAGTGTGCGCTGGTGGCGCCCGAGGTGTTCACGCTCGATGACGACGAGCAGCTGGTGGTGGCGCCGGAGGTGCCGGAGGGGCTGGCGGGGAAGGTGGCCGCCGCGGTGCGGGCGTGTCCGGTGCGGGCGCTCGTGGTCGAGGGGGCCTGAGCGTTGCGCGAGGTCGTCGTGGTGGGGGCGGGCCTGGCGGGGGTGCGGGCCGCCGGGTCGCTGCGGGACGAGGGGTTCGACGGCCGGCTGACGGTGGTGTCGGACGAGCGGGAACTGCCCTACGACCGGCCGCCGCTGACGAAGCAGGTGGTGGCCGGGACGATGACCGGGGACGACATCCGGCTGGCGGGCGACGGTGAGTTCGGCGCCCGCTGGATCCGGGGGACCGCGGCCGTCGGGCTGGACCGGGAGCGGCGGCGGGTGCGGCTGGCCGATGGTGTGGAGCTGCCGTACGACGGGGTGGTGCTGGCGCCGGGTGCGAAGGCGCGGGAGTGGCCCGGTGCCGGGGTGCCGGGTGGGGTGCTGACGGTGCGGGGGCTGGCGGACGTCCGGCGGTTACGGGCCGCGGTGGACGGCGGGGCCGATGAGGTGGTGATCGTCGGTGCCGGGTTCGTCGGGGTGGAGCTGGCGTCGTCGCTGAGCGGGCTGGGGGTGAAGGTCACGCTGGTGGAGCCGTTCGGTGCGCCGCTGCGGGCGTTGGGCGGCACGGTTTCGCAGGTGGTGACGGAGGCGGCGGGCCGGGCGGGGGTGGCGCTGCGGCTGGGTGTGGGTGTGCGGGGTTTCGCGGCGGCCGGGGACGGTCGGGTGCGGGCGGTGGTGCTGGCGGACGGGGCGGAGGTGTCCGCGTCGCTGGTGGTGGTGGCGATCGGGATGGTGCCGGCCACGGGGTGGTTGGCGGGGTCGGGGCTGGCGTTGCCGTCCGGGCGGATCCACTGTGACGAGCGGCTGTTCGCGCGGGTCGCGGGTGGGGTTGGTGGTACGGCGGGTGCGGGTGCGGCGGATCCGGCGGTGGTGGTGGCCGGGGACGCGGCGTGCTGCGAGGCGGTGCGGACGGTGGAGGGGCCGGTTCCGCTGGAGCACTGGAGCAATGCGGCCGCGCAGGGGGAGTTGGCGGGGCGCAATCTGCTGGCGGGGCCGGCGGCGGCCGAGCCGTATGTGCATGTGCCGTCGTTCTGGACGGCGGCGTTCGGGTTGCGGATCCGGTCGGTGGGGCTGCCGGGTACGGGTGACCGGGAGGTGGTGGAGGCCGGGTCCGTCGCGGAAGGGGCGGTGCTGGTGGCGCACTACCTGGGGGAGCGGCTGGTGGGTGCGGTGAGTGTGAACCAGGGGAAGCTGCTGCCGGGGTACGCGCGGCGGTTGGGGTAGGTGGGGTGGTTCCGGGCGCGGTGCCGGGTGGATACCGGCCCCCCGGGGTAAGAGGCCGGCGAAGTGGTGGTCTTGGGCGGGGAATAACCGGCCCGGGGGTATGTGAATCCCGCGTTAAGTTTTTCATTACCACGGAACCTTTTGAGTTGACCCCGCGGGTAAGTGATTGGGTCACGTGACCTATCGCACAATCCCGTGACGCTTCTGGGGAGCTCTGGTAACGTTTTTGTCGCGCCTCCGGGAGAGGCGGTGCAGGTCCTTTCGGTGGGGCACGACGAGGTGGTCGCCGACGTTTTAAGGCCTGTTCCTGTGTAAGCAGGCATCGGGGGATCATTTGTTACGGGGGATGGCATGTGTCACGCGTCCAGAGATGTCTGAAGCGATATCTGAAGTGATGTCCGAAGCGGCGTCCGTCTCGATGCCCGTCACGATGCCCGTTGTGATGTCGATGCGATGTCCTCAGTGATGTCCGTCGGGCTGTCCGGTGGCCGGGCGTTCCGCTTCCCGGGAGGGTTTCCCGGCGTTCTGTGTCCCTGGGCCGAGTGTGCCGCCATGGCGGCAGCCGCCTCTTGCCGGAGCGTACTGAGCTGAATTTTCCGACGGTTTCTCGGTAATTCATTCCGGCTTTGCGAAGCCGTTCCTTACCGTGCCGTTGCGGCGCTCAGTGATGTCCTCTCATTGCACTTTCCTTCCGGTTTCCGGCCGGTCGACGAAACGTGCCGCCAGGTAATTTCCGCTGCCGTTTTCCAGCATTTTCCATGGCCGGTAAAAGGTGGCGTGCAGAGTGCTTACGAAACGAGGAGAGAACCATGCAGAACCCTTACGAGGCAGACCGGATCCACGACATCGTCCGCGAGGGTCTGGCGCAGGTGCTGGGCAGCAGCGTCGACGAGATCACCGCGGACGCCACCCTCGTCTCCGACCTCGGGGCCGAATCCCTCGACCTGGTCGAATTCCGCTTCGAGATGGAGACCAAGCTCGGCGTGGCGCTGCCCAAGTCCAATGTGCTCGACCAGCTGGCGTCGGCGCTCGGCGGGTCGGAGCAGCTCTACGACGAGCGCGGCGGGATCTCCGAGCTGGCCGCCGAGGTGCTGCGGCGCAGCGCGTTCGGCTACAGCGAGGAGCAGGTGCACGCCGGGATGCGCCCGTACGAGGTCGCCGCGGCGGCCACCAGTGCGCACTGGGCCGCGTTCACCCACCGGATCTTCGACCACCTGCCCGAGGCCTGCACCGAGTGCGCCGCCGACAAGGCGCAGATCGCGCCGTCCGGCAAGGTCCAGTGCGCCGGCTGCGGTGCCGCGCTGGAGGCGGCCACCGGTGACGAGGTGATGGCCGAGGGCGTGCGCGCGGCGCTGGCCGCCCTGGGGCACGCCCAGCCCGTCGGCTGACCCGGGCCGGCCGCCGCCGAAGCCGTTCGACGTGCGAAAGGAAAGCAAGTGAACCCCCACATACCCACCGGGGCCGGTCATGAGGTCGTGGTGACCGGTATCGGCCTGGTGGCCGGTCGACTGACCGACCCCGAGGCGCTGTTCGACCATCTCGCGCAGGGGAACACCCTCATCGCCGAGCACCCGCTCCACAAGGAGTGGGGCGTGCCCTGCGCCGTCTCGGCCCATATCGACCCCGAGGTGCGGCGGTCCCTGGAGGAGGCGGTGCCGCCGGAGGCCCGCCCGCTGGGGCCGGCCGGGGCGCTCGCCTGGCACGCCGCCGCCCAGGCCTGGGAGCGCAGCGGGCTGCCGCGGCGCCTCGAATCCGAGCGCGGCGGCGTCTTCCTGGCCTGCAACCGCATGGTGATGGAGCCCGCCGAACTCGTCGGCCTGGCCGGTCATGTGGACTTCGAGGCGGGCGCGTTGGACCTGGACGGCTACCTCGACGCGGGCGGGCCGGACCCGCGGCGGCACGAGCGGGTCCAGCCGGACACCGCCACCGCGCGGCTGGCCGACTGGTTCGGTGCGGCCGGGGTGCTGGAGACGCACGCGGACGCCTGTGCCGCGGGCGGGATGGCCATCGGCAGTGCGTACCGCTACATCCGCAGCGGCACGCTCGACGTGGCGCTGGCCGGCGGCGCGGAGAGCCTGACGACGCTGTCCTCGGTCGCCGCGTTCTACGGGATCGGTGCGCTGGCGCCCGCCGGGGAGCGGGACGCGGCGGAGCTCAGCCGCCCGTTCGACAAGGACCGTTCCGGGTTCGTCATCGGTGACGGCGCCGCGTTCCTGGTGCTGGAGTCGCGGGCGCACGCCGAGGCCCGGGGCGCGCGGGTGCTGGCCCGGGTCGCCGGCTACGCCGGGGTGACCGAGGCGGTGAAGATGACGTCCAGCTCCCGCGACGGCTCCGACTACGCCACCTGTATCCGGGCGGCGCTCGCGGACGGCGGGCTGACGCCGGACGACATCGACCACGTCAATGCGCACGGCACCTCGACCGAGGCCAACGACACCTGTGAGGCGGCCGCGCTGCACACCGTGTTCGGGGAGCGGGTGGGCCGGATCCCGGTCACCGGCAACAAGTCCGCCATGGGTCACTCGCTGGCGAACAGCGGGGCGGCCGAGGCGGTGCTGTCGGTGCTCAGCCTGCAGCGGCAGGCCCTGCTGCCGACCCTCAACTTCCACGAGCCGGACGAGGTGACCCGCGGCCTGGACATCGTCACCGAGCAGCGGCACACGCCGGTGACGACGGTGCTGTCCAACTCCTTCGGCTTCGGCGGGCAGAACTGCTCGCTGATCCTGGCGCAGGCGGGGTGAGCGACGCGATGACGAACCTCGATGCGGTGCGGTTGACCGCACCCGGCTTATACACCGCGGCGGGCGCGGACCCCGCGTCGCTGTGGGAGGCCCTGGTGGCCGGCAAGGACACCGGCCGGCCCTACGAACTGCTCGCGGACACCTGGCCCGGCGCGGGCACCGCGTTCCTCGTCGACGACCCGGACGCGGCGACGCTCGGGGTGCACCGGCGGGTGCTGCGCACCTCCGAGAAGCAGGCCCGGATGGCGCTCTACGGGGCGCGGCTGGCGCTGAGCGGTCCCTCGGTGGCCGGTCCGGTGGGCGGGGAGGGCTGGGGGCTGTACCTCGGACTGCCCACCGTCGACGAGCAGTTGCTGCGGTTCTCCGCCCTCGACGGGCTGCGGCGGGCGGCGGACGAGTCGCCCGGTGCGGTCGCGGCGCTCTACGGCCGGGAGGTCCCGCCGTTCAGCGGGCTGTCCCACCTCAACAGCACGGCCGCCGCGCACATTTCGGCGGCGTTCGGGCTGACCGGTGCGATGGCCGCGTACTCCCCGTTCTCCGACGCGGGCCTCACGGCTCTGATCGACGGGGTGCTCTCGGTCGCCGAGGGCGAGAACGAGGCGGCCGTCATCGGTGCGGTCAGCCCCAAGGTGCATCCGCTGCTGTTCCCGCAGTACGAGGAGCTGGGGTGGACCGGTGCCGCCCCCGGGGAGGGGGCCGCGTTCCTCGTCGCCCGGCGCGCCGAGGACGTACCGGCGGCGCCGGACGGGCCGGCGGTGCGGCTGGCCGGATACGGGCGCGGGTTCGGCGCGGACGGCGCGGACCTGACCTCGGCGCTCACCGAGGCGGTGCGGGCGGCGCTGGCGATGGCCGGTACCGACGCCGCGGGGATCGGCTGGGTGCTGCCGGACGCCGGGTGGACGGCGGCCGGCGAACAGGCCCAGCGCGCCGCGCTCGGCCAGGTCTTCGGGCCGGCCGGCGGGTGGCCCGCGGTGGCCGGGGCCGAGCGCGCCACCGGTGTGCTCGGGCCCGCCCATCCGCTGGCCCACGGGGTGCTGGCGCTGCACGGGCTGGCCACCGGGCGGCTCCTCGCGGACGACGGGGAAACCGTCCGCGAGGAGCCGCTGCCGGCCTCCCGGGTGCTGGTGCTGGCCTGCGGCGCACGCGGTCAGGTGTGTGCCGTCGTACTGGAAGGAGCCGGATCATGAGCCGCCGCGTCGTGGTGACCGGGCTGGGCGCCGTCTGCGGACTGGGGCTCGACTGGCAGACCATGTGGGAGGGCCTGTGCGAGGGCCGTTCGGCGATCCGCGGCTGGCAGCCGCCGGGCGTGGACGACTTCCCGGTGCGCTATGCGGCGCCGGTCGACGACGCGGCGTTCGCGGCGCGGTACGGGGCCGACGCGGACCCGGCGGAGCCGGTGGAGCGGCGGGTGCGGTTCGGGCTGGCGGCGGCCGGCCAGGCGCTGGCCGACGCCGGGCTGGCGGCCGGCGGGGACGGGGCGCGGCCGGCGGGCCGGATCGGCACCGCGGTCGGGTCGGGCGTACCGGAGCGCGATCCGCTGGAGCTGCTGCCGGCCCTCGGTGCGGACGGGCAGCCCAGCTGGCAGGCGCTGTACGCGCGGCGCGACCAACTGGACCTGAGCAGTGGGCTGTTCTGCACCAATGACGCGCTGGCCGCCGGGATCGCGGCCCGGCACCGGCTGCGCGGCCCGGCGCTGAACTTCAGCACCGCGTGCGCGGGCGCCACGCACGCCATCGGGCACGGGTTCCGGATGATCCGGCGCGGTGAGGTGGACGCGATGGTGGTGGGCGGCGCCGACTCGGTGCTGAACCTGCCCACCATGACGGGGCTGCACCTGCTGGGGGCGCCGTCCACGTCCGAGCTGTTCGGGGACCGGCTGTGCCGGGCGTTCGACCGGGACCGCAGCGGTCTGGTGGCCGCGGAGGGCGCCGCGATGCTGGTGCTGGAGAGCGAGGAGAGCGCCCGGCGGCGCGGCGCGACCGTCTACGCCGAGCTGGCGGGTTTCGGCAGCTCCCTGGACGCCTATCAGGTCACCGCTCCGCATCCGGACGGTGTGGGCGCGGCGCTGGCGATGCGCCGGGCGCTGGCCGACGGCGGTGTGGCGCCGGAGGCGGTGGACTCGGTCAATGCGCACGGCACGTCCACGCCGCTGAACGATCCGATCGAGACCCGGGCGATCAAGGACGTCTTCGCCGGCGGTGAGCACTACCGGAAGCTGGCGGTGACCGCCAACAAGACGATGCTCGGGCATCTGATCGCGGCGGCCGGCGCGCCCGAGCTGATCGCGACGGTGCTGTCCGTGCGCGACGGCATCGTGCCCCCCACGCTCAACCTCACGAACCCGGACCCGGCCTGCGATCTCGATTACGTCCCGGACAAGGCCCGGCACCAGGAGGTGTCGGTGGCAGTGAGCAATTCCTTCGGCTTCGGCGGCCTCAACGCCAGTCTGGTGGTACGCGGTTATGACGACTGACCTCCCGAGTACGAACCCCTCGGACGAGCTCCACGACAACCCCACCCCCCACGCCCCGCACACCCCCCACACTTCCGACGCCGCCCGTACGGGCTTCGACCCGGACGCGGTCGTCGTGACCGGCATCGGCGCGGTGCTGCCCACCGGGCGCGGCCCCGAGGCGCTGTGGTCGGCCTGGCGGCAGGCGCAGCCGGCGCTGTCGCCGTACCGGGATCCGTACGTGCGGACCCGGAAGATCAGCCACTTCGGGCACGTACCGGACGCGCTCCAGGAGGAGAGCCGGGACAGCGTCCCGCACAAGCTGCGCAAGTTCGGGACGCCGTTCACGTTCAACGCGGTGCTCGCCGCGCAGGACGCGATGGCGGCGGCCGGGGAGAGCTGGCAGCAGGTGCCGGAGGAGCGGCGCGGGCTGTACGTCGCCCAGGACGACTCCACCGACCTGAGTGCGGCGGCGTTCCACAAGGCGCTGGACAACGCCCGCACGGACCACTCGCCGGAGGCGGGGGTGAGCATGACGCGGCTGGTGGCGGAGGCGTTCGGCAACGCGGCCACCTTCAACCCGTTCACCGTCATCCGGGCGCTGAACAACAACACCCTCGCGCTGATCAGCATCGCGCAGCGGTTCCGGGGCGACTGTGCGGCGTTCGTCCAGGACGCCGGGGCCGCGCTGGGCGCGTTGCAGCGGGCGGCCTTCACACTGCGCGAGGGGACCTGCGACACCGCGCTGGTGGTCGGCGCCGGCAGCTACAACGAGCCGCTGAAGCTGGCCGCGCAGTACCGCGCCGGCCATCTGACGCCCGGTGGCCCCGACGGGGCGGCGCTGCGCAGCTTCGACGCGGAGCGGGACGGCACCGTGCTGGCCGAGGGCGCGGTGGCGCTGGTGCTGGAGCGGGCCGGGGATGCGGTGGCGCGCGGGGCGCGGCCGCTGGTGACGTTCCTGGGGGCGGCGCTGCGGCCGGCGGTGGACAGCGGTGTCGGCCCGTCCGCGCTCGCCGAGGGCCCGCGCGGGCTGCTGGCCGAGCACGGTCTGACGCCCGACACGCTGGGTGCCGTCCTCGCCGACGGCAAGGGCACCGTCCGGCACGATGCCGCGGAGGCGGAGCTGCTGCGGGCGCTGCTGAAGGACAGCGGGGTGCCGGTCGGCTCGCTGCGGCCGGTCACCGGCACCCTCGGTGCGGCCGGGCCACTGGCCGAACTCGCCCTGGCGCCGCACCTGTTCGCGACCGGGGAGCTGCCGCAGATCGCGCATCTGCGGACCCCGCCGGACGACGGTACCGACTTCGTCATGGGCGCACCCAGGAAGCGGCGGATCGACTCCGTCCTGAGTCTGCACAGCACCTTCAACGGGTTCGCCGGAGCCCTGCTGGCCCAGCGGCCGCACACGGACTGACGCACGAGGGGACACCAACACATGTCGCAGTTCACCGAGTTCGTGCAGCCCCAGATGGGCCGGATCTTCACCGCCCTGGGGCTGGACGTGGAGTACGTCCGGGCGGAGGGCAACACCCTCCACCACCGTGACGAGCAGGGCACCGAGGTGCCCGTCCTGGACCTGATGGGCGGCTACGGCTCGCTGATCCTGGGCCACAACCACCCCGAGATCGTCGCCCACGCGCACGAGCTGCTCGACCAGCGGCGGGCCGTGCACGCCCAGTTCTCGTTACGGGAGGAGGCCGGCCGGCTCGGCGCCGCGCTCAGCGACGTCGTCCGGCGGGAGACCTCCGTCAAGGAGCCGTACGTCGCGACGTTCGGCAACAGCGGCGCGGAGGCCGTCGAGGCGGCGGTCAAACACGCCGAGCTGGTCCGGGTGCGGGCCGTCATGGAGCTCGCCGAGACGGTCGCCGCCCACGTGGAGCGGGCGCGGGAGGCGGTCGGCCGGGGCGAGGCCGTCGTCGACGAGGACGCCTTCCGGACCGCTGAGGTGCGGGAGCGGGCGCCGGAGGGCGGGGGGATCGAGGCGCTGCTGGCGGCGGTCGGGGCGCACAACGCGGCGGCGCTGGCCACCCGGCCGCTGTTCCTCGCGCTGGAGCGGTCCTTCCACGGCAAGCTCGTCGGCAGCGTCCAGCTGACGTACAACAGCGGCTTCCGGACGCCCTTTGCGAACCTCGGGACGCGGGTGCGGTTCGTGCCGATGGACCGGCCCGAGCTGCTGGACGACATCGCCGACGAGGAGCGGGTGACGCTGCTCGACGTCGAGACCGACGGCGGGAAGGTCCGCGTCGTCGAGCGGGACCTGCCGGTGATCACCGCGTTCCTGGTGGAGCCGGTGCAGGGCGAGGGCGGTATCCACGCGCTGACCGTCGAGCAGGGCCGGGCCATCCGGCTGTTCTGCAACAAGGTCGGCACCGCGCTGATCATCGACGAGGTGCAGAGCGGTCTGGGCCGCTGCGGGGCGTTCCTCGCCAGCTCGCTGATCGGGCTGCGCGGCGACTACTACACGCTGTCCAAGTCGCTCGGCGGCGGGCTCGCCAAGATCTCCGCGATGCTGGTCCGCAAGTCGCTCTACCAGGGCGAGTTCGACATCATCCACAGTTCCACGTTCGCCATGGACGACTTCTCCTCGGCCGTGGCCCGCAAGGTCGTCGAGCTGCTGGAGGCGGGCGACGGGCAGCTCTACCGGCAGGTCACCGAGCGCGGCGAGAAGCTCACCGCGGTGCTGAACGACCTGAAGGCCGCCTACCCCGACGTCATCGAGGACGTCCGCGGCAAGGGCCTGTTCCTCGGCGTGCAGCTGCGTGACCAGGGCGGTGCCCGCTCGATGGTGCTGCGCGGCAGCGCGTACACCGGGTCGCTGGGCTATCTGCTCTCGGGCTACCTGCTGCGGCAGGAACGCATCCGGATCGCGCCGACCGGCAGCGCCGGCAACGTGCTGCGCATCCAGCCGTCCGCGTACCTCACCGACGAGGACATCGAGCAGCTGCGCGGGGCACTTACCCGGCTCTGCCGGATCCTGCGGTACGAGGACACGCTGCACCTGGTCCACCCGGCCAGTGACCGCCGGATCCCCAAGCCGCGCGCGGAGATCCGGGACTTCCGGGGCGCGCTGCCCGGTTACGAGCAGGCCGCGCCGCGGCCGGTGACCGGGCCGGTGCGCAAGGTCGCGTTCCTCAACCACCTGATCGAACCGGCGCACCTGCGGCAGGTCGACCCGGCGCTCGCCGAGCTGAGCGACGCCGCGCTGCGCGCGTTCGTGCTGGGCATGGACCCGGTCAAGAAGGCCGCGCCCTATCCGGGCGTACGGATCGATTCGCCGCTGGGCAGCGCCGTGGAGTTCGCGCTGTACCCGCTGATGGTGTCGTCCGAGCAGATGGGCGGCTACCTGGCGTCCGGGGACGTGGCGGGGATCCGCGCGGACATCGAGGAGCGGGTGCAGGCGGCCCGCGAGGACGGCTGCACGGTGGCCGGCCTGGGCATGTACACCTCGATCGTCACCCACAACTGCACCTCGCTCAAGGTCCCCGGCATCGCGCTGACCAGCGGTAACGCGCTGACCGTGGCGATGGGTGTGCAGGCGATGGAGCGGGGCGCGCAGGACCGGGGCTGGAAGGTCGAGGACGCCACGCTGGCCGTGGTCGGCGCGGCCGGCAACATCGCGTCGGTCTACAGCCAGCTGTTCGCCGAGCGGCTCGGCAAGATCGTGCTGGTCGGCAGCCGCCGCGACGGCTCCGCCCGGCGGCTGGGCAACACGGTGCACGGCATCTACCAGGAGTGCTGGTCGCGGATCGCGGCCGGCGGCGAACTGGCCGGCATCCCGGCGCGGCTCGCGGAGGAGCCGCTGATCACCAAGTGGCTGGCCGAGGGGCCGGGCGGCGACGACGCCGGGCGCGGCCGGGCCATCGCCGAGTACCTGACGGAGCGGTACGGCAGCGACCCGTTCCTGACCGTCACCCAGGACAGCGCGGCGCTGCGCGAGGCGCAGCTGGTGCTCGCCGCCTCCAACAGCCCCGAGCCGTTCCTGACCGGCGAGCACTTCGCCGACGGTGCGGTGATCTGCGACATCGCGGTGCCCAACAACGTGGTGCCGGGCGTGCCCGAGCAGCGGCCCGACCTGGCGTACATGCTCGGCGGGATCGTCGCCACCCCGAACGGCGAGAGCCTGCACCCGTCGGCGCGGGCCTTCCTGGAGGCCGGCCAGCTGTTCGCCTGCATGGCGGAGACCGCGCTGATGGGACTTGCCGGACTGGACCACCACTACTCGTACGGGAACATCAGCCGCCAACAGGTCATCGACATCGCGGCGCTGGCCGACGCGCACGGGCTGCGGCTGGCCGACTACAAGAGCGCCCACTCGGTCTGAGACCCACTTCACGAAGCGTGCGAGAGGACATCATGGAATTCGAAGGCCAGGTGGCGCTGGTGACCGGCGGCAGCCGGGGCATCGGCCGGGCCATCGCCCTGAAACTGGCGGAGGGCGGCGCGGACATCGCGCTCAACTACCGCAGCGCGACCCGCGAGGCGGAAGGGGCCGCCGAGCAGATCGCCGCACTCGGCCGCCGCGTCGAACTCCTCCAGGGGGACGTCTCCGACCCCGACGTGCCGCGGCAACTGGTCACGGACGTACGGGCCGCCTTCGGGCGGATCGACGTCCTGGTCAACAACGCCGGCATCACCCGCGACGAACTGCTGGTCAACCAGAGCCTGAAGGACATCGAGCAGGTGCTGGCCACCAACCTCGTCGCGCCGATGCTCACCGTCCAGGCCGTGGCGCCCCTGATGATGCGCCAGCGCTACGGCAGGATCGTCAACATCTCCTCGTCGGCCGCCTCGAAGCCGGGCCGCGGGCAGTCCAACTACGCGGCGGCCAAGGGCGGTCTGGAGGCGTTCACCAAGGCGATGGCGGTGGAGCTGGCGTCCCGCGGGATCCTGGTCAACGCGGTCGCCCCCGGCGTCATCAACACGGAGATGACCGACGCCATCCGCAGCCACGGCGAGGACGAGATCATGCGCCGGCTGCTGGTGAAGTCCTACGCCGAACCCGAGACCATCGCCGACGCCGTGGCGTACCTGGCAAGCCCGCGCAACACGTACGCGACGGGCGAGGTGCTCCACATCGACGGCGGCCTGAAGATGGCGTGAGGGGACCACGATCATGACCGACGACATGACGACGGCCGGGGCTGCCGGCCTGCCGGGCGGCGGTCCGCTGCCCGGCGAACTGGCCGGGAAGACGGCCGTGGTGACCGGCGCGGCCCAGGGCATCGGCCGGGAGACGGCCCTGCTGCTGGCCGAGGCCGGCGCCGCCCGGCTGATCCTCCTGGACCGGGACGCCGGGCAGCTGGAGACGGTCGTCAAGGAGGCCGCCGACCTGGGCGCCACCGCCGTGGCCGTCGCCGCGGACCTGCGCGACCGGGAACTGGTCCGCACCCGGCTGCGCGCCGAACTCCGGGCCGCCGGCACCCTCGACATCCTCGTCAACAACGCCGGCGTGGCCGACGAGAACGGGCCCGACGACGAGACCACCTGGCTGCGGGTGCTGGACATCAACCTGCACGGCACCTTCGCGGTCACCGCGGCCTGCCTGGACCACCTCGTCGACCACGGGCGGATCGTCAACGTCTCGTCGATCCTGGGCAAGGCCGGCAAGATGCGGAACACCGCCTACTGCGCCTCCAAGCACGGCCTGATCGGCTACACCAAGGGCCTCGCCCTGGACCTCGCGGCCCGCGGCATCACCGTCAACGCCGTCCTGCCCGGCTGGATCGACACGCCCATGCTGCGCCGCGAACTGGCCGCGCAGGCCGAGGAGATCGGCGCCGACCCGGCCCGGATGCTGCGCCAGGCCCGCAAGGGCATCCCGCTCCGCCGGCTCGTCGAGGCGCGGGAGGCCGCGGAGCTGATCGGCTTCCTGGTGTCCGGCCGGGCGTCGGCGATCACCGCGCAGAGCCTGACCGTCGACGGGGGCTACACCCGTGGAATGTAGCCGGTGGCTGCGCCGACTGGGCCCGGCGCCCGCCGCGGACGGGGCCGAGCCGGCCGCCCGGGTGGTGTGCTTCCCGCACGCCGGCGGTGGCGCGGCCGCGTTCCGGCCGCTGGCCAAAGCGGTGGCGGCCGCCACCGCCGAGGCCGCGGCCGGCCCGTACGAGGTGCTGGCGGTGCGCTACCCGGGCCGCCACGACCGTATCCGCGAGGAACGCCTGGAGGACCTGCGCGAACTGGCGGCCCGGGCCTGCCGGGGGCTGCTGCCGCTCACCGGGCGGCAGCCCCTGGTCCTGCTCGGGCACAGCATGGGCGCGCTGATCGCCTACGAGGTGACCCGGCTGCTGGAGGCGGCGGGCGCCGGCCGGCCGGTGCGGCTCGTCGTCTCCGGCGCCTGGGCGCCCTCCCGGGTCCGCGGCGGCACCGTCCACCTGCGCGACGACGACGGGCTGATCGAGGAGATCCGGCGCACCCAGGGCACCGACCCCCGGGTGCTGGACGACCGGGAGCTGCTGGCCATGGCGCTGCCCGTGGTCCGCAGCGACTACAAGGCCGTCGAGACCTACCGGCACCGCCCCGGCCCGCCGCTTCGCACCCCCGTCACCGCCCTGGTCGGGGACGCCGACCCGCTGGTGACGGTCGACGACGCGGCGGCCTGGCGGGCGCACACCGCCGGGGACTTCCGGATGCGGGTCTTCCCCGGCGGCGACCACTTCTACCTCACCCGGCACTGGCCGGACCTGGCGCGGGCCGTCGTCGCGGCACCGGACCGGGTGGCCTCAGACCGGCAGGGAGCGGTGTGGCCAGCGGGCCCGGGCCTGCTCCACGGAGCGCAGGGTCGCCAGCGTCAGCAGGCCGCGGGTCCGGCCCGCCTCCAGCAGGTCCGGTAGCGCGGGCAGCGGCGCGAGGGCCGCGATGTCGTCCAGGACGAGGGTGAGTGGTGGGTCGAGCCGACCGGCGGATGACCGTTCGGCCATGCGGCGGCCGTGCTCGACCACGTACGTGAGGAGTGCGGTGAGCAGCGGCATCGCACCCGGGTCGGTACGCGGATCCTCGACGGGCTCGCCTACCACGTAGAGCGTTCCCCCTTCGTCGATGAATGATTCGAGAAGGAGCGAATCCGCGCGCAGCGGATTGCAGGCGTCCCGGATGTGGATCGACGACAGCGCGCCCAGCGCCCGCCCGACCAACTCCTTTGCGGCCTCGCGGCGTTCGGCGTGCGCGGTGAGCACCGACTCCAGCTCACCGGCCTGCCCGGCGGACGCCTGGGCGCTGGTGCGCAGGATCCGGACCGGCTCCTGCGCACCGCCCGCGGCGTGCGCCCAGCGGTGCAGCTGCCTGAACGGCCGGCCGTCCACCGCCGCGGCGTGCAGCCAGCAGCGCAGCAGCGTCTGCGCGGCGTCCGCGAGCGCCGAGTCCAGGGAGCCGGCGGGGCGTACGGGGGCCAGCAGGGCGGCGGCGCGGGCGGTCGCGGTGGCGAGGTCCTCGCAGCCGGCGGTGGGTGACCAGCGCATCCGGGCCGGGGTGTCGAGGCGGTGCGTGGGGTCGTAGGTCAGCAGCGGGCCGAGCTTGGCGCGGGCGTCCTTGGTCCCGGCCCACAGGGCGGGGTCCGTGGTGGCCACGATCAGTGCGCCGGGGGCGGCGGCCGCGACGGCACCGGCGGCGGCCCGCGCGGCGGCCCGGTCGGTGGTGAACTCGACGCGGGGCAGTGCCGGTTCCCCGGCCGCGGCGACCGCACCGGGCGCGCCCGGGGACGCGGTGCGCTGCTCGGGGACCGGGCCGGGCGGGACGGGGGCCGCCGTATCGGCCGGTGTCCCGGGAACGGCCGGTGTCTCCGGGGCGGCCGCGGTCGGGGCTTCCGATGCGGCCGGTACGGGCTCGGCGACGGGGGCGGCTGGGGCGGCCGCCGTGACCGGCGGGGCCGGTGCGTCCTCGACGAGCCCCGTCAGCCCCGCCCGCGCCGCCCTTGCCGCCGCCCGGGCCTTCGCCCGGCGGGCGGCCCGTACGGAGCGGTAGCGGGTGACCGTGCCCATCGTGAAGATCGTCAGGACGAGCAGGACCATCAGCTCGCCGATGAGGATGCCCCAGAACAGGCCGTACCCGGAGAGCTGGCCCTTGGGGGTGCCCGGCCAGGCGGCGGCCATGTCGTGCGGCGCGGACACCAGATGGCGCAGGGCCAGCGGGGTACCGGAGTAGTCCACGCCCTTCGGCCAGGCGCCGTGCGCGAACAGCCCGGCCAGCCCGGTCGCCGTCCACACCAGCAGGGTCAGGCCCAGCAGGAAGGCGAGCAGCCCGACCAGCAGGGAGTCCGGGATGCCCCGCCCCCGCCCGCCGCCGTACCGTTCGCCGTGCCGTCCGTCGTGGCGTCCGTCGTACCGTTCGCCGTGCCGTCCGTCGTAGGGCCCGTCGTCGTATCCGCGCGTCACGCCACCGTCTCGCTCGACTCGTCTCTCCACCGGCGCTCCATCGCCATCGCCTCGGCGCGGGCCTCGGCCTCCGCGTCCGCCGCCGCGTTGAGGGCGGCCCGGGTGTCGTCCGCCGGCATCGGGGACGACTCGGTCATCGCCCGGTCGGTGTAGACCAGCGGGCGTTCGGCCTCCGTGATGAGGTGCTTGACGACCTGGACGTTGCCGTTGACGTCCCAGACCGCGATACCGGGCGTCAGGGTCGGGATGATCTCCACGGCCCAGCGCGGCAGGCCCAGCACCCGCCCGGTGGCCCGCGCCTCGTCGGCCTTCTGCGCGTAGATGGTCCGGGTCGAGGCCATCTTCAGGATCGCCGCGGCCTCCCGCGCCGCGGCGCCGTCCACCACGTCCGACAGGTGGTGCACGACCGCCACGAACGACAGGCCCAGCCGGCGGCCGAACTTCAGCAGCCGCTGGAAGAGCTGTGCCACGAACGGGGAGTTGATGATGTGCCAGGCCTCCTCGACCAGGAAGATGCGTTTCTTCCGGTCGGGGCGGATCCAGGTGTGTTCCAGCCAGACGCCGACGATCGCCATCAGGATCGGCATCGCGATGGAGTTGCGGTCGATGTGCGAGAGGTCGAAGACGATCAGCGGGGCGTCCAGGTCGATGCCCGCCGACGTCGGCCCGTCGAACATGCCGCGCAGGTCACCGTCGACCAGCCGGTCCAGCACCAGCGCCACGTCCAGGCCCCAGGCGCGTACGTCGTCTATGTCGACGTTCATCGCCTCGGCCGACTCGGCCTCCGGGTGCCGCAGCTGCTCGACGATGTCCGTCAGCACCGGCTGCCGGTCGGTGATCGTCTCATTCACATACGCGTGGGCGACCTTGAGGGCGAAGCCGGCCCGCTCGTCGAGGCCGTGGCCCATCGCCACCTCGATGATGGTGCGCAGCAGGGCGAGCTGGCCGGTCGTGGTGATGGAGGGGTCGAGCGGGTTGAGCCGGATGCCGCCGTTGAGCGCGGCCGTCGGATCCAGCCGGATGGGAGTTATCCCCAGCTCCTGGGCGATGAGGTTCCACTCGCCGACGCCGTCCTCGCCCTGCGCGTCGAGCACCACGACCTGCCGGTCCCGGAACCTCAGCTGCCGCAGTACGTACGTCTTCTCCAGTGCGGACTTGCCGTTGCCGGACTCGCCGAGCACGAGCCAGTGCGGGGCCGGCAGCTGCTGGCCGTACAGCTGGAACGGGTCGTAGATGTAGCCCTTGCCGCTGTAGACCTCACGACCGATGATCACGCCGGAGTCGCCGAGACCGGGCGCGGCGGTGGGCAGGTAGACCGCCTGGGCCTGGCCGGTGGAGGTGCGTACCGGCAGCCGTGTCGTCTCCACCTTCCCGAACAGGAAGCTGGTGAACGCCTCGGTGAGCGCTCCGAGCGGATCGAGCATGGCCATGACGTACGCGCCTCCCAGCGGCTTTAGCGGCGGATCCCGGTCGCGAACGGCAGGGTGTTGACGAATGCCCGGTGGTGCTCCCGGTCGCACCACTCCAGCTTCAGGTACGACTTGCCGGCCGAGGCCCGGATGGTCCGCTTGTCCCGGGCCAGCGCCTCCGGCGACCGGGACGAGACGGTGAGGTAGCCGACGAGGTTGACGCCGGCCGCGCCGGACGCGAGGTCCTCGCCGCGCTGGTCGACGCGGCCGTGGTGGGCGACGTCCCGCGGGTCGACCACCCGGTTCATCTTCGCCG
The DNA here is from genome assembly GCF_043202395.1 of Streptomyces sp. NPDC048197. NCBI lineage: Bacteria > Bacillati > Actinomycetota > Actinomycetes > Kitasatosporales > Streptomycetaceae > Streptomyces > Streptomyces sp. NPDC048197. Next base: position 20,050 of record NZ_JBIDAJ010000050.1, read on the forward strand.
CGCGGCTCGCCTCCGCGTCGTCGTTGGTCTTCTCCGTCAGCATCCGCTCGATGGCGACCTCGGTGGGCTCCAGGTCCATGCAGACCGCGACCGTACGGATCACGTCCGGGGTGTGGACCAGCAGCGGCGCGAGGAAGTTGACGCCCACCGGGGTCAGCGGCCACTCCTTGATCCAGGCGGTGGCGTGGCACCAGGGCGCCCGGGTCGAGGACTCCCGGGTCTTCGCCTGCAGGTAGGTCGGTTCCATCGCGTCGAGCTCGGCCGGCCAGGCGTTGCGCTTGCTCATCGCCTGGATGTGGTCGATGGGGTGGTCCGGGTCGTACATCGAGTGCACCAGCGACGCCAGCCGGGCCTGGCCGAGCGGCTGGCGGACCCGGATGTCGGCCTCGGCGAGCCGGGCGCAGATGTCGGTCAGCTCACGGGCCATCACCACCGCGAGCCCGGCGTCCCGGTCGAGCTTCTTGCGCAGCAGCCCGCCCTGGTGCATCCGGGCGGCCCGCGCCATGGTCTGCGCCTCGGAGGCCAGCTCGCGGGTGTAGTGCATACAGGCGACGAGGTAGGCGCGGTGCTGCTCACTGCTCGTGGACACCATCGACTGCAGCTGGTCGTAGGAGTCCCGCAGCCACTGCGGGGAGCTCCGGTCGCCCCGCTGGGCGACGTCCTTGGCGTGCGCGTCCGGGTCGGCCGGGAGGGTACGCGCCAGCATCTGCAGCCGCGTCACGAAGCCGTCGCCGTTGGCCACATGCTTCAGCAGCGTCCCGAACCGGTCGACCAGCGCCTCCTGGTCCTCGCTGTCCCGCAGCCCGACGCCCGGGCCCTCGATCTCGATCGCGGCGGTCACCGTGCGCCGGTCGGCGTGCAGCAGCACCGCGATCTCGTCCGGGCCGAACGGCGCGCTGAGCCAGTTGATCCGGCCGATGCCGGGCGGCGGGCCGATCTCCACCTCGCGGCCGTCCAGCCGGGTGCCGGCCTCCGCCGCGCCGGAGCGGTAGACCGCGCCGCCCTTGCGGACCGTGCGCCGGAAACTGCGCCGGATCTCGAACCACCGGTAGAACGTGCGGCCCTTGTACGGCACGTAGACGGCGGCCAGCCCCAGCATCGGAAAGCCGGTGAGGCTGACGATCCGCAGCGGCAGCATCGGGACCAGCAGCCCGCACATCATGCCGAGGAACGCGCCCGCGATGATCAGCGCGATCTCGCCGGTCTCGCGGTTCTTGCCGACGATCGCGTTCGGCCGGGCCCGGCCGATGAGATAGGTGCGACGTGGCGCGATCGGATGGGACTGCGTGCTCAACGCCCCTCACCTCCTGCTGTCTTGCCGGTGCGGGCGCTGCTGCTCGGGCCGGGGCCGGGGTTCGTACGGGGAGCGGGGGCGGCGGGGGACGGGCCGCGGCCGCCGCCGGTGCGGGAGCTGTGCGCGGCGACGCCGCCGGAGACCGCGTCGGCCGGCCGGGACTGGCCGCCCTGCGCGCCCTGCTGGCCGCCGCCTTCCCCGCCGGAGCGGCGGGTGCTGTGCGTCTTGATGCCCTGTGAGACCAGCGCGGCGGGGGAGCTGAGCACCGCGGCGGCGGCGTTCTCCGCGCCCCGGCTCATCCGGTTGTTCCGCGAGGCGGCGATCTCGTCGCCGAACCCCGGGACGAACCGGTAGATCACCGCGCTCGCGAAGATCGCCAGCAGGATGATGGCGAGGCCGGACACCACCGCCGAGATGGCGTTCGGGCCCTTGTCGCCGGAGAGCGCGCCGGCGATGCCCAGCACGATCACGATCACCGGCTTGACCATGATCACCGCGATCATGATGCCCGCCCAGCGGCGCACGTGCCCCCACATGTTCTTGTCGACCAGCCCGGCGTACACCACCGTCCCGAGCAGCGCCCCGACGTACAGCAGCGCGGCCCGGATCACCAGCTCCAGCCACAGCACACCGGCGGCCAGCACGGAGACCAGGCTGACCACGATCAGCATGATCGGCCCGCCGCCGATGTCGGTGCCCTTGGTGAGCGCCTGTGAGAACGACCCGAAGAAGGTGTCGGTCTGCGCGCCCGTCCCCTTCGCGATGATCGCGGTGACCCCGTCCGTCGCCGACACGACGGTGTACAGGATCAGCGGCGTGAACGCCGACGCCAGCACCGTCAGCCACAGGAACCCGACCGCCTCACTGATCGCCTCCGTCAGCCGCACCCCCCGCACCGCCCGCTTGGCCACGGCGAGCAGCCACAGCACGAGCGTGAGCACGGTGGACGCGGCGAACACCACGGCGTACTGCCGCAGGAACGCCGCGTTCGTGAAGTCCACCTGCGAGGTGGCGGTCACGGCGTCGGACAGCTTGTTCACGATCCAGGCGGCGGCTTTGGCACAGCCTTTGGCGAGGGATTCGAGGGGGTCGAGGGGGTTGTTGTCGAGGGGGTTGGGGGGAGTGCCGCCGCCGGACGGATCGTTCTGCTCGCAGAAATCCTTGAGAGCGCCGCTGGACGAGGAACACGGCCCCTTGCCCGGCCCCGGGGACGGTGCGGCCATGGCACGGGTCGCCAGCAGGAGCGCAAGGGCCTGGACGCTCGCCAGCACGGTGGCGATCGAGGTCACACGGCGGGACGTGGGCTTACCGGGCATACGTGAGACCTCCGTAGCCTTGTACGGCCTTGGTCATGTCCTCTGCCGAGGCGGCCGCTTGGTCGCGGCCGATGGGAGCGGGGCCCTTCTTCTGCGTGAAGTTGGTGACCTTCCAGTCCCCGCCGGTCCACTTCAGGTCGAAGGTGTTCGTGTACCAGCTCTCGGTCACGGGGTTCTGCGACTGCGGGCCCGCCAGGCCGAAGAGCGTGGAAAACCAGACGGAGACCTTGGCGGTGTCGTCCTTGAGCGATTCGATCTTCGTCCCGACAGGATTCGCGCGGGACACGAACGTCATTCCCTTGGGGGCGGTGCCGTCCGGTTTGAGGCCGATGCGTCCGAGGACTGAGGCATTGGAGTAGACCTTGTCCAGGTCGTTCTTCCGCGCCGCGGCCACGGAGGGCGCGTAGACGGCCTTGGCGATCTCCTGCCGCCTGGCGGCGTTGTACATCCCGTCGCTGCTGAGCGCCACCACATAATTCGCCGCCGCCGACTGCGCCCCCTGTTCCGTCTTCGGGAAGCCCGCGGCGATGCCGCCGTTCTTCGTGGTGACGGGCTTGGTGCCGGTGGGGGTGGTGGGGCGGGCGGGGCCGGGGGCGTTCTTGGGGGAGTCGCCCGAGGTGTCGGAGCTGGTGCTGCCGCTGCCGCCGCGGTTGGCGAAGGCGATGGCCGCGAGGAGCAGGACGATCACGCCGACGACCGTGATGAGGTTGCGGCTGGACAGCCCGCTGCGGGGCCGGCGTCCCGGGCCGTAGGGGTCGCCGCCGCTGTCGGGAAGTCTGGTGCGGGTCTGGCCCGTCTCGGGGCCGCGGTGGCCGTCGCCGCCGTAGCCTCCGTCGTCGCTGAGACTCATCGCCCCTGTGCCCCCTCTGCCTCTGCCGCGGTCGCCGTCCGTGCCGTCGTTGTGCCGCCCTCATATGACCGTAGCCGCGCGGGCGGCAGCTCGGGCGTGGGGATACGAGTACATCTCACGGTGACGATTCCTCAGATGCGGTGCCGCGGAGGCGAATGGGGGACTGTGGGTAATTTGTGCTCATCGCCTCGCTCCGCGTCGGCCGTCGCCCTCTTGCGCCTTTCCGGGCCTTCCTTCCCCCGGATCCACCTGTCCCCGTCCGGCGGGCAGCCCAATCGGCCCGCTGGTGGCGGGGGTGCGAAGGGCGTGCGGCGGGCCCGGCGGGCCGGGGTGAGGGGGCGTCAGCATGGGGACTTCACAGGTGGCCTTCGCGGGGGAGGTACGGCCGGGTGGAAGCGGGCGGGGGCACGGGGCGGCGGAGAGAGGACGGGCGGGGGCGCAGGGGAGCGGCGCGGGGACGGACGCCTGCCCGGCTGCGCCCAGGCGTGGCGGTCCGCACCGCTCCGGCCCTGGGCCTCGCCCTGCCCCCCGGGTCCTCGCCCCGGCGGCCTACACCGCCATCCCGTACACGATGGTGAACAGCGTCCCCAGGGAGCCGATGATGAAGACGCCGGTCAGGCCGGCCACGATCAGGCCCTTGCCCTGTTCGGCGCTGAAGGTGTCGCGCAGCGCGGTGGCGCCGATGCGCTGTTTGGCGGCGCCCCAGATCGCGATGCCGAGGCACAGCAGGATCGCCACCGCCATGACCACTTCGACCATCACGCGGGCCTCGTTGCCCAGGCTTCCGAACGGGCCCCAGTCCGGGGCGATTCCGCCGATGATGGTGGTGATGTCGCCCTTTTCGGCTGCAAGGACCATGTGTGACATCTGCGCCATGTGTGAACTCACCGCCCCTTATGGGTTGTTGATGGTGCCGCTGCGCCGGCCGGCGCAGGTCGGCCGCTCTCTTCGCCCTCTATCTTCGCTGACAAAGACGCCGTCAGAAGTCGACTTGACGCCTTTCTTCGACGGATCCCATGGGGGTGGCGTGTACGTGCGGGTGCGGGCCACCCATTGAGCCGACGGTTCTCACTGTGTGTATCACGGGTGATAACCGCGAGCAATGATCATCGGTGCGGCGGGGAGGTGCCGCGGACGGCTACTTGGGCGCGTGGGTCATGGCGAAGACCATGACCAGGGCCACCAGGTGGATCGCGAAGAGGAAGTACGCCACCCGCCACCACAGGTGACGGTTCATCTGCCGCTGATTGTTCGGGTCCATGGCTCTCGTCCTGGTTCGGGGGTGCCTGTGCAGTGTCGCTCATCCGGCGGTGCACCGGGCGCCGCGAGGGGCGGATGTGAGCGGGATCGCGTCCCGGGCGGCGCGCCCCCTGCGCCGCCGGTGTGACACGCGACGCGCAGCGCACGGCCGGAAAAAGGCAGTGAACCGCGCCTGAATGGGGGAGGGTTGGGGGGTGCGGAAATTCTGGGTGGCCGGTGGGCTCGGGACGGGGCTGGTGCTCCTGCTCGGGCTGCTCGTGATCGGTACGTACGTGGCGGCGGCCGGGCTGGCCGGGGTCGGCGGGCGGGCGCTCGGGCTGGCCAAGGGCGCGGTGCCGGCCGCGTACCAGGACCTGGTGCAGAAGTGGGGCACGCTCTGCCCGGCCATAAGTCCCGCACTGCTGGCGGCGCAGCTCTACCAGGAGAGCGGGTGGAACCCGAAGGCGCAGAGCCCGGCGGCCGCGCAGGGCATGGCGCAGTTCATCCCGGGCACCTGGCAGACGCACGGGATCGACGGGAACGGCGACGGGAAGAAGGACGTCTGGGATCCGGAGGACGCGATCCCGTCGGCCGCGTCGTACGACTGTGAGCTGGCCAGTTACGTGAAGAAGGCGCCGGGCGACGCCACGCACAACATGCTCGCGGCCTACAACGCCGGCGCCTACCGCGTCATCCAGTACAACGGCGTCCCGCCGTACCGCGAGACCCAGAACTACGTGAAGACCATCACGACCCTGGCCAAGAGCTTCGAGGCGCCGCGCGGGCCGGTGGCGCCGTCCCGGCAGGCCGCCGGGGCCATCTACTACGCCCAGGACAAGCTCGGCACGCCGTATCTGTGGGGCGGGACGGGCACGGCCGCGCAGGGCGGGCGGTTCGACTGCTCCGGGCTGACCCAGGCCGCGTACCACTCGGTGGGCATCGAGCTGCCGCGGGTGGCGAACGACCAGTGGAACGCCGGGCCCCATCCCAAGCGCAGCGAGCTGCTCCCGGGTGACCTGGTGTTCTTCGCGTACGACCTGAACGATCCGCGCTCGATCCACCACGTGGGGCTCTACGTCGGTGGCGGGTACATGATCAACGCGCCGTACACCGGGGCGGTGATCCGGTTCGACAAGATCGACACGCCGGACTACATCGGGGCGACCCGCGTCACCTCGGATGGCGCAAAAGCGCTCCCCGCTGCGAACGCTGCGTGAACATAGGGCCCTGAACTGCAGTGATGAGTCAAGCTTCGATAACGTCCTGGTGATCATCCGGTGGAGAGTGGAACGACCGGGGCGGTCATCACGTTTCCTAGGCGTGGGGACGTAGCAGCTCGTAGCAGCACACGCTCGACGACCACGGGGGTTGGCAGCACACGGACGGCGCACGCGCGCGCGAAAGATAAGGGGCCGCGGTAGATGGCTGGACTCGCATTCGAGGGGCCGAACCCCGACGTCGACGTGCTCGACGGCATCAACGGCCTCGCGAAGGACGCGCCCCACTGGGTCAACAAGGCCATGGAGTACATCGGCGAGTACGGCATCATCGCCGCCCTCGCGGTGCTGTGCCTCATCGCCTGGTGGTCCGCCCGCCGCCGGCCGGGCGCCGCCGGCGCCGTCGCCGGCCTGGTGTGGGCCCCGCTGGCGGCCGGCATCGCGCTGCTGGCCAACATCCCGATCCGCGATTTCGTCGAGCGGCCCCGGCCGTTCAAGGACCACGCCGGACTGGCGGTGCTGATCCCCGGCAAGAGCGACTTCTCGTTCGTCAGCGACCACGCCACGCTCACCATGGCGGTCGGCGTCGGACTGTTCATCGCGCACCGCACCTACGGCCTGATCGGCATCGCCCTGGCGCTCGCGGAGGGCTTCTGCCGCGTCTACATGGGCGTCCACTACCCGACCGACGTGATCGGCGGCTTCGCGCTGGGCACCGCCGTCGCCCTGCTGCTCGCGCCGCTCGCCCAGGCGCTGCTGGTACCGCTGACCACCGCCATCGGCCGCTCGAAGGTGTACTGGCTGGTCCGGGCGCCCGGGGTGCCGGTGGACGGCCGTCCGGGCCAGGACGGCGAGGGCAGCCGGGTGGTCGCCACCGGACCGGCGCTGCCGCGCGGCCCCAAGGAGCGGGACAAGGACCTGGCCGCCTGACGGAGGGCCCACCGGCCCGGCTCCCCTCGGGGAACGAAGACCTGGCGGATGAGGACGGCCCGGACCCCGTGAAGGGGCCGGGCCGTCCGCATGTCCGCCGGCGGGCTCAGAGCGCCTGCGGGAAGGTGCTGAACAGCCGCTGCGGGTCGTAGGTCTTCTTGACCTGGGCGAGCCGTCCGGCGGCCGCCCCGTAGTAGGCGGTCTTCCAGTCGGTCAGGTTCGGGTCGGTGTAGTTCTGGTACGCGGCGCCCGAGGAGTACCGGTGCATCGCGGCGTGGAAGGAATCCAGCCACGCTGTGCGGGTGCCGGGCGAGCCGCTCGCCGGCCAGGACGTCAAGTACTGGGCCAGGAACCGCGATCCGCGGTGCACGAACGCGGTGTCGGTGCGGCCCACGCGGTTGATCGCCCCGCCCAGTGCGGTCAGCGCCACGTTCCCGGCGACGCCCTTGCGGCCGCCGCGTTCGATCTGGTCCATCAGGGTCCGGATGCCGGTCGCCGACAGCGAACGGTCGTAGAAGTGCGAGCGGGCGGCGTAGGTCTCGCGGCCCAGCTGGCCGCTGCCGGTGTGCCCGGGCAGCGAACCCGGCATGTGGCACTGCGCGGACGTCTTCGACGAGCAGCCCGCGTACGTCTCCATGGCGTCCAGATAGCCGATCGGGGTCAGATGCACGGTGGACGCCGGGCCGGGGCCGCCCGCCTGGTCGGCGAGCCGGTCCACGGCGTTCTTCAGATCGCCGTACGTGCCCAGGGAGAACGCCGCCACCGACACCGCCGGGGTGCCGCCGGGGCGGGCGTCGAGATGGCAGGCGGACCATATCTCGTCCGCCTGCACCGGCCCCCACTTCTGCCAGGACGCGACCACCTTCGCCGCCTTGGCCCACGGCCACGTCATGTACGCCATCACCGCGCGCGGCGCCGGATGCGTACGGAAGCGCAGTTCGGTGACCACGCCGAAGTTGCCGTTGCCGGCGCCGCGCAGCGCCCAGAACAGGTCGGCGTGCTGCTTGGCGTCGCAGTCGACGGTCTTCCCGTCCGCCGTCACGACGGTCGCGCCGACCAGGCTGTCGCAGGTCAGCCCGTACGCCCGGGAGACCACGCCGTGGCCGCCACCGAGCGTGAGCCCGGATATCCCGACGGTGGGGCAGGAGCCCCCGGGTATCGTCACGCCGTGCGCCGCGAGGCCCTGGTAGACGTCGATGAGCTTGGCGCCGGCGCCGATGCGGGTCACGCCGCCGGACGGCGTGCCCACCTTCGCGAGCGCGGAGACGTCGACGATGAGCTTGCCGTTGCCGCTGGACCAGCCCGCGTAGGAGTGGCCGCCGCTGCGGATCGCCACCTGGGTGCCGTACTTCCGGGCGAACGCCAGGCATTCGGCGACGTCGGCCGGGTGCTTGACGTACGCGATCGCCGACGGCTTCAGGTCGTCGTAGCGGGTGTTGTAGAGCCGCCGGGCGGCCGCGTAGGCGGCGTCCGAGGCGCGGACGAGCTTGCCGTCCAGGCTCTTGCCGAGCGCCGTCCAGGAGGCCGGGGTGGCCCGGCCGGCGGCGATCCGCGCGGGCACGGAGGCCGCGTTGGTCTGCACGGCGTCGGAGCCGGCCGTGGCGGAGGAGGAGGCCGCGCCCGTCCTGCCGCTCTTGTCGTCGCAACCGGTGGCCCAGACGACCGAGGTCGCCGCGAGTCCGCCGCCGGTCTGCAGGAGTGTGCGCCGCTTCACTGGGATGGATCCCCCTCGATGTCGAACGGTCCTGCCCCGTCCGCCGGTGGCCCGGCTGGTCGTCGCGGGGCGGTCACGGGACCGCTGTTGCTTCCCTGACTAGGCAGATGCGTCAGGGGCGTTGGGGGTTCCAGGAACGGATTCCCTCATTCCACGGGGTGTCCGGGGCGGGGCCCGTCGCCGGCCTCCGACAGGTGCCGCTCCGCGTCCGTCCGCGCCTGCGAGCGGGCCCGCCGGGCCGGCCCGCGCCAGCCGCAGTCGCAGCGGGCCGTGCAGAAGGAACCGCGTTCGGTGGTGGAGGTCGCATGCAGCGCTCGGTCGGGCACCCGCGTCACGCTACGCGCCTTGGATGTCGCCAGCGTGACGAGCCCCCTCAACGGTCGTTGAACGGATCGGTCGACGGAACGTCAGGCGTACACGGGCGGGACGTCGGACCCTCCCGAGCGGACCGGCCGGCCAGGCCGGTCCCGAAGACAGCGGCCGAGGGGGCTCGTACGCGATGGTGGTGCAGGACAGGCGGGGCGGCCGGACGGCCGCCGTGGCCCTGGCGTGCGGGACGGGTCTGGCGGTCGGGCTGCTGACGGCGGGCTGCTCCTCCGAAGGCGCCGCGGCCGACGACCACGAGCCGCCCGGCGGGTCCGCCGCCGCGGTCGCCGACCGGGTCCGCGGCAGCGCCGACGCCCTGCTCCGGGCCCGCTCGGCCCGGGTCGTCACGGCCATGGAGACGAACAGCGGCGGCACCCGCGTCGCCATCCGCGGCACCGGCGGCTACGACTTCACCACCGGCACCGGACGGCTCGTCGTCGTCCTCCCGGACCCGGCGGACCGGCCCGGCGAGGGCCGCCAGCCGATCACCGAGATCCTCGCGCCCGGCGCGCTGTACATGAAGAACCGGGGAGCCGGGGTGCCCGCCGACAAGTGGGTGCGGGTGGAGACCGCCTCGCTGACCGACGGCAACCTCGTCACCGGCGGTGCCACCGATCCGCTCGCCGCGGCGGAACTGCTGCGCGGCGCACGGCAGGTGACGTACCAGGGCGAGGAGCGGCTGGACGGGGTGCCGGTGCGCCACTACCGCGGGACCACGGACATCGCCGTGGCCGCGCGGGCCGCCTCGGCGCGAACGAAGCCGGCGCTGGTCGCCGCGGAGAAAGGGTTTACCACCCGTACGGTGCCGTTCGACGCGTATCTGGACGAGGCGGGCAGGCTGCGCAAGGTGCGCGAACGCTTCCATTTCGCCAATGGCGCGCCCCAGGGGGCGTCGGTGACGTCGACCACCGAACTGTCCGGATTCGGGACGCCTGTGGTGGTCCGCCTGCCGGACCGCCGCGACATCTACGCAGGAAAGATCGCGTCCGCCGCTCCCTAGGAGCCCACCCTTCCGTCCCGGCCACCGGGAGCGGAAATGGTCCTTCCGTGCCATGCGCGCGGCATCGGCCCGTCCTTACGCTGGCGGTACCACCGCATGCGTGCGAGGCGCTCGGAGGAGGAGGTGTTGTCCGTGGCCGGCCACCGCCGTCCGACGGCCTGGGACCACGTGGCCCTCGTGGAGATCGACCTGACCGGTGAGTTGATGATCGCGGCGGCGACCGCGAGCGAGGACCGGCTCAGTCCGGACCGTATCGACGAGGTGCTGGACGTGGAAGCGGACGGGGACGGGGACGAGCCGTCCGGCGCCGCGGGCCGTGGATAGCCCGCCGTCAGCTCCGCAGCATCCGCTCGATGGCCTTGGTGGCCTCCTGGACCTTGGCGTCGATGGCCTCGGGCCCCTTGACCGCCCCCGGAGCGGAGCTCTCGATGACCGCAGCGGCGACGCAGTGCCGCAGGTGCTCCTCCAGGAGCTGGAGCCCGAAGGACTGCAGGCCCTTCGTGCTCGCCGAGACCTGGGTGAGTATGTCGATGCAGTAGACGTCCTCCTCCAGCATCCGCTGGAGTCCGCGGATCTGGCCCTCGATGCGGCGCAGTCGCTTGAGGTGTGCGTCCTTCTGCTGTGCGTAGCCGTGGACGCCGTGCGCCGGGGCGGTCTCTGCGGTATCCGTCACGGTCCGGGGGTCGGATTCCGGCTGCGCGGGGTGGCCGGCCGCGGCGGCTGCGGTGCGGCCGGTGGTGTCGGCGTCCGTGGTCGTCATGGCCGTCTCCCGTGGTATTTAGGCGATCTATATACCCCTGGTGGGTATATGGTACCGAACTTTGCGGGCACTCGTGGTACCCCGTGCAGAGCATGCTGCCCGATGGGCGACACTGAAGGAATGCCGGTTAGCAGTGGCTGGATGATGCGCCTAGCATCAACTCGACCGAATCCGATGCACCCCGAGGATTTCACGTGCGTTTTCGTCTGACCCCCAGGGAGACGAGCTTCTACGACATGTTCGCCGCCTCCGCGGACAACATCGTCACGGGCTCGAAGCTCCTGATGGAACTGCTCGGGGCGGACGCCTCCGCGCGGACCGAGATCTCCGAGCGGATGCGAGCGGCGGAGCACGCGGGGGATGACGCGACCCACGCGATCTTCCACCAGCTGAACTCCTCGTTCATCACGCCGTTCGACCGCGAGGACATCTACAACCTCGCCTCGTCGCTCGACGACATCATGGACTTCATGGAGGAGGCCGTCGACCTGGTCGTCCTCTACAAGGTCGAGGAGCTGCCCAAGGGCATCGAGCAGCAGATCGAGGTGCTGGCGCGGGCGGCGGAGCTGACCGCCGAGGCGATGCCGAACCTGCGGACGATGTCCAACCTCACCGAGTACTGGATCGAGGTCAACCGCCTCGAGAACCAGGCCGACCAGATCCACCGCAAGCTGCTCGCGCACCTCTTCAACGGCAAGTACGACGCCATCGAGGTCCTCAAGCTCAAGCAGATCGTGGACATCCTGGAAGAGGCGGCGGACGCGTTCGAGCACGTCGCCAACACCGTCGAGACCATCGCGGTCAAGGAGTCCTGAGCCCCGGCCATGGACACCTTCGCGCTCATCGTGACCATTGCGGTCGCGCTCGGTTTCACCTATACCAACGGCTTCCACGATTCGGCGAACGCGATCGCGACCTCGGTCTCGACCCGGGCGCTGACCCCGCGGGCCGCCCTGGCGATGGCCGCGGTGATGAACCTCGCCGGTGCCTTCCTGGGCAGCGGCGTCGCCAAGACGGTCAGCGAAGGGCTGATCGCCACCCCGCACGGTGACCAGGGCATGGGCATCCTGTTCGCCGCGCTGCTCGGCGCGATCGCCTGGAACCTCGTCACCTGGTACTTCGGCCTGCCCTCGTCGTCCTCGCACGCGCTGTTCGGCGGCATGGTCGGCGCCGCGCTGGCCGGCGGCACCACGGTGATCTGGTCCGGGGTGATCGAGAAGGTCGTCCTGCCGATGTTCATCTCGCCGGTGATCGGCCTGGTGCTCGGCTACCTGGTGATGGTCGTCATCCTGTGGCTGTTCCGGCGGTCCAACCCGCACAAGGCCAAGCGGGGCTTCCGCATAGCGCAGACCGTCTCGGCCGCCGGCATGGCGCTCGGGCACGGCCTGCAGGACGCGCAGAAGACCATGGGCGTGGTCGTCATGGCCCTGGTCATCGCCGACGTCGAGGACAAGAACGCGGCCATCCCGATCTGGGTCAAGCTGGCCTGTGCGATCACCCTGTCGCTCGGCACGTACGCGGGCGGCTGGCGCATCATGCGCACCCTGGGCCGCCGCATCATCGAGCTGGACCCGCCGCAGGGCTTCGCCGCGGAGACCACCGCCGCGTCGGTCATGTACACCGCGTCGTTCATGTTCCACGCGCCGATCTCCACGACCCACGTCATCACGGCCGGGATCATGGGCGTCGGCTCGACCAAGGGCTCGCGCGCGGTCCGCTGGGGCGTGGCCAAGAACATCGTGATGGGCTGGTTCATCACGATGCCCGCGGCGGCGCTGGTCGCGGCGCTCGCGTACTGGCTGATCCAGCTGGTCTTCGGCTGACGCGCCGGCCGGAGCACACACCGGCCGCCACACAGCAGTGGGCCCGCCCCCCGGGAAGGAGGGGCGGGCCCTTCGCCTTGCGGTGGCACCGCCATGCAGCACCGCAGGACGCTTGGGGGCGGCCGGCCGGACGGGCCTAGCCGAAGCGGCCGGAGATGTAGTCCTCCGTGGCCTGCACCGACGGGTTGGAGAAGATCCGCTCGGTCTCGTCGATCTCGATCAGCTTGCCGGGCTGGCCGACCGCCGCGAGGTTGAAGAACGCCGTACGGTCCGAGACCCGCGCCGCCTGCTGCATGTTGTGCGTCACGATGACGATCGTGAAGCGCTCCTTCAGCTCACCGATCAGGTCCTCGATGGCGAGGGTGGAGATCGGGTCGAGGGCGGAGCAGGGCTCGTCCATCAGCAGCACCTGCGGTTCGACGGCTATCGCGCGGGCGATGCACAGCCGCTGCTGCTGGCCGCCGGAGAGGCCCGAGCCGGGCTTGTTCAGCCGGTCCTTGACCTCGTTCCAGAGGTTGGCGCCCTTGAGGGACTTCTCGACGATGTCCTTGAGCTCGCTCTTCTTGTACGAGCCGTTCAGCCGGAGCCCGGCCGCGACGTTGTCGAAGATCGACATCGTGGGGAACGGGTTGGGGCGCTGGAAGACCATGCCGACGGTGCGGCGGACCGCCACCGGGTCCACACCGCTTCCGTAGAGGTTCTCGTCGTCCAGCATCACCTTGCCCTCGACGCGGCCGCCGGGGGTGACCTCGTGCATGCGGTTCAGGGTGCGCAGGAACGTCGACTTGCCGCAGCCGGACGGGCCGATGAAGGCGGTCACGGTGCGCGGCTCGATCGTCATCGAGATGTCGTCGATGGCCTTGTGGCCGCCGTAGTACGCGGAGAGGCCGCTGACGTCGATTCGCTTGGCCATGGAAATCACTGCTTCTTTCGCGGGGGTACGTCTGGTCGCTGTCTTGGCCGCGTCAGCGACCGGCGTGCTTGGGGGCCTTCCAGCGGGCGATGCCGCGGGCCACCAGGTTGAGGATCATGACGAAGGCGATGAGGACCAGGGCCGCGGCCCAGGCGCGGTCGTAGGAGGCCTCGGAACCCTGCTGCCACTGCTGGAACACGTACAGCGGGAGCGACTGCTGGGCGTCTTCGAAGGGGTTGTTGTTGATCGTCTTCGCGCCCCACACCAGGAGCAGGACCGGGGCGGTCTCACCGGTGATGCGGGCGATGGCGAGCATCACGCCGGTGGTGATGCCGCCGATCGACGTCGGCAGGACGACCTTGAGGATGGTGCGCCACTTCGGAACACCCAGGGCCAGCGACGCCTCGCGCAGCTCGTTGGGGACGAGCTTGAGCATCTCCTCGGTGGAGCGGACCACGACCGGCATCATCAGGATGGCCAGGGCCATCGACCCGGCGAAACCGGACGGGCCGAAGCCGAGGATCAGGATCCACACGGACAGGATGAACAGGCCGGCGACGATCGACGGGATGCCGGTCATCACGTCGACGAAGAAGGTGACGGCCCGGGCGAGCCGGCCGCGGCCGTACTCGACGAGGTAGATCGCGGTGAGCAGACCGACCGGCGCGGCGATCAGGGTGGCCAGGCCGACCTGCTCCAGGGTGCCGATGATCGCGTGGTAGATGCCGCCGCCGGGCATGGCGTCCGGCAGGGTGCCCATCGAGTGCGACAGGAAGTAGCCGTCCAGGACCTTGCTGCCGCGGGCCACGGTCTCCCACAGCAGGGAGGCCAGCGGGACGACGGCGAGCAGGAAGGCGACCCAGACCAGGCTGGTGGCCAGCCGGTCCTTGGCCTGCCGGGTGCCCTCGACGGCCGCGGACAGCACGAAGCTGCCGGCGATGAACAGCAGGGCGGCGATCAGGCCCCACTGGATGGTGCTGTCCAGCCCGGCGGCCAGCCCGATGCCGCAGCCCGCGCCGACCGCGACCAGCGCGAGCACCGGCGGGGTCCAGCGGGGCAGCCGGGCCTGCTTGAGGGAGACCGGGAGCGGGGCGCCGTTCCCGGTGGCCGTACGGCGGGTGGTCACGGTGCTCACGCGGCGGCTCCCGAGTACTCCTTGCGGCGGGCGATGATCAGGCGGGCCGCGCCGTTGACCAGCAGCGTGATCACGAAGAGGACGAGACCGGAGGCGATCAGGGCGTCCTGGCCGAACTGGTCGGCCTCGCTGAACTTGCTGGCGATGTTCTGCGCGAACGTGCCGCCGCCCGGGTCGAGCAGGCTGGCGCTGATCAGGAAGCTGGGCGAGAGGACCGTGGCGACGGCCATGGTCTCGCCGAGCGCACGGCCGAGGCCGAGCATGGAGGCGCTGATGACGCCGGAGCGGCCGAAGGGGAGCACGGACATCCGGATGACTTCCCAGCGGGTGGCGCCGAGGGCCAGCGCGGCCTCCTCGTGCATCCGCGGGACCTGGAGGAACACCTCGCGGCTGACGCTGGTGACGATCGGCAGGATCATGATCGCCAGCAGGATGCCGACGGTGAACAGCGAGCGGGCGGCGCCCTGGGAGTAGCTGAAGATCCCGGTCCAGCCGAGGTAGTCGTCCAGCCAGCTGTAGAGGCCGGACAGGTGCGGGACGAGGAACAGCGCGCCCCACAGGCCGTAGACGATGCTGGGCACCGCGGCGAGCAGGTCGATGACGTAGCCGAGCGGCGAGGCCAGCTTGCGCGGGGCGTAGTGCGAGATGAACAGCGCGATGCCGACGGCGACCGGGACCGCGATCAGCATGGCGATCACCGAGCTGACGACCGTGCCGAAGGCGAGCACCGCGATGCCGAACTTGGGCTCGGTGCCGGTGGCGTTCCAGTCGAAGGTGGTGAGGAAGTCGGCCTTGTCGCCGGAGATGGCGAGCACGGACCGGTAGGTGAGGAAGACCGCGATGGCGGCCATGATCACCAACAGGGCGATGCCGGAGCCCCGGGAGAGCCCGAGGAAGATCCGGTCGCCGGGGCGGACCGCCTTGCCCGAGACGGGGGAGGGCGCGTCCTGGGGTGGTGGCGGGTTGTCGGCTATGGAAGAAGCAGTCATGGATTCTCCGGTCTGCGGAGTCCGCGGGGGACTCCAGGTGCGGCGGTGCACCGGACGGGCGGCGGCCCGGAAGGGGCCCTCGTCAAAGGGCCCCTCGGGTCGTGTGGCGACGGTCGGGCCGCCACCCGGGGTTGGTCAGGAGAGGGTCTTGACGGTCGAGCGGACCTTGTCGGCGATCTCGGTGGGCAGCGGGGCGTAGCCGAGGGCCTTCAGGGCGTTCTGGCCGTCCTTGCTGGAGACGTAGGTCAGGAAGGACTTGGTGGCCGGCAGGGTCTCGGCCTTGTTGCCCTTGTCGCAGGCGATCTCGTACGTCACCAGGGTGATCGGGTAGGCGCCCTCGGCCTTGGTGGTGTAGTTGAGCTGCAGGGCCAGGTCGTTGCCCTTGCCGACCTGCTTGGCCTCGGAGATGGCCTTGGAGGCGTTGTCGACGGTGGCCTCGACCGGGGCCTTCGCGCCGGTGTTCAGCTTGACCGTGGGGATCTTGCCGGAGGTCGCGTAGGACAGCTCGAAGTAGGAGATCGCGCCGCTGGTCTGCTTGACCTGCGAGGAGACGCCGGCCGAGCCGGACGCCGCCTGGCCGCCGGTGCCCTCCCACTTCTTCGCCGGCTCGTGCTTCCAGTCGCCGGGCGCGGCGCCCTTGAGGTACTTGGTGAAGTTGTCGGTGGTGCCCGAGTCGTCGGAGCGGTGGAAGGCCTGGATCTTCAGGTCCGGCAGCTTGGCGCCCGGGTTCAGCTTCTTGATCGCGGCGTCGTTCCACTTGGTGATCTTCGAGTCGAAGATCTTCGCCAGGGTCGGGGCGTCCAG
Source organism: Streptomyces sp. NPDC048197 (assembly GCF_043202395.1). Classification (NCBI taxonomy): domain Bacteria; kingdom Bacillati; phylum Actinomycetota; class Actinomycetes; order Kitasatosporales; family Streptomycetaceae; genus Streptomyces; species Streptomyces sp. NPDC048197. The sequence continues at coordinate 36,400 of NZ_JBIDAJ010000050.1, forward strand.
GACCAGGTTGTCCACGCCGGGGACGTTGTAGCCGACCGCGATCGGGCCGCCGACCATGGGCAGGTCGACGGCCTGGCCGCCCTTGCAGACCTGCTTGGACTTGGTGACCTCTTCGGGCTTGAGGGCCGAGTCGGAGCCCGCGAAGGCGGTCTGGCCCTGCAGGAAGGTGGTCACGCCGGCGCCGGAGCCGGTCGGCTGGTAGTTGATCTCGGTGTCCTTGCAGGCGCCCGAGTAGTTCTGCACCCAGACGTCCATGGCGTTCTTCTGCGCGGAGGAGCCGGACGCGAGCAGCTTGCCCTTGCCCTCGCACTTGATGTTCGCGGACTTGGCGGAACCGCCGCCACCGCTGCCGCCGGTGGTGTCGTCGGAACCGCACGCCGTCAGGGCCAGGGCACCGGAGACGGCGAGAGCGCCAACGGCGAGGGCGCGAACCCGGTTCTTGCGCTGAAGCTTCACTGTCGGGAATTCCTTCCTGGGGCGCGCCGCATCGTCGGCGTGCGAGGTGGTGAGCTGTGTGGTGACCGCCGTGGGGGTGCGGCTGAGGCTTGTTCTGCGCCGTGTCGCGCTTGCCTTCCGGGCATGACGCGCACTCGGTACGGCCGAAATTAGGCAGATCAAGTGAAGCGGCCGATGGAGGAGAGTGAACGCACGGTGAACCTCGGCCATCGGCTGGGTGCGTGGAAAGAAGTGCTCGCCCACCCGTACTAAAGGGCCCGTCGCCCTGTTGAATTACCGGCCGGTATGGCAGCATCCGCGCCGGAGACTTGACGCGAATCGGTGCGGAACGACCGGAGGTGGCTGGTGGGGAGCCAGGGGGCACGGCAGGGCGTTCGGTATGTACGGGGTGAATCGCGCGAACAGGGCGTAACGGGTGAAGCGGGCGGGCCGGTCGTCACGGGCCGCCGGCTGGCGGTGTGCACCGCCGTCGTCCTGTGCGTCACCGGCCTGCTGGGCGCCACGGCGTCCACCGCGTACGCCGACGACCCGAAGGACCCGCCGGCGGGCTCCGGGCGGGCCTCAGGGGCCCCGGAGGACGCGGAGGCCGGCGCCCGCCACCTCGACGACGTGCGCAAGAAGATCGACGCCCTCTACCGCAAGGCCGAGCAGGCCACCGACGCCTACAACGCCGCCAAGGAGCAGGTCGAACGCCAGCAGAAGGAGATCGTCAAGCTGGCCCGCACCATCGACCGCACCCAGCACGACCTGGCCGCCCTCAAGCGGCAGGCGGGGGCCCTGGCCAGCGCGCAGTACCGCGGCGGCGGGCTGCCGGCCGAGGCGAAGCTGCTGCTCAACGCCGATCCGGAAGCGTTCCTCGACAACGCCACCCTGGCCCGCAAGGGCCAGCTGGCCGCCAAACGCGTGATCACTCAACTCGGCCGTCTCCAGGGCGATTTGCAGGACTATTCCCATGCCGCGACCGACCGCTGGGAACGGCTGGAGGCGAACCGCAAGAAGAAGGAAAGCGCCCGCAAGGACATCGAGAAAAAGATCGACGCGGCAAAGGAGCTGGAATCCCGGCTGGCCGCGAAGGAAAAGGCCCGGCTGCAGAAGCTGGAGGACGAAGCGGCCTTCCGGGAGCAGCAGAAGTGGCTCGACTCGGGCGTACTGGACGAGATCAGCAACAAAGCGTCGGCGGCCGGCCGCAAGGCGATTTCCTACGCCACCGCACAACTCGGCAAGGATTATGTGTGGGGCGCCGTGGGCCCGAACACCTTCGACTGCTCCGGGCTCACCCTGCGGTCCTGGCAGCACGCCGGGCGGACGATTCCGCGGACCTCGCAGGAGCAGTGGCGGCAGCTGCCGCACGTCGCCGTCCGGGACATGCGGCCGGGCGATCTGATCATTTATTTCTCCGATGCCAGCCATGTCGGGATGTATCTCGGTGACGGCGCGATCGTGCACGCCCCGCGCCCCGGCCGGCAGGTGACGATCACCGGGGCCGGCTCGATGCCGATCCTCGGGGTGGTCCGGCCGGACGGTGACCGCCATGACGCGGATCACGTCCGCGATAAATGACCGGATTGTTTCCTCTCCGAGAGTTGTCGGCTTGTCGCCGATTGCACTCAAGCGGGGTGATATTCGTCATTCCGCATTCCCCCCGGCCCAGGTCAAATGCCTTATCGGCCGCGGCATATGACGATGGCCGATTGCCGACGGCCATTCCATATGGCTCCGTTCTGGCGCTATGGTCGCCTGTCAGTGCCCGGCGCGTGCCCGTTCGATCGACCGACGAGCGGAGCTTCAGCCGGCACCGTGGTGCGCCGGTCGGCGCCCATGCGCCCCTCGGGGGGAGGGAAGGAAGCAGACCGATGCCCGTACCCGTACCGCACCAGCGGACGGTCGTGCTGCCGCACCAGGCAGGACCGGTGGACGACGCCTGCGCGCGGACCGCGCGGGTCGCCGGCGCGCCGGGCGCGGGGGACGCGACGGACCGGAGCCCGGACGCCCCGGAAATCGAACAGCGACTTTCGGCCGATCACGGCCCGCTCCACCAGGGCCTGACCCTGCTCCTCATCGGCGAGGACCCCAACAGCCACGTCCCCGAGATGTGGGACTGGGCCGGCCGCAAGGTACGGCTGCGCACCGCCCGCAACCTCACCGAGGCCGAGCGGCTGCTCACCGACGACGTGCACTGCATCCTGCTCGACCTGCCGCCGGCCGAACCCGCCGACCGCACCGCGGGCGAGCGCGGCACCGCCCCGGGTGATGCCCTGGGCATGCTGCACGACGTCCTGCGGATGGCCCCCTCGCACGCCGTCCTCGTCCTCACCTACGAGACGGACGCCGAGCGCGCCGCCGACGCCGTACGCGTCGGCGCCCAGGACTACCTCTTCCGCGACGAACTGGACGGTGCGGTCCTCAGCCGCGCCGTGCGCTACGCCGTCGAACGCAAACGCGCCGACCTCGCCCAGCGCCAGCTCACCGAGTCGCGGATGCTCGCCCAGGAGAACGCCCGGCTGGAGCGCGGCCTGCTGCCCACCCCGCTGCTGGACGGCTCCGACCTGCGGTTCGCCGCCTGCTACCGCCCCGGCCGCAGCCGTGCGCTGCTCGGCGGCGACTTCTACGACACCGTGCGCACCGCCGACGGCACCGTGCACGCCATGATCGGCGACGTCTGCGGCCACGGCCCGGACGAGGCCGCCCTCGGCGTCGAGCTGCGGATCGCCTGGCGTGCGCTGACCTTCGCCGGGCTGTGCGGCGACGAGCTGCTCGCCACCCTCCAGAAGGTGCTGGAACACGAGCGCGCAGACGACGAGATCTTCGCGACGCTGTGCACCGTCGACATCTCCGCGGACGGCCGCCGCGCCGGGCTGTGCCTGGCCGGCCACCCCGCACCGCTGCTGGCCCGGGCCGGCGAGCGCCCGCAGCTGCTGCCGTACGAATGCGGCGGCCCGGCGCTCGGTCTGCTGCCGGAGGCCCGCTGGCCGCGCCGCCAGGTCGAGCTGGGCGGCTCCTGGAGCCTGATGATGTACACCGACGGCCTGATCGAGGGCCGGATCGGCGAGGGCAACCAGCGGCTCGGCCAGGAGGGCATGGCGGAGCTCGTCGGCCGGCAGATGGAGTCCGGCCTCCAGGGCGACGCCCTGCTGGACGCGGCCGTCCGGGAGGTACGCGACCTCAACGGCGGCGAGCTGACGGACGACGTGGCCGTGCTGCTGCTGGACCGCCGCTGAGCAGCTGAATCAGGGGCGCGGCACCGAATCAGGGGTGCGGCACGCGGCCGGGGAATCAGGGGCGCGGCACGCGGCCGGGTGGCCGCGGTCGCCCGCGGGGGCGCTCAGCGCCCGCCGTTGAACGGCCCGTACGGCCCGTCCGAGCTGGAACCGCCGCGCCGCGGCCCGCGGCCGCCGCCGCCGGAGACCGCACGCAGCGCCGGCCGGACGTCGACGGTGTAGACGATCACCGCGATCACGCCGATGATCGGCAGGAACGACATCACCGGCAGGATGAACAACAGGGCCGTGGCGATCGCCAGGAAGATCAGCCACATGCCCTTGGTCTGCTTGCTCGCCGCGCGGTAGGCGTCCTCGCGGCGCACCGCGGCGTCGATCAGCATCACGGCGGCATAGATGCCCAGGGCGAGCTGCGCCCAGCTCAGAATCGACTGGAACCCGTAGATCAGCACGCCGTCCTCCGCCCGTTCGCCTGCCGTGTGGTCTGGTGCAGTGGTGGTCCTCGCTGCCCGGCCCTCGGGGCCGGGGGGCCGCTGGCTGCCGCCCGTGCCGCCCCACCGTACCCGCACAACGGGCCGGGCACGCCAGGTGTGCCCGGCCCGGCCGTGATCCGCGCCTCAGCGCGCGGTGCGCGGCCGTGCGCTCACTTCGCGGACGGCGGGGTGCTCTTCTTCACCGGAGCCGGCCCCGGCTTGCGCTGCGCGACCGGCTTCTTCGGCGCGGCCGGCTTGCTCTGGGCCGAGGTGGTCCTGGCCGTCGGGGTGGCCTTGCTCGCGCTCTTGGAGCCGTTGGCCGTGCCGGTCTTCGCGGTGCTGCTCTTGGCGGTGGACTTGGGGGCCGGCTCCGGCTCGATCGCCACCGCGACGTCCTCGGTGCGGTTGGCCACCTCGCCGCGCCAGGTCGCCACCGCGCCCCGGCCGCGCTCGGCCAGCTCCTCGTAGCCCTCCCGGGCCTTCACCGCGGTCTCGGCGACCCGGCCGACGCCCTGCAGCGCCAGCTCCTGCGCCTGGTCGCGGAACTTCTTGAAGTCGCCGTCGAGCGACTCCAGCAGTTCGGCCAGCTTCTCCTGCGCGTCCTTGGCCTGCTTGGTGACCAGCGCCTGGACCTCCTTGGGATCGGTGCTGCGGACGGAATCGAAGCGCTTGGGCGCCTCGGCCTTGAGGCGCTCCACCAGCTGCGGCACCTCGCCGAGCTTCTCGGCGGCCAGATCGATGGTGCCGGCCACGGCGTAGAGCGGGGTGGCGTCGGTCAGGACCTTGCGGAGCTCATCGGTGTTGATGGCCATGACGTGGTTCCTCCTGGAACGAATCGGTTGCTCAGGTGGCGTGCGGGCCGTCGTCGGCCTCGGTCTCATGGGCGTCCGCCTCGCGTCCGTCCGCATGGCCGCCCGCTGCCCGGTCCTCGCGGCTGACAAGTCCGTTCTCCTTGCGGAAGGACTCGTAGATCTGCAGCAGGACCTGCTTCTGTCTCTCGTTCAGCGCCGGGTCGGTGAGTATCGCGGTCTGCACCTCGACCCCGTCCAGACCGCGTCGCTCATCCAGAATTCCGGCCTGGACGTACAGCGTCTCCGCGGATATCCGCAGCGCCTTGGCCAGCTGCTGGAGGATCTCCGCACTGGGCTTGCGCAGGCCGCGCTCGATCTGGCTGAGGTACGGATTGGACACCCCGGCGGCATCCGCGAGCTGCCGCAGGCTCAGCTGCGCGGTGCGCCGCTGCTCCCGCAGGAACTCGCCGAGATTGCCGACGTTGAGTGATGCCATACGTCGATGGTGCCTCGCCTTGCTAACTATTGCAAGCAAGCGCTAGCAAAAGTGGTACGCGCGGGGGGGGCGGGCTCTTCGGTCAGGAAAGAAGAAGCACGGCCGGCCGCCCGCCCGTAGCGTGAGCTGCAGGTCGCAGTTCCGGCAGATGGAGACACCGATGAGCATGGCCCCGAGAGCGGACGCGCAGTCGCCGGCGCCGCACGTTGCCGACCGCCACGAGTGGATCCGCGTGCACGGCGCACGCGTGAACAACCTCAAGGACGTCAGCATCGAGATACCGAAGCGCCGGCTGACGGTGTTCACCGGCGTCTCCGGTTCGGGCAAGAGCTCGCTGGTGTTCGACACCATCGCCGCCGAGTCGCAGCGGCTGATCAACGAGACGTACAGCGCCTTCGTGCAGGGCTTCATGCCCAACCTGGCCCGGCCCGAGGTCGACGTCCTCGACGGGCTGACCACCGCGATCGCCGTCGACCAGCAGCGGATGGGCGGCGACCCCCGCTCCACCGTCGGCACCGCCACCGACGCCAACGCGATGCTGCGGATCCTCTTCAGCCGGCTCGGCCGGCCCTACGTCGGCCCGCCCGGGGCGTTCGCCTTCAACGTGCCCTCGGTCAGCGCGTCCGGTGCGATCAAGGTGGAGCGCGGCGCCAAGAAGGCGGAGAAGGTCACGTTCAACAGGGTCGGCGGTATGTGCCCGCGCTGCGAGGGCCGCGGATCGGTCTCCGACCTCGACCTCACCCAGCTCTACGACGACAGCAAGTCGATCAACGAGGGTGCGTTCACCGTCCCCGGCTACACCGGCGGCGGCTGGAACTCCCGGCTGTATGCGGAGTCCGGCTTCTTCGACCCGGACAAGCCGATCCGCACGTTCACCAAGAGGGAACTGCACGACCTGCTGCACCGCGAGCCGACCCGGATGAAGATCGCGGGCATCAACATGACCTACGAGGGGCTGATCCCGCGCCTCCAGAAGTCGATGCTGTCCAAGGACAAGGAGGCGATGCAGCCGCACATCCGGGCGTTCGTGGAGCGGGCGGTCACCTTCGCCACCTGCCCCGAGTGCGACGGCACCCGGCTCGCCGAGCACGCCAGGTCCGCGAAGATCGAGAAGCTCTCCATCGCGGACGCCTGCCGGATGGAGATCCGGGACCTGGCCGACTGGGTGCGCGGGATCGCGCAGCCGTCGGTGGCGCCGCTGCTCACCGCGCTGCAGCAGACCCTCGACTCGTTCGTCGAGATCGGCCTCGGCTACCTCTCGCTCGACCGCCCCGCGGGCACCCTCTCCGGCGGCGAGGCGCAGCGCGTCAAGATGATCCGCCACCTCGGGTCCTCGCTCACCGACGTCACGTACGTCTTCGACGAGCCGACCGCGGGTCTGCACCCGCACGACATCCAGCGGATGAACGGCCTGCTGCTGCGGCTGCGGGACAAGGGCAACACGGTGCTCGTCGTGGAGCACAAGCCGGAGGTGATCGCGATCGCCGACCACGTCGTGGACCTCGGTCCCGGCGCCGGCACGGCGGGCGGCACCGTCTGCTTCGAAGGCACCCTCGACGGGCTGCGCGGCAGCGACACCGTCACCGGACGCCACCTCGACGACCGCGCCGGGCTCAAGGACGCGGTGCGCAGGCCCACCGGCACCCTGGAGATCCGCGGCGCGACGGCGAACAACCTGCGGGACGTCGACGTGGACCTCCCGCTCGGTGTGCTCTGCGTGATCACCGGCGTCGCGGGCTCCGGCAAGAGCTCCCTGGTGCACGGCTCGATCCCGGCCGAGGAGGGGGTGGTGGCGGTGGACCAGACACCCATCCGCGGCTCCCGGCGCAGCAACCCGGCCACCTACACCGGACTGCTCGACCCGATCCGCAAGGCGTTCGCCAAGGCCAACGGCGTCAAGCCGGCGCTGTTCAGCGCCAATTCGGAGGGTGCCTGCCCGACGTGCAACGGCACCGGCGTCCTCTACACCGACCTGGCGATGATGGCCGGCGTCGCCACCCCCTGCGAGGACTGCGAGGGCAAGCGGTTCGACGCGGCGGTCCTCGACTACCACCTCGGCGGCCGCGACATCAGCGAGGTGCTCGCGATGCCGGTGACCGAGGCCGAGGAGTTCTTCGCCGACGGCGAGGCCCGCACGCCCGCCGCCCACCGGATCCTGCGCCGGCTGTCCGACGTCGGCCTCGGCTACCTCACCCTCGGCCAGCCGCTCACCACGCTCTCCGGCGGCGAACGGCAGCGGCTCAAACTGGCCACGCACATGGCCGAGAAGGGCGGCGTCTACGTCCTCGACGAGCCGACCGCCGGCCTCCATCTCGCCGACGTCGAGCAGCTCCTCGGCCTGCTGGACCGGCTCGTCGACTCCGGCAAGTCGGTCATCGTCATCGAGCATCACCAGGCGGTCATGGCGCACGCGGACTGGATCATCGACCTCGGCCCCGGCGCCGGCCACGACGGCGGTCGCGTCGTCTTCGAGGGCACCCCGGCCGAGCTGGTCGCGGCCTGCGCCACCCTCACCGGCGAACACCTCGCGGACTACGTGGGGAGCTGACGGCGGGTGGGGGCGGTGGTCGGGGTGGGTGGCCGGGGGCGTCGCCGTGGCGCGTCCGAAAAGGCACCGTGGCGCGTCGAAATGACGCCTTGGCGCGTCCGGAAAGCCATGGTGGCGCGCCCGGAAATCGGCCCGTGAGGGGGTGTGGAGGGGGCCGTGGTGGGTTCGTGGCCAGGGGCGGGAGGGGCGGGGCAGTGGGGTCCCTCTGTGGCCGTCCGCTGGTCGTACGCGGTGTCCCGAAGTCTCCAAAACCGCCCGTGACCTGGGCAAATTCTCGATACTGGAGGCCTGTCGACACATCGCGACCACAGGAGTGAACCCTTGGCCACCACCCCTGACACCACCCCTGACACGACCCCGGAGACCCGCCCCGGCGCCCCCGCCGCCGGCGTCCGTTTCTCGCCGCTGCAGGACCTGATGTACGGCCACATATACGCCGACGCCGTGCGCGCCGTCATCGTGCACGGCATCGCGGACCTCCTGGCCGACGGCCCGCGGACCGCCGAGGACCTGGCCGAGCGCTCGGGCACACAGGCCGTACCGCTGCGCCGGATCCTGCGGATGCTCGCCACCCGCGGGCTGTTCCACGAGGAGGACGGGGCGTTCGCCCTGACGGAGAGCGGGACGGGCCTGCGCGCCGATGTGCCCGGCTCCCAGCGCGCCACCGCCCTGCTGTTCACCGACGAGATGTTCCGCCGGTCCGCCGAGAACATCCCCGACACCCTGAGAACCGGCGAGCCCGGCTTCGAGACCGCCTACGGCGCCCCGTTCTTCGCGCACCTGTCCGCCACGCCCGACAAGAGCCGGCTCTTCGACGCCGCGATGACCTCGCGCACCGGCCAGGCGAACGAGGACATCGCCGGCGCCTACCCGTTCCCCGGCAGCGGCACGGTCGTGGACGTCGGCGGCGGCCGGGGCGGCCTGCTCCGGGAGGCCCTCACCCGCTCCCCGGGCCTGCAGGGCGTCCTCTTCGACCGCCCCGAGACCGTCGCCGACCACCTGCTCGACACCGACGAACTCAACGGCCGCTGGCGTACGGAAGGCGGTGACTTCTTCACCGCCGTACCGAAGGGCGGGGACCTCTACCTGCTCAAGAACATCCTGCACGACTGGCCCGACGAGGACTGCCTGCGCATCCTGCGCACCATCCGCCGGTCCGTGACGGCCGGTACGAGGCTGCTCGTCATCGACGCGGTCCTGCCCGCCGACGGCTCCCCGCACCCGGCCCTCGCCCTCGACATCGTCATGCTCATGGTCGTACGCGGCCGCGAACGCACTGCCGCCGAGTTCGAGGACCTCCTCACCCGCTCCGGCTTCCGCCTCCGCCGCATCCTGCCGACCCGCGCCATGTCCTCCGTCATCGAGGCCGAGGCCACCGGCGAGGCGGTACCCGACCAGGGGGCGGTGCGGGGCTGGAACGTGCTGCCCGGCTAGGACGCGGACAGCGCGGCGACCGCGGTCCGGTAGGCGTCCAGGGCGGGGCGGGGCTCGCGGCCCAGGAGCGTACGCAGTGCGTTCGCCTCGATGCCGGAGCCGTCCAGGAAGCCGCCGGCGATCGCCGAGTACGTGCCCACCAGCATCGGCACCTGGTACGGCAGGGCCCCGCCGGATGCGGCGATCGCCTCCCGGGCCGCGCCGAGCGAGCCTGGTTCGTACGAGCCGCCCACCGCGTCCGCCAACTCGGCGCCGCCCAGCGCCCGTTCGCCCACCAGCTCGTACACCCGCCCGGCGTGCCGCGCCGGCTCGGCCGCCACCCGTGCCGCCACCGCCGCGAGGTCGGCACGGGCCACCGCGGCCAGCCGGCCCGCGCCCAGCGGCGCCGCGATCGTGCCGTCGGGGCCCGGCGCGGCGATGGCGGCGAGGAACTCGGCGTAGAGCCCGTTGCGCAGCACCGTCCAGGCCAACGGGCTGCGCGCGAGGCGGCGTTCGGTCCAGCGGTGGGCCAGCGCGTACGCCAGGTGGTCGCCGTCACCGCTGAGGCTGGTGTAGACGAGGTGCCGGACGCCCGCCTTCTCGGCCGCCGTGATCGCGGCGTCGTGACGGGCGATCACGACGTCGTCCTCGCCGTATCCGGCGGAGATGAGCAACAGGGTGTCCACGCCGGTGAAGTCGAGGGAGGACGGGTCGTCGAAGTCGATGCGGCGCTGGGTGGGCCGGGTGGCCTGGGCGGCGTTGGTGCTGGTGGCGGCGGAACCGGGGGCCGTGGGGCCGGGGCCGGGGGTGCGGGTGCCGAGGACGACGTCGTCCCGGTCGGCAAGTTCCGCGGCGACGAGCCGGCCGAGGGCGCCGTTGGCGCCGGTGATCAGAATCATGGGATCCCCCTCCTGAGCTGTGTGATCCCATCATCGAGAGGGCAACTCGAGCGCGTAAGGAGGCACTTTGATGTCAGTAGGGCACACGGGGGTAACCACCTCGGCGGAATCGGGGTCGGCCGGGCCCGTGATCGTGTGTGAGACACCCCAGGACGAGTGCGGTGTCCGGGACGTACTGGACCGGCTCGGGGACAAGTGGTCCGTCTACGTGGTGGTGGAACTCACCCCCGGCACCAAGCGGTTCAAGGAGCTGCAGCGCGCCATCCCCGGCAACATCTCGCAGCGCATGCTGACCCTCACCGTCCGGCGCCTGGAGCGGGACGGGCTGGTCAAGCGGACCGTGTACCCCACCGTCCCGCCCCAGGTCGAGTACGAGCTGACGGAGCTGGGGCGCAGCCTCACCCACCTCGTGAAGGCCCTCGCGGACTGGTCGATCGCCCACCGCCCGGCCATCGCCGCCTCCCAGGCGGCCTGGGACGCCGCACATGCCGCGCACGCCACACAGGCGGCGCACGCGGATCGCTGACAGCAGGGAGAGCGTGTCGTCGTGGCGCTGGTCGGCGCCGCGGTGGCGCCACTGTTGTGCCATAGAGGTTGCGATGGCGCCATAGTGGTGCCATGATGGCGTCATGGATCTCACGCCGTACGTGGACAATCTCCGGCACGAGCTCGCGGTCGCCGCGGACGCCGGAGGCGACGAAGCCCGGGCCCTGGCCGAGCGGCTCACCGCCCCGTTGGAGTCGGCCGCCCGGCTCACCCTGCTCAACGCGCTGTCCGCGGCGATGGGTGAGGTCACCCGCGAGCTGGCGCCGGCTTCGGTCGACGTACGGCTGCGCGGGCTCGACCCCGAGTTCGTCGTGACCCCGCCGCCGGGGCAGGAATCGTACGCGGACGCCGAGGAGCAGGGAGGCGGGCCGGGCGGGGCCCCGGGGGCGCCGGCCCAGGTGCCGACGGCCCTCGCGGAGGCGGAGGAGGGTGGCACGGCCCGGATCAACTTCCGGCTGCCCGCCCACCTCAAGACCCGGATCGAGGACGCCGCCGGCCAGGAGGGGCTCTCGGTCAACGCCTGGCTGGTGCGGGCCGCGGCCACGGCGCTGGAGCCGGGCGACCGCGGCCGCCCCGCCGCCCGTCGCCGTCATTCGGGTTCCCAGGGCTACACCGGCTGGGTCCGCTAGATGAATGAGTCCTATGTTCATGCTGGCCGCGACCATGGCGAAGGGCGCCCGTTGGCTCGTGTGTGACGACAAACCTGGACGCCCTTCTGGC
>NZ_JBIDAJ010000051.1:0-47702 GCF_043202395.1 Streptomyces sp. NPDC048197
GGGGCCGGTGCCCGGCTCGTCGTGCCCGATGGGCTGGACGCGTTCACCTTCCTGTTCTCCGAGTCGGCGGGCCGTGCGGTCGTCGCCGTGCCGCGCAGCGAGGAAGTCCGCTTCACCGACATGTGCACCGTCCGGGGCCTGCCGGCCACCCGCATCGGCGTCGTCGACGGCGAAGAGATCGACATCCAGGGCGAGTTCAGCATCCCGCTCGGCGAACTGCGCACCGCCCACGAGAGCACCATCCCGGGGCTGATTGCCTGATCTGCTCCGCCTCGGAACGGCCCGCCGGTACGCCTGGCGGGCCGTTCCGCGTGCGGGGCCGGGCGCGGGCCCGGAGGCCCTTGCGTGAGGCGGGGCGGTTGTCAGTGCTGCCGCTTACGCTGAACGCATGTCTCCTGCCGCCCGGAAGTCGCGCTCCCGCCAGTACGACGAGAAGAAGACCCGCGCCGCCGTCCGCGCGCAGTTCGCGCACGTTCGCGCGACCGTGGGTGAGCTGACGGACGATCAGTTCGCGCTGCCGACCCGGCTGGGCGACTGGACGGTGCGGGAGCTCGTGGCGCATCTGGCGTTGGTGCTCGGCAGCGTGTCGCGTGCGCTCGCGCTGCCCGCCCCGCCGCAGGTGACGACCACCTTGCTGGACTGGCCGTTCGCCACCGCGCCGCTCGCCCCCGGGATCGACGCCGACACCCGCGCGCTGGCGTCCGGCAACGACCCCGTGGAGCTGCTGGCGCGCACCGCGGAGGAGTTCGAGCGCCTGCTGCCGCCGGAGGGTGTGGAGCGCCTGGTGGCCGCCCGGCCCGGCGCGATGCGGCTGGCCGACTACCTGGTCACCCGCTGCGTCGAGCTCGTCGTGCACACCGACGACCTGGCCGCGGCGACCGGCGCGGAGATCCCGTACGACCGCCAGGCGCTGGCCACCACGACGCGGCTGCTGGCCGACGCGCTGGCCGTCAAGGCGCCCGGCGGATCGGTCGAGGTCCGGGTGCCGCCGTTCGCCGTGGTGCAGTGCGTCGAGGGCCCCCGGCATACCCGCGGCACCCCGCCGAACGTCGTCGAGACCGACCCGCTGACCTGGATACGCCTGGCCACCGGCCGGACGACCTGGGACGCGGAGCTGGCCGCCGCGACGGTCAGCGCCAGCGGCGAGCGGGCCGGCCTCGCCGGCCAGCTGCCGGTGATGGGCTGACGGACGGCGGGCCGACAGCCCGAGCGGCTGCCCGACGGGGCGTGGGGACGGCTGGCCGATGGGCCGGGTGGCCGGTCAGTCCTTCGGATACGGCAGCAGCGTGGCGTCCACCGCCTCCCAGGCCGCCCGCAGCTCGCCCAGCAGCCGCCGTTCGTCCGGCGCCTTGTCGGCCTGCTCGCGCGGATCGCTGACGATGTGGAAGAGCTGGTCCTTGCCGGTCCTGCCGCGGTAGTACTTCCAGTCGCCGCGCCGCAGCGCCCGCTCGCCGCGTACCCGCCAGAAGAGGTCGCGCTCGGCGATCCGCTCACCGCGCAGCAGATGGCCGGCCAGGCTCGTACCGTCCAGCGGATGCCCGCGGTCCGGCCGGGCACCGGCGAGCTCCAGCAGCGTGGCCGTCCAGTCCGGGGTGAAGACCGGCTCATGGCTGACCTGGCCGGGGCGCAGCCGGGCCGGCCACCGCACGATGGTCGGCACGCGGATGCCGCCCTCCTGGAGCGAGGCCTTGTTCCCGGACAGCGGCCAGTTGTACGACCAGCGTTCGCCGCCGTTGTCGCTGGCGAAGAGGACCAGGGTGTCCTCCTCCTGGCCGGAGCGGCGCAGGGCGGCGAGGACCGCGCCGATCGAGCGGTCGAGGTCCTCGACCATCTCGCGGTACTTCTCCAGCGAGCCGCCGTCCTGGTGCCGGAGCGCGCCCGGCTCGCCCGCCTTGATCCGGCGGACGATCCTCGCGCTCTCCTCCTCGTCGCCGTCGGCGATCCACGGCCAGTGCGGGGTGGTGAAGTTGAGGTTCAGCAGCCAGGGCTTGTCATGGTCGCGTTCGATGTGGTCGATCGCCCGCTCGGTGAGGATCCGGGTGTAGTAGCGCAGGTCCCGGTACTCGGCGTCGCCCTCGTAGAGGTCGTACTCACCGGCGAGCCCCAGCTTCGAGTAGTACTCCAGCGCCCCGCCGAAATTGCCGAAGAAGGTCTCCCAGCCCGATGTGGTGGGGCTGTGGTCCGGCAGGTAGCCGCAGTGCCACTTGCCGATCAGCGCCGTCGAGTAGCCGGCGGTGCGCAGCAGCGAGGCGAGGGTGGGGTGGTGCGGGTCCAGGCCGGCGCTCCGGTCCGCGATCGGCTCGGCGAGCCCGCCCTTCGTACGGCCCGGGTACCGCCCGGTGTAGAGGGAGAAGCGGGTGGGCGAGCAGGTGGCGAAGCCGGCGTAGGCGTGGGTGAAGCGGACGCCCTGACGTGCCAGCCGGTCCAGGTGCGGCGTACGGATGTGGGGCGAGCCGTACGAGGACAGGTCGGCCCAGCCCAGGTCGTCGCCCAGGATGACGAGGATGTCGGGGCGTCGCGAGTGCCGGCCGGGCGCGGCGCGGAACGCCTCCTCGGTGAACGGGGCGGCCGCCGCGGCCGGGGTGGCGCCGGCCACCGGGGCGACGGCGCCCAGTCCGCCCACGGCGGCCGCGGCACCGGCGCCGGCGAGCCCGCCGAAGGCGCGCCGCGAGAGGCCGGAGGGCGGGACGGGGGCGGTGGGATCGGAGGGATCAGCGGAATCGGGGGAGTTGAGCGACATGTCGGGCGCCACGGAGGCGCGGACGGGGTCTTCGGACGGCATGGGTTCGACTCTCCGGAGTGATCGTCCCGGGGCGGGGTGCGGCGCGCGGGCCCCCGGGGACGGCGGCGGGCGGAGAGGCGTCGCGTATCTCACACCGGAACGCCGGGGCGCTCGTACGGCATTCAGTGCGTACGGCGCGAAAGCGGCATTCCGGGTGGCGACAGGAAGGGGTGAGGGCGCGACGAAAGGCCAGCTCAGAGGGGTGGTCCGGGAAAACCGCCGGACCCGCCGTCACCCGCAGCTACGCTGCTGATGCTCAGCGACAGATCGCGCTCGCGACGCGACCGAGGTCGACGTGGCGGCGGCGCACCAGGCGCTGCGCGGAGCGGGGCGCCCGCCAACACACCAGGTGCGCCAAGGGCTGCGGGGTCTGCATGGGCAGAAATCCTGTCCGCGTGGCCGTGACCACGTCAAGCACGCTTCATGTCCCGTTCATGCACTCATCCAGGAGCGCGGCCATCCCCGGTTCGGATGAATGCGCGACCTGCCCTAGACTCAAGGGCGTGCCACGTGGTGACGGACGACTCAACCACGACCTGCTCCCCGGCGAGAAGGGCCCCCAGGACGCATGCGGCGTCTTCGGTGTCTGGGCTCCGGGTGAAGAGGTCGCCAAACTCACCTATTTCGGGCTGTACGCGCTGCAGCACCGTGGACAGGAGTCCGCGGGCATCGCAGTGAGCAACGGCTCCCAGATCCTCGTCTTCAAGGACATGGGCCTGGTTTCCCAGGTCTTCGACGAGACTTCCCTCGGCTCCCTCCAGGGCCACATCGCCGTGGGCCATGCCCGCTACTCCACCACCGGTGCCTCGGTGTGGGAGAACGCCCAGCCGACGTTCCGCGCCACCGCGCACGGTTCCATCGCGCTCGGCCACAACGGCAACCTGGTCAACACGGCCCAGCTGGCCGAGATGGTCGCCGCGCTGCCCCGTGAGGGCGGCCGGGCCACCCAGGTCGCGGCGACCAACGACACCGACCTGGTGACCGCGCTGCTCGCCGGCCAGGTGGACGAGGACGGCAAGCCGCTGACCGTCGAGGAGGCCGCGCCGCGCGTCCTTCCCCAGGTCATGGGCGCCTTCTCGCTCTGCTTCATGGACGAGCACACGCTCTACGCCGCCCGCGACCCGCAGGGCATCCGCCCGCTGGTCCTCGGCCGGCTGGAGCGCGGCTGGGTGGTGGCCTCCGAGACCGCCGCCCTGGACATCGTCGGCGCCAGCTTCATCCGGGAGATCGAGCCCGGCGAGCTGGTCGCCATCGACGAGGACGGCCTGCGCAGCAGCCGCTTCGCCGAGGCCCGCCCCAAGGGCTGTGTCTTCGAGTACGTCTACCTCGCCCGTCCGGACACCGACATCGCCGGCCGCAACGTGTACCTCTCCCGCGTGGAGATGGGCCGCAAGCTGGCCGCCGAGGCGCCCGCCGACGCGGACCTGGTGATAGCGACGCCCGAGTCCGGCACCCCCGCCGCGGTCGGCTACGCCGAGGCCAGCGGCATCCCCTACGGGTCCGGCCTGGTCAAGAACTCCTACGTCGGCCGGACCTTCATCCAGCCCTCGCAGACCATCCGCCAGCTCGGCATCCGCCTCAAGCTCAACCCGCTCAAGGAAGTCATCCGCGGCAAGCGGCTGGTCGTCGTCGACGACTCGATCGTCCGCGGCAACACCCAGCGGGCGCTGGTGCGGATGCTGCGCGAGGCCGGTGCGGCCGAGGTCCACATCCGGATCTCCTCGCCGCCCATCAAGTGGCCGTGCTTCTTCGGCATCGACTTCGCCACCCGCGCGGAGCTGATCGCCAACGGGCTGAGCGTTGCGGAGATCGGCAAGTCCCTGGGCGCCGATTCGCTCGCGTACATCTCCATCGACGGCATGATCGAGGCGACCACGATCGCCAAGCCGAACCTGTGCCGTGCCTGCTTCGACGGCGAGTACCCGATGGAGCTGCCCGACCCGGAGCTGCTGGGCAAGCACCTCCTGGAGTCGGAGACCGCGGCACCGACGAAGTCCGACGTGGACGGCGTCCAGACGCTCACCGCCGGGGTCGGCGGGGCCGACGCGCTGCGTCGCCCGTAGAGCTCGTACACACACGACACGAAAGTTCTCAGCCATGTCCGCTGAACCTTCCGGCGCCAGCTACGCGAGCGCGGGCGTCGACATCGAAGCCGGCGACCGCGCCGTGGACCTGATGAAGGAGTGGGTGAAGAAGGCCACCCGCCCCGAGGTCGTCGGTGGGCTCGGGGGCTTCGCCGGCCTCTTCGACGCCTCCGCCCTCAAGCGCTACGAACGCCCGCTGCTGGCCTCGGCCACCGACGGCGTCGGCACCAAGGTCGACATCGCCCGCAAGATGGGCGTCTACGACACCATCGGCCACGACCTCGTCGGCATGGTCGTCGACGACCTCGTCGTGTGCGGCGCCGAGCCGCTGTTCATGACCGACTACATCTGCGTCGGCAAGGTCTACCCGGAGCGGGTCGCGGCGATCGTCAAGGGCATCGCCGAGGGCTGTGTGCTGGCCGGCTGTGCGCTGGTCGGCGGCGAGACCGCGGAGCACCCGGGCCTGCTGGGCGCGGACGAGTTCGACGTGGCGGGCGCCGGTACGGGCGTCGTCGAGGCGGACCGGCTGCTGGGCGCGGATCGTATCCGTACGGGCGACGCGGTGATCGCGATGGCCTCGTCCGGACTTCACTCGAACGGGTACTCCCTCGTCCGGCACGTCCTCTTCGACCGGGCCGGGATGACCCTCGACCAGGAGGTCGCCGAGTTCGGCCGGACCCTGGGCGAGGAGCTGCTGGAGCCCACGAAGATCTACTCGCTGGACTGCCTGGCGCTGACCCGGACGACCGAGGTCCACGCCTTCTCGCACATCACCGGCGGCGGACTGGCCAACAACCTCGCCCGGGTCGTCCCGGACGGGCTGCACGCCACCGTCGACCGCTCGACCTGGACGCCGGGCCCGGTCTTCGACCTGGTCGGCACGGCCGGCTCGGTCGAGCGCCTGGAGCTGGAGAAGACCCTGAACATGGGCGTCGGCATGATCGCCGTCGTCCCGCAGGAGTCGGTGGACGTGGCGCTGACCACGCTCGCCGACCGCGGGGTGGACGCCTGGGTCAGCGGTGAGATCGTCGAGCGCGGCGACCACGCCGACGCGGTGACCCTGACCGGTGACTACGCCGCCTGAGCGGACCGGCCGCCGCACCGGCACCCACCGGTGCGGCCGCCGCTGCGGTGCACCTCCGGCGGACCGGCACGGCCGGTTCCCGGCGGGACGGCGCCCGGACGCTCACGTTCCGGGCAGCACAAAACCCGGCCCGGGCAATGCCCAGGACCGGGTCCGTGATGCTGTCAGCGGGTGCCGCGAGCGCGCAGGACGTCAAGCACGACGACGTTGCTGGGAGGGGTCGCCCTCATCCTCGTCATCGTCGTCGTTGTACAGCTCTGCGTACCGTGCGTACGGGTCGTCGTCCTCGTCATCCTCGAACGGCTCCGCGTTCGGAGGCTGCTGGCTCGACGGCGCCGTAGTTGCACCCAGCTCGCTGGCCAGTGCTGAGAGATCCGTCCCACCGCTGTTGTACTTCAGCTGGCGGGCGACCTTTGTCTGCTTGGCCTTGGCCCGGCCGCGCCCCATGGGTCGACCCCCTCAGTGACGGGGCTCGATGGCCCCAGAGTCTTGACACGCGTTCATGGATCAGAGCGGGCTCTCGACAGAGAGACCGGCCCGTAGAGCTTTAACGGTACCTGCTTCCGCGGCCATACGGTACGTCGCCCGCATCACCCGCCGCTCGGCACGACCCGCAGGGCGCCCCGTCCCCGCTGGTCAACTGCGATTTTAACCTGTCCCGTGCGGCGACCCGCCGACGGGTGGTGAGGGATATCTCCCCGACCGGCCGTGGCGGGCCGCGCAAGGTGGTGTTTCCGGCCGCCCTGGCCGGAACGTTCGGTCAGCTCCTCCGTGCCTCCGCCATCCGCTGCTCCGCGAGCCGGTCGGCGGCCGCCGCCGGCGGGATCCCATCGGCCTTCGCACGAGCGAATATTGCCAGCGTGGTGTCGAAGATCTTCGCCGCCTTGGTCTTGCAGCGGTCGAAGTCGAAGCCGTGCAGTTCGTCGGCCACCTGGATGACGCCGCCGGCGTTCACGACGTAGTCGGGGGCGTAGAGGATGCCGCGGTCGGAGAGGTCCTTCTCGACGCCGGGGTGCGCGAGCTGGTTGTTGGCCGCGCCGCACACCACCTTCGCGGTGAGCACCGGCACCGAGTCGTCGCTGAGCGCCCCGCCCAGCGCGCACGGCGCGTACACGTCCAGGCCCTCGGTGCGGATCAGCGCCTCGGTGTTGGCGACCGCGGTGACCTGCGGGTGCTCGGCGCGGACCCGCGCCACCGCGTCGGCCCGGACGTCCGTGATCACGACCTCGGCACCGTCCTTGAGGAGGTGCTCGACGAGGAGGTGCCCGACCTTGCCCACACCGGCGATGCCCACCTTGCGGCCGCGCAGCGTCGGGTCGCCCCACAGGGCTTGTGCCGAGGCGCGCATGCCCTGGAAGACGCCGTAGGCGGTCAGGACGGAGGAGTCGCCGGCGCCGCCGTTCGCGGGGGAGCGGCCGGTGGTCCACTTGTTCGTACGGGCGACCACGTCCATGTCGGCGACGTACGTGCCGACGTCGCACGCGGTGACGTAGCGGCCCCCGAGCGAGGCCACGAACCGGCCGTAGGCGAGCAGCAGTTCCTCGGTCTTGATCAGATCGGGATCGCCGATGATCACGGCCTTGCCGCCGCCGTGGTCCAGCCCGGCGAGGGCGTTCTTGTAGGACATGCCGCGCGAGAGGTTCAGGGCGTCCAGCACGGCCTCCTCCTCGGAGGCGTAGGCGTGGAAGCGGGTGCCACCGAGGGCGGGACCCAGCGCGGTGCTGTGAATGGCGATCACTGCCTTCAGGCCACTGGCCCGGTCCTGGCAGAGAACGACCTGCTCATGGCCCCCTTGTTCCGATCGGAACAGGGTGTGCAGAACGCCGCCGTCGGTGCCGGCGGGGGCCGGACGTACGTCAGTCACGGTGGTGACTCCCATAAGTCGCGAAGGACGCCCTCCTACGGGTGGGGAGGGCCGGTTGGGAAGAGCGTAAGACCTGCGACGGCGGTTGATCGGTCAGGTGCCGAGGATCACCCTCTCCCGGGGGACGGACGTGGGACGATCTGGTCGTATCGCAGGCCGGTCGGGGGCCCTCGGGCGTGTCGGGCACGCCGTGCGGCGGGTCCTCGGGCGGTGGACTTCCTCGTAAGGAGCGGGCGTGGCCCTGGCGTCATCGGTGAAGGTCCCGTACATGGCATACCTGCGGGTCTACGAGCCGCTGGCAGCGTTCCCCGAGCCGGAGCGCTCCCACTGGGCGCGCTATGCCAAGCGGGAGGACACCCCCACCGCCCAGGACGAGCAGCGCCGGGCGCTGGCCGACCTGCTGCCGACCCCGCCGGTGCCGGTCCCGGTCCACGAGAGCGCGGACGCCTTCGTCGCGGTCGTGAACGAGGTGGTGTGCGTCTGCCCCTGGCGCACCCGGCTGCGCGGCTGGCAGGCCCTGGAGGGCCTGGAGGAGCTGCTTCCGGCGGCGGTGCTGGACGCGGCGCTGCCCCCGGTGGTGCGCCGGCAGGCCGCCACCGACTACGAGCAGTGGCGCGAGCGCAACCCCGACGCCCGGCCGTGGATCCGCGGCGCGTCCTGGCACGTCCCGGTCCGCTGGTTCGTCCTCTTCGACGACGCCGAGCGGGAGTACGCGGAGGGTGACCAGGGGACGGTGCTGCGTTACCGCACGCCGATGGTGCAGGCCAGACGGCGGGTCGCGCGGGGATTGCGGACGCTGCGGAACGCCCTGGAAGAGGGCCCGCTGATCGACGGCCTGGTAGATGTGGGGCGCTGGCTCGAGGAATTCCACCCACGCTCGCTCGTGGAACTGGACTACGGAGGGCTGGTGCACGCGGTGCCCGAGGGGCAGCTCGCCGAGGACCGTTCCGCCGCCGAGGTGGCGGAGGGACTGGCGGCGCTGCGCGAGGGGGACGGCGAGCGGGCCGGTGCCGCGTACGAGAAGCTCTCCCAGCGGTGGCGCGCGGTCCGCGAACGTCAGTTCTCGAGCTGACCGCCCGAACTCTTTCCCGAGTTCACGGTGCTGTCGTACGGTGCTCGCTTCACGGTGGTCGGGCGGTAAGGGACGTAGGTCCTCAACCGGGCGATTGCCCCGCGATTGCCCCAAGCGTGACCTAAAGCACTTACTTCGGGTCTTGCTAGCAAGCCTCTTCCTCGTGCCAAAATAGGACAAGGAGCCCGACCCGGGCTCCTTCCGTCCAACTAAGGGCGGATAGATCGGTATTGCGGTCCTTGAGGGGTCTCGTGGCGGCTGAGCCCGTTGTGACTGATCGTCACGGCGGTGTGACTGTCCGCTATGGCACGGTCCATCGGCATCCGCCGAGGTTGAACACCTGAGAGGGCAATTCCATCGGTTTGGCCGACGTGGCTGGACAGATGGTGTAGTTGTAGTGCCGAGGACAAGCCGTTCGTCCTATAACCGACTCGGCCCGCGTCCGCCATTTCGGGCAACGCGGGTCAAGGTGCAGAATTTAGAGGAAAGAACCGTGATGGTTCGGTTCTCCCGAGGAGGCCGCTCATGACCGCTCGCACCCCTGACGCCGAGCCGCTGCTGACCCCTGCCGAGGTTGCCACGATGTTCCGTGTCGACCCCAAGACGGTCACCCGCTGGGCCAAGGCAGGCAAGCTCACGTCCATCCGCACGCTCGGAGGGCATCGGCGTTACCGCGAGGCTGAGGTCCGCGCACTGCTGGCGGGCATTCCGCAGCAGCGCAGCGAGGCCTGAAAAGCCGCGTAGCCAGGCCGTTTTCGGGGCCCCCAACCCGAAAACGCCCGCTTCGCGCACCAGGCTCGACCTGCTCCACCACGCTTCACACAGCTTCATACGACGCGGCGTCTGACCCCAACAGGCCCCACACCCGCTCCACTGGGTACGTCACCGATCGCGCTGGACTCCGCCGGGTCCAGCGCGATTTTCATGTGTACGGCCGCTCCAGGGCCGGTCAGAAGGCTCGGGTCAGCTGTCGCCGGGGCCGGCGCCCGGTGGCGTCCACGGCGCCTTGAGGGGCCCTCCGAGGGCCTTCAGGAGTGACTCCGGGAATGGGTATTCGATGCACCCGGAGGGTGGTGCAATTGCACATATTAAATTGACCCGTTGTAGGGCGGGTGTAAGTTCCCTGCCCGGCAAAAGTTGTTCGGTGACTCCCGTCACACGGCGCGCCGCTTGTGGCCATCCGCCCACTGCGGTAGGGGAATTGCCCCCTCCCGGGAGGCGTTTTCCCTCGCCACCCTTTCCCACTCTTCCCCGGCCGTTCCCACGCTCCCACCGGACAAGACGCCGTGTGGGCGTCCTTGGTCACCGTGGCGCGGGACTTTTGTCCTCGGCCTCCGGGGGCTCGCAGGCGGCCGGCGCGGGGGCCGGGGCGGAAGCGGGTGCGGCCGGCGCCGCGGCAGGCCCGGAGCGGGCCGTGTGCGGCTCCATGGCGAGCCGCAGCAGCTGATGGCAGATGGGGCAGTGCCGCATCCGGTGGCGGTAGCCCTGGGCCGCGGCCAGATGGGCTCGCAGCAGCGCTCTGGTTTCGTGCCGTACCGCAGTCGTCATCGTGCGTACCTCCCCGGCCCCCACAAACCTCCCCAAGTGAGTACCGGCGCCGGAAGGTCCCGTCAATACAGCGGGCAGCAAAGCAGTCACGGGCCGCAGCCGACGGCGCGCGAAGGGCGGAGGCGGCGGACGTGTGCCGGACCGGCGTACGGGCCACGGCGGACGCGCGGCGGTCGCATGGCGGTCGCGCGGCGGGTACGGCGCACGACAAACACAGAACGGCCCGCATCCAAGAAGGATGCGGGCCGAACAGAGGCGGTCCTGACGGGATTTGAACCCGCGGCCTCCACCTTGACAGGGTGGCGAGCACTCCAAACTGCTCCACAGGACCTTGCGTTTTGCTTTCCGCTTGCGGCGGGCTGCGAAGCAAGACTGTACAGCAGGTCAGGGGGTGCGGTCGAACTCGATACCGGAGGCCCGCCCTCAGGCGGGCACCGCCGCGTCCACCGCCTTCATGATCCGCTTGTCGGAGACCGGATAGGCGGTCCCCAGGGCGTGCGCGAAGTAGCTGACCCGGAGCTCCTCGATCATCCAGCGGATCTCCCGGGCCTCGGCCGGCACCGCACGGCCCGGCGGGAACTGCTCCAGCAGCCAGGCGTATTCGTCCTGCATCTCCTTCACCTTCGCCATGCGGGTGCGGTCCCGCTCGGCGTTGGTCGGCAGCTGCGTCAGACGGCGGTCGGCGGCGATCAGATAGCGCATCAGGTCCGGCAGCCGCTTGGCGCCGTGCGCGGTCACGAAGCCGGGCCTGATGAGCTCCGCCAGCTGCGCCTTGACGTCCGTCAGCGACGGCAGCAGCGAGGGGAAGGACGTCTCCTTCAGCCGGCGCTCACACGCCTGCCAGGCGGCCAGCACCTCCTGCACCTGCTGGATCGTCCGCAGCGTGACGTCCACCAGGTCGGCCCGGACCGCGTCGAACAGCTTGCGGAAGGACTCCTCGTCCCACGCCGGTCCGCCCCGTGCCGCGATCAGCCGGTCCGCGGCGGCGGTCACGCAGTCGTCGAAGAGCGCCGCGATCGAACCGTGCGGATTGCGGGACAGCGCGAGCTTCTGCTGGTTGCTCAGCTTGTCCTGGGCGAACTTGGCGGGATTGGAGGGGATGTTGAGCAGGATGAGGCGGCGGGTGCCCGCCCACATCGCCGACTGCTGCGCGGCCTCGGTGTCGAAGAGCCGGACCGCGACGCTGCTTCCCTCGTCCACCAGCGCCGGATACGCCTTCAGCAGCTGGCCAGCCCGCCGGGTCTCGACCGTGCGCGGCAGCGTGCCGATCGTCCAGGACGTCAGGCCGGTGCGCTGCTCCACGCCGGCCGGTGCCGCCTCGTCGGCCGCGGGCCCGCCGCCCTTGCGGCCCCGGCCGGGCCGCTCCGCGGCCTGCTCGAAGGCCTTGGAGATGGCCGCCTGGGTCTTCGGCTTCAGCTTGTGCCGCAGCGCCTCCAGGTCCTTGGCCTCGGCGAGCTTGCGCCGTCGCTCGTCGACCACCCGGAAGGTGATCTTGAGGTGGTCGGGGACCTTGTCCGGGTCGAAGTCCGCCGGATCGACGGGCACGCCCACCATCCGCTGCAGCCCGGCGGCCAGCGAGGCCGTCAGGGCGCCCTGCAGCGGCACCGCCGAGTCCAGGAAGCGGGCCGCGAAGTTCGGCGCCGGGACGTAGTTGCGCCGGATCGGCTTGGGCAGCGACCGGATCAGCTCCGTCACCAACTGCTCGCGCAAACCCGGGATCTGCCAGTCGAAGCCTTCGGAGGAGACCTGGTTGAGGACCTGCAGCGGGATGTGGACGGTCACACCGTCCGCGTCCGCGCCCGGCTCGAACTGGTACGTGACCTTGAACTTCAGCTTTCCCTGCCGCCAGGAATCCGGGTAGTCGTCCTTCGTGACGGCCTCGGCGGACTCGTTGATGAGCATCGAGTGCTCGAAGTTCAGCAGCTCCGGCTCGTCCCGGCGCTTGGTCTTCCACCAGGAGTCGAAGTGGGCGCCGGAGACGACGTGGTCGGGGATCCGCCGGTCGTAGAAGTCGAAGAGCGTCTCGTCGTCCACGAGGATGTCGCGGCGCCGGGCCCGGTGCTCCAACTCCTCGACCTCACCGAGGAGTTTGCGGTTGTCATGGAAGAACTGGTGGTGGGTGCGCCAGTCGCCCTCGACCAGGGCATTGCGGATGAACAGCTCGCGCGAGGTCTCCGGATCGATCCGGCCGTAGTTGACCTTGCGCTGGGCGACGATCGGTACGCCGTAGAGCGTGACCCGCTCGTACGCCATCACCGCGGCCATCTTCTGTTCCCAGTGCGGCTCGCTGTACGTGCGCTTGACCAGGTGCTGGGCGAGCGGCTCGATCCACTCCGGCTCGACCTTGGCGTTCACCCGTGCCCACAGCCGGGAGGTCTCGACCAGCTCGGCGGACATCACCCAGCGCGGGGGCTTCTTGAAGAGCGCGGAGCCGGGGAAGACCGCGAACTTGGCGCTCCGGGCGCCGAGGTACTCGTTCTTGGCCTCGGTGTCCTTCAGTCCGATGTGCGAAAGCAAACCGGCGAGGAGGGAGGTGTGGATGTGGTCCGGTGCCGCGTCCTCCTCGCTCAGATGGATCCCCATCGTCTTGGCGACCGTACGCAGCTGGGAGTAGATGTCCTGCCACTCGCGTATCCGCAGGTAGTTCAGGAACTCGTTGCGGCACATCCGGCGGAAGGCCGACGAGGACAGCTCCTTCTGCTGCTCGCGCACATAGCGCCAGAGATTCAGGAACGCCAGGAAGTCGCTGGTCTCGTCCTTGAAGCGGGCGTGCTGCTGATCGGCCTGCTGCTGCTTGTCGGACGGCCGCTCGCGCGGGTCCTGGATGGACAGCGCGGCCGCGATGACCATGACCTCGCGGACGCAGCCGTTGCGGTCCGCCTCCAGCACCATCCGGGCCAGCCGCGGGTCGACCGGCAGCTGGGACAGCTTGCGGCCGGTCTGTGTGAGCCGCTTCTTCGGATCCTTCTGCTTCGGATCGAGCGCGCCGAGCTCTTCGAGGAGCTGCACGCCGTCCTTGATGTTGCGGCGGTCCGGCGGATCGATGAACGGGAACTTCTCGATGTCGCCGAGGCCGGCCGCGGTCATCTGCAGGATGACGGAGGCGAGGTTGGTCCGGAGGATCTCCGCGTCGGTGAACTCGGGGCGGGAGAGGAAGTCGTCCTCGGAGTACAGCCGGATGCAGATGCCGTCGCTGGTCCGGCCGCAGCGGCCCTTGCGCTGGTTGGCGCTGGCCTGCGAGACCGGCTCGATGGGCAGCCGCTGGACCTTGGTGCGGTAGCTGTAGCGGGAGATCCGGGCCATGCCCGGGTCGATGACGTACCGGATGCCCGGCACGGTCAGCGAGGTCTCGGCGACGTTCGTGGCCAGCACGATCCGCCGGCCGGTATGGCGCTGGAAGACGCGGTGCTGCTCGGCGTGCGACAGCCGGGCGTACAGCGGCAGCACCTCGGTGTGCGGCAGCTGCTTCTTGTTGAGCGCGTCCGCGGTGTCGCGGATCTCCCGCTCGCCGGAGAGGAAGACCAGGATGTCGCCCGGCCCCTCGGCCTGCAGCTCGTCCACCGCGTCGCAGATCGCGGTGATCTGGTCGCGGTCGGCGTCGGTGCCGCCCTCTTCCAGCAGCGGGCGGTAGCGCACCTCCACCGGATACGTACGGCCGGACACCTCGACGATCGGCGCGGTGGGAGCCTCGTCGCCGTCGCCCGCGGCGGCGTCCGCCGCTCCGACCGTGGCGAACGAGCCGAAGTGCCGCGCGAACCGCTCCGGGTCGATGGTCGCGGAGGTGATCACGACCTTCAGGTCGGGGCGCCGGGGCAGCAGCTGCGCCAGATAACCGAGGATGAAGTCGATGTTGAGGCTGCGCTCGTGCGCCTCGTCGATGATGATCGTGTCGTACTGGCGCAGCTCGCGGTCGGTCTGGATCTCGGCGAGCAGGATGCCGTCCGTCATCAGCTTGACGAGGGTGTCGGCGCCGACCTGGTCGGTGAAGCGGACCTTCCAGCCGACCACCTCGCCCAGCGGGGTCTTCAGCTCCTCCGCGACGCGCTCGGCGACCGTACGGGCCGCGATCCGGCGCGGCTGGGTGTGCCCGATCAGACCGCGCACGCCCCGGCCGAGCTCCAGGCAGATCTTCGGGATCTGGGTCGTCTTGCCGGAGCCGGTCTCACCGGCCACGATCACGACCTGGTGGTCGCGGATCGCGGCGAGGATGTCGTCCTTCTTCTGGCTGACCGGCAGCTCTTCCGGATACGTGATCTCCGGGAGCGCGGCACGCCGCTGGGCGACCCGCAGCTCGGCCTCGTCGATGCCGTCGGCGATCTCGGCGAGCACGGCGGCCCGGGCTTCGGGCTTACGGATCCGGCGCGCGCCGTCGAGCCGGCGCCCCAGCCGCTGCGCGTCGCGCAGCATCAGCTCGGGCAGGCGTTCGCTCAGCGCGGGGAGGGTGGGAGCAGCGGTGCCGGGCGGGGTGGAGGAGATGCCGTCGGGCAGGGCGGAGGCAGGCTGACTGGACATACGTCCCCCAGGATCTCACCTCGGGTGAAGGACTGGCGAACCATTTGCCGGCCCGGCCGGGCGCCCGCCCGCGGACGGCCTCCCGTACGGGAATGTCGGACATCGGTGGCTTAGCGTGGCCGCATGCCTGATCATCGCGGCGACCCCGGCCCCAGGACCGGGGCGGAGAAATGGTCCGCCTTCAAGAGGTCCCCGTTCTTCCCCGCCTGCGTGCTGGTCCTCATCCTCGCCGCGGCCGCCGGCCTCTTCGCCGGCTCGTACACGTACGCCATGGCCAACCCGGCGCCGCGGCACATCCCCACCGCGGTGGTCGGTTCCCCCGCCGCCCCGCAGGTGAGGGCGTTCGCCGAGGGGATGGAGAAGGCGCTGAACGCCACCCTCCGGCTGACCGAGTACCCCTCGAACGGCGCGGCCAGGGCGGCCGTCGACGAGCAGCGGGAGTTCGCGATCCTGCGCGCACACGGGCGCGGCGTCGAACTGGACGTCTCCGCTGCCTCGGGCGCCACGGTGGCCCAGCTGCTGGCCGAATCCGGCGCCGCGGTCGGCCGGGCGACCGGCGTGGACGTCCGCATCCGGGACATCACCCCGCTGCAGAAGGGCGACCCGCGCGGGCTCGCCCTCTTCTACATCTCCCTGGCCGCGGTGATCATCGGCTTCGTCGGCGCGATCCAGCTCAGCGTGCACGCCCGGGCCCTCAATCCGGCCGAGCGGATCGCCTTCACGGTCGGCTACGCGCTGCTCGGCGCGTTCGCCATCGCGGCGGTGGTCGACTGGTGGCTGGGCGCCCTGCGGCTGCCGTTCTTCGAGTCCTGGCTGATCCTGGCCCTGACCATGTTCACCTCCGGCATGGTCTTCACCCTGTTCAACACCCTCATCGGGCGCTGGGCCATGATCCCCACCTGGGGCCTGATGGTGCTGCTGGGCAACCCTTCTTCCGGCGGCGCGGTCTCCTGGCCGCTGCTGCCGTCCGTGCTCGGCCACATCGGCCGCTGGCTCCCGCCGGGCGCCTCGGTCAACGCCCAGCACACCGCGGTCTACTTCGGCGGCCACCAGCACGCCTTCCCGTTCCTCGTGCTGGCCGCCTGGTCGGTGCTCTCCTGCACGGTCTTCTGGGTTTGGCGCCACCGCCACCCCGGCGGCCGCGAGAGCGAGGCGGGCCATGCCGCGGACGGCTGAGCGGCGGATCCCGCCGGGCGGACGAACGACGAAGGCCCCGGTTCGGGGAACCGGGGCCTTCGTCCAAAGGGTGTGGCTGGGGCCGGGGTCGAACCGGCGACCTATCGCTTTTCAGGCGATCGCTCGTACCAACTGAGCTACCCAGCCGCAGCGGTCCTGACGGGATTTGAACCCGCGGCCTCCACCTTGACAGGGTGGCGAGCACTCCAAACTGCTCCACAGGACCTTGCATTGCGTGAAAGCGGCCTGAACCATTCTCACACACGGTGTTGCGTGCCCCCAACGGGATTCGAACCCGTGCTACCGCCTTGAAAGGGCGGCGTCCTGGGCCACTAGACGATGAGGGCTGGTGGCCTCCTTGGCGTCGTTACCGGCGCCGTCGGGGACGTGAGAAGCA
Source organism: Streptomyces sp. NPDC048197 (assembly GCF_043202395.1). Classification (NCBI taxonomy): domain Bacteria; kingdom Bacillati; phylum Actinomycetota; class Actinomycetes; order Kitasatosporales; family Streptomycetaceae; genus Streptomyces; species Streptomyces sp. NPDC048197. The sequence continues at coordinate 16,520 of NZ_JBIDAJ010000051.1, forward strand.
TATGGGATGGGAGGACCGTTCGCCAAAACGGTTTACCCGGAGCCGTCGGAAGGGGTCCTGGTCGGCCGCGAGAAAGCCCCCGGTGAGCGGCCGGCCGACGGCCCGGGGTGCGGGCCGGACGGGTGAGCGGAGCGGGTCGGCTCCGGCGTGGCGCCGGGCTGGTTCTCCCGCGGGAGGTGGCGGCTGACCTCGGCGCGGGACAGGCCCAGCCCGCCCAGGGTGATCTCGTCCCAGGCCTGCAGCCGCTTGGTCCTGCGGTCCAGATAGAGCACCGACGCCTGGACCGGGGCGGGCTTCTTGTTCTGCACCGCGCGCAGCCCGCCGCCACCCGTGGAGCCCTCGACCATCAGCCGGGTGCCCCGGGGGAGCGTGGTGTTCTCGCGGTGGTGGATGTGGCCGGCCAGTGCCAGCGGGACCAGCCCGTCGGTCTGCGTCGCGGCGGCCGGGTTGTGGGCCAGCGCGAGGTCGACCGGCGTCCCGGCCAGCCGCTCGGTGCGCAGCACGTCGGCGAGCCGGTCCCCGGCGGCGCGCTCGGCGGCGTCCCCGGCCGCCACGACCGAGCGGTCCGGGGTGAACTGAGGGTCGCCGGTGCCTGCGATCCGCACCCCGGCGACCCGGACCACCCGGCCGTTGTCGAGGACGGTGACGTGCCGGCGGCCGGACAGGTACTTCTGCGTGGTGCGCGAATCGTGGTTGCCGCGCACCCACACGTACGGCGCGCCGAGCGTGGACGCCGCGTCGAGGAAGTGGTTCTCGGCGGCCGAGCCGTGGTCCATGGTGTCGCCGGTGTCGACGATCACGTTGATCCGGTACTGCTTCACCAGGGAGGCGATGATCCGCCAGCTGGCCGGGTTCAGGTGGATGTCGGAGACGTGCAGGACGCGGAGGGTGCTGGGGTCGGGCTGGTACGCCGGCAGCGTCGAGGTGGCGTCGTAGAGCTTGGTGACGTTGGTGACCAGCCGGGCCAACTCCTTCTGGTACACGTCGAATTCGCTGACGATGCTGCGCGCGTTGCCGACCACGGACGGGGCCGAGGACAGCAGCCCGGAGAACTTCGGCTCCAGGACCGAGTCAGGGTTCCAGGTGGCGTACGCGGTGCCGGCGGAGGCGCCGAGCAGGGCGAGCGCCAGGCCACCGGCGGCCAGGGCGCGGCGCGGGCGGCGGTAGACGACCAGACCCAGTGCGGTGGCGCCGGCGGCCACGGCGAGGCAGGAGTGCGCCGCCAGCCCGAGGGCGCCGCGGGTGACGTCATGGGTGACCTCGTCCTGCAGGCCGGCGAACCGTTCGGGGTGGGCGACCAGCGCCTGCGAGCGGACCGGGTCCAGCCGGTCGACGTCGACGTCGAGCCGCAGGGGCGCGTAGTGGCTGCTCAGCTCCAGGTCGCCGAGCGGCGCGACGTCGATCCGGGTCCCGCCGGTCAGCGAGGGGCGCAGGGCCATGCTGGTGTCCATCGGGCCGACCGGGGCGTGCACGGTGCCTATGAGGAGCAGCCCCAGCCAGGAACCGAGCGCGCTCACGGCTATCAGGCCGAGCGAACGGGCCGGCGGACGCGGCGGGTCGAGGAGGTCGACGGCGGGTTCAGTACGGCGGAAGCGGGAGGGGCGGCGGACGGCTCCGGGCGGCGCGGATACGCCGGGCGGCCGGTCCCGGCCCGGACGCCACGGCGGGCGGAACGGGCGGGGCAGCCACCGGAGCAGGGGGTTTCGCGGTAGGTCGGGGGCCGATGTCCGGGAGCGCTCAGCACGGGCCATTGGCCCCGTATGCCCGGCAAGGACGGCCGTCAATCAGGGTGCGGCGACTCCGGTGGTGGTGCGGGACGGCGGGCGGGCGGCGACGATCGGAGGCGGGGAAAGGTGGCGGAGAATGGTGGTGTGCTGGAAATGACGCGCGAGGAGTTCGAGGAACTGGTCGCCGAGGCCCTGGACCGGATCCCGCCGGAGCTGACCCGGCTGATGGACAACGTGGCGGTCTTCGTCGAGGACGAACCGCCGGCCGAGGACCCCGAGCTGCTCGGGCTGTACGAGGGGACGCCGCTCACCGACCGCGGTGAGTGGTACGCGGGCGTGCTGCCGGACCGGATCACGATCTACCGGGGGCCCACCCTCCGGATGTGCGCGACGCGTGAGGACGTGGTCGCCGAGGCGGAGGTGACGGTCGTTCACGAGATCGCGCACCACTTCGGCATCGACGACGCCCGGCTGCATTCGCTCGGCTACGGCTGAGCCGCGGCGGCGCCCCGGCGTGATCGGCGGCGCGGGGCGCGTGTCCTCAAGCGGGGGGCGGGAGTTGGGCAGGGCGTCCGTGCCGCCGTCCCTGCGCTCCGGATCCGGAGGTCCCGCCGTGCGCCCGAGCCCCTACCGCCCCTCACCGTCCCCGAAGCCGCCGCCCGCCGCCCCCGCGGCGGCGCGGCCACCGGAGCCACCGGTGCCGTCCTCGCAGCCGCCCGTATCGCAGCCGTACGCCTCCCGGTCGTCCACTGCGCAGCCGTCCGTGCCGCCACCGTCGTCGGCGGGCCGGGCGCTGTCCCGGGTCGCCGTCGCCGCCGTGACCGTCACCGCACTGGCCGCGTCCCTGGCCGGCTGCATGAGCGTCAGCGACCCGGGGCAGCCCAAGCCGTCCGGAGGTGCCGCCCGGCACGACGGCCAGGGCGCGCAGCCCGGCCCCGGCGGACCGACCGCCGACGGGCGCGGCGCCGGAGCGCGGCAACTGGGCCGCAACGGCGAGGCCCGCCCGGCCGGCGGCGACGAGAAGCCGGGAAAGAAGTCCAAGTCCGCGAAGCCGAAGCCCTCCGAGGAGGGGGCGACCCCCGGCCCGGTGCAGCCCTCGGGCCCGGAACCCGGCGCGGGCAACGGCGGCGGCTCCGGCGGGCCTCACGGACCCGCCGTCCCCTCGCCGTCCCACTCCGCCCGGCCGTCCTCCCCGCCCGACACGCCCCCGCCCCCGAGCACCCCCACCGCCGCCCCGACCCCGCCGCCGAGCACCCCCGCACCGCCGCCGACCGCGCAGGCGTCCGGCCCTTCCCCGGTCTCGCCGATGTCGTCGCTGGCCGAGCCGGGGGAGCCGGGGGAGCCAGGGGAGCCGGGCACCATGGACGAGGGGGCTTGAGACGGGCCCTGACCGGCCCTGACGGGGGCTGACGGGACGGGCTGACAGGGGGAGCGGAGGCGGGGCGGCGGCCGTAAAGGCGCGGGGTCGGACCGGGAAGGCGCGAGGCCCGGCCGGAAAGCCCTGGTCAGCGGCTCATTTGCCATCCGGGGGGCGGAGTGCGTATGGTGGTAGATCGTTTGATCCCATTTGCCCGGCGCCAGAAAAGAAGCGCGCCGCGTGGCGCGTTCTCTCCCTTGCCGTGGCTGACCGCATTGAGGCGGTCGTGTGAAACACACGGAGTTTGGGCGCGTGCCGAGACTCCGGAAGGTTTCGCATTTCGCATGTCCATTTCCACTGATCAGTCCGTCATGCCCGCACACGACGAGCAGGACGAGCGTCCGGCCGCCGAGGTGACCGAGGCCACGACCGACGCCGACACCGCTGCCGACGTCCAGGCCGACACCGACACCGAGGCCGACGCCGACGCCATCACCTTCGCCGACCTCGGCCTCCCCGAGGGCGTCGTGCGCAAGCTCGCGCAGAACGGCGTGACGACCCCCTTCCCGATCCAGGCCGCGACCATCCCGGACGCGCTGGCCGGCAAGGACATCCTCGGCCGCGGCCGCACCGGCTCCGGCAAGACCCTCTCCTTCGGTCTGCCCACCCTGGCCCGGCTCGCCGACGGCCGCACCGAGAAGAAGAAGCCGCGCGCCGTCATCCTCACCCCGACCCGTGAGCTGGCCATGCAGGTCGCGGACGCCCTCCAGCCCTACGGCGACGTGCTCGGCCTGAAGATGAAGGTCGTCTGCGGCGGTACGTCCATGGGCAACCAGATCTACGCCCTGGAGCGCGGCGTCGACATCCTCGTCGCCACCCCGGGCCGGCTGCGGGACATCATCAACCGCGGCGCCTGCTCCCTGGAGGACGTCCAGGTCGCCGTCCTCGACGAGGCCGACCAGATGTCCGACCTGGGCTTCCTGCCCGAGGTCACCGAGCTGCTGGACCAGGTGCCCGAGGGCGGCCAGCGGATGCTGTTCTCCGCCACGATGGAGAACGAGATCTCCACCCTGGTCAAGCGCTACCTGACCAACCCGGTCAGCCACGAGGTCGACAGCGCCCAGGGCAACGTCACCACCATGACCCACCACGTCCTGGTCGTGAAGCCGAAGGACAAGGCGCCGGTCACCGCCGCCATCGCCGCCCGCAAGGGCCGCACCATCATCTTCGTCCGCACCCAGCTGGGCGCCGACCGCATCGCCGAGCAGCTCGTCGAGTCCGGCGTGAAGGCCGACGCGCTGCACGGCGGCATGACCCAGGGCGCCCGCACCCGGGTCCTCGCGGACTTCAAGGACGGCTACGTCAACGCGCTGGTCGCCACCGACGTCGCCGCCCGCGGCATCCACGTCGACGGCATCGACCTGGTCCTGAACGTCGACCCGGCCGGTGACCACAAGGACTACCTGCACCGCTCGGGCCGTACCGCCCGCGCCGGCCAGTCCGGCACGGTCGTCTCGCTCTCGCTGCCCCACCAGCGCCGGCAGATCTTCCGCCTGATGGAGGACGCCGGGGTGGACGCCTCCCGGCACATCGTCGGCTCCGGCACCTTCGACGAGGACGTCGCCCGGATCACCGGCGCCCGTTCGCTCACCGAGGTCCAGGCCGAGTCCGCCAACAACTCCGCCAAGCAGGCCGAGCGCGAGGTCGCCCAGCTCACCCGCGAGCTGGAGCGCCTGCAGCGCCGGGCCGCCGAGCTGCGCGAGGACGCCGACCGGCTGACCGCCCGGGCCGCCCGCGAGCGCGGTGAGGACCCGGCCGAGGTGCTGGCCGCCGCCGCGGAGACCGCCGCTGCGGAGGTCGCCGCCGAGGCCGCCGCCGCCGAGCGGAGCGCCGCCGACGAGCGCCGCCCGGCCGCCTCCGACCGTCGCGACGACCGCGGCAACTTCGAGCGCCGGGACCGTCGTGACGACCGTCGCGACGACCGTGGTGGCTTCAACCGGGACGAGCGTTCCGGTGGCCGTTCCTTCGACCGGGACCGTCGTGACGACCGCGGTGGCTTCCGCCGGGACGACCGCGGCGACCGCGCCGGTGGCCGTTCCTTCGACCGCCGCGACGACCGCTCCGGTGGCCGTTCCTTCGACCGCGACCGTCGCGACGACCGCGGTGGCTTCGAGCGCCGGGACCGTCGTGACGACCGCCGTGACGACCGTGGTGGCTTCAACCGGGACGAGCGTTCCGGTGGCCGTTCCTTCGACCGGGACCGTCGTGACGACCGCGGTGGCTTCCGCCGGGACGACCGCGGCGACCGCTCCGGTGCCCGTTCCTTCGACCGCGGCGACCGCGGCTTCAACCGCGACCGCGGCGACCGCCCGAGCCGCCCGTTCCACCGCGACGACCGCTCCGGCGGCTACCGCTCCGGCGGTGGCGACCGGCCCTTCAACCGCGACGACCGCTCCGGCGGCCGCCCCTCCTCCGGTGGCCACCGCTCCGGCGGTGACCGCCCCTACGGCCGCCGTGACGACCACCGTGGCGCCACCGCCGGCTCCTACGGCCGCCGCGAGGACAAGCCGCGCTGGAAGCGCAACGGCTGATCACTGACCGACGCCGCTCACCACCGGGCCCGTACGCACACAAGTGCCGTACGGGCCCGGTGCGTTGTGCGGTCGAGGAGCCCCGCCCAAGGGCCCGCCGCACGGCCCGCGGCACCCCTGTGACCTGGCCGTTCGGTAATGCCTTCGGGTTGCGGCACGTCCTCGGGCTATGCTGCTCGGTGCGGGCCATTAGCTCAATTGGCAGAGCAGTGGACTTTTAATCCATTGGTTCAGGGTTCGAGCCCCTGATGGCCCACCAGAAGGGGAAGGGGAGGGGCTGGTTCCCTCCCCTTCCCTTTTCCCTTGCTTTCTTTCTCCCCTCCTCCTGGTGACACCCGTCGATGGTCCTCCGGGGATCCGTCCGGTGATCCTCCGGGGCCCGTCATGTGATCCGGCGCTGACCCGTCCGGCCCCCGTGGGATCGCCGTGCCTCCCCGGAGCGGACAGCCTTGGGACGTCGAGGTGACGGCCGGCATGCCGGTACTCGTACGGCGGACGGGTGGAGCGGGGAGAGGCCGGTGCGGATGCTGCAGGGCGACGGGCCCTCCACGGGCGACGGGGAGCGCCGGGCGCGCCGGGCCCGGATGTCCCCGCTGGGCCGGAGCCTGGCCTGCTGGCTCCCCGTCGTCCTCATCGTCGGCGGCCTCGCGTTCGACATGGCGACGCCGCCCAGCTACACCGCCGCGCCCTTCTTCTCCGCCGCCCCGCTGGTGGCGGCGCCGCTCCTCTCGCTGCCCGCCACCGCCCTCACGGCCCTGGCCGCCATGGCCGGCGAGTCCCTGGTGGTGACGTACCGCAGTGCCGCCCAGGACACCCACGAGTCGGTGACCGAGATCGCGACCGTCTTCGTGGTCGCCCTGCTGGCGCTCGCCATCAACCGCGTCGTCCGGAGGTCCGACGCCCGTCTGGCCTCCGTACGGGACGTCTCGGAGGCCGCGCAGCGGGCCGTCCTGCCGGCGCCGCCCGAGCGGCTCGGCGGGCTCGCGGTCGCCGCCCGGTACGTGGGCGCGCGGGCGGACGCCCGGATCGGCGGCGATTTCTACGCCGTGCAGGACACCCCGCACGGCGTACGGCTGATCGTCGGTGACGTCCGTGGCAAGGGGCTGGAGGCGGTGGAGGCCGCCGTGGTCGTCATCGGCGCCTTCCGGGAGGCGGCGGAACAGGAGGCCACCTTGGAGGCGGTGGCCGGCCGGCTGGAGCGGGCACTGCAACGGGAGGGCGGGCGGCGCGCGGGGATCGATCAGTACGAGGGGTTCACCACCGCGGTCCTGGCCGAGATCCCGGCCGACGGGCGGCCCGTGCTGCGGGTCCTCAACCGCGGCCATCCAGCGCCTCTGCTGCTGGGCCCGGACGGCGGGTTGTGCGAGCTGATGCCCGTCGTGCCTGCGCTGCCGCTGGGGATGCGCGAGGTGGCGAGCTGGCCGGACCGTTCCGACGAGTCGTTCTTCCCGGCCGGTTCGCTGCTCGTCTTCTTCACGGACGGCGTGACCGAGGCCCGCGACCTGCGCGGCCGCTTCTACGACCCGGCCGACAAGCTCCGCGGCCGGCGCTTCCCGGACCCCGGCAGCCTCCTGGACGCCCTCATCGAGGACGTCGCCCGGCACACGGGCGGGGCCCCCGCGGACGACATGGCCCTGCTGGCGCTGCAGCGGCCGATGGGGGAGTGAGAGCTCGGCGACTCTGCGACTCGGCGACTCGACGATCCGGGCCGGTTCGCGCGGCGCACTTCTACGGCGGGCGGAAGGGCTCACAAGGGTGCGCCAGGGGCCTGGGCCTGGGCCTTGGGCCTGGCCGGGGCCAGCCGCTGCCAGGCCCAAGTCCCGGGGGCCTACTACAGCGGGCGGAAGCTCTGGCCGTGCGGGTCGGTGAGCGCGACCGGGTGCCCGTCCAGGGCGAGGGTCAGCTGCAGCGGGTCGTCCGGGCGTGGGGTGTGGTGCGCGGGCAGGGGGAGCCACGGCAGTACGGAGTGGTGCTCCTGGGAGATCCAGTGCCCGCCGCCGTCCCGCCCGTCGAGGACCGACGGTACGAGCCGGGCGAACTCCTCGCGCCGGGCGTACGGCAGATAGCTCAGCACGGAGGTGTGGAACACGACCAGCGTCGCCCCGGCCGGCGCCTCGGCCGCCAGCGCGGGCAGTTCGTCGATCAGGTCCCCGCGGACGATCCGCGGCCGCGGCACCGCCCGCACCGCGTCCACGGCCGCGGACAGCCGGGCCGCCCGCGCCTCGTCGCCGGGCCATACGAGCGACTGCAGCCAGCGCAGGTCGTCCGGCTCGGCGACCGGGTCGAGCGGTGCGAGATCGATCCCGGCCCGCCAGACGACCTCGGGCAGGCGGGTGGGGAGGTGCGACGCCCCTTGCCCTGCCGGCCCTGCCCCCGCCCCCGGCACTGGCGACGGCACCTGGCAGTGGAAGACCACGGGGCTGTCGGCCGCGCCTACTTCGGCGAGCGGGGCGTGGGCTGCCGGTCCGCCCGCTTCCCCGTACCCGTACTCGTGTCCGTGTCCGTACGCGTACCGATAGCGGTCCGGGTGCAGGCACAGCCCGGCCGAGGTGCCGACCTCCAGGAGGGCCAGCGGCTGGGGCAGCCGGGCGAGCAGCGGCAGCAGCGTGGCGCAGCGGGCCGGTTCGTTGGTCTGGGTGCCGCGGCGCATGATCACGTCCCGCACCTGGTCCCAGTGCCGGATCGTCCATTCGCGCCAGCGCCCGTACGCCGCCGCGCCGCGCGGGCCCTGCTCCGCGTGCGGGCCGTCGAGGTGGCGTACGGCGGCGAGCAGGAGCTGGGGCTGCTGCTTGTTGCCGGCCGGCAGCGAACCCGCCAGCAGCTCGCACAGCTCCTGGTCCTGGCCGATCCGGGCGCTCAACTCCTCGTGGGCGTCGGACCGGCCGCGCGCCTCGCGCCAGGAGAACTCGTGGTACCGCCGCGCCACGTCCTGGGCGTTTCCGGTCGGGATTCCGCCGTGGCCGGGACGGCCGTGACGCCCGGGGCCGGCGTTGCGGAGGCGTTCGGCGGGTCCGGGGCTCTCGGCGTATCCGGGACTTTCGAAGTGTCCGGGGCGCTCGGAGTGTCCGGGGTGCAGGGAGTGTCCAGGGCGCTCGGCGTTGACGACCATGATCCGACGTTACTGTCTTCACGTTCCGTAATGGGCAGGCACCCCTCCGCATAACAACTGACGCACAATCATCGAGAGATCGTTTAGACGCGGCACGGGGCGGTGCGGTCAACTCGCCCGATTTATGGCCATGGTGACCGGAAAACACCACGCCAAAGCTGGTGCGCGAGGCATATGGATTCCCGGGAAGGCTTGGAAAACCGTCGCGATCTCTATTACTGTCCGATAACGCAGCGCGGTCGTCCCAGCCGCCGCAAGAGGCGGCACCGTGCGCCGACGCCGAATCCCGCACGCGCTTTTCACGCACCTCCAGCACCTCGAACTGCACCAAGGGAACCGGGGAACCACCACCTTGGGGTGAATCGGACGCCTTCGCCAGAGGGTGCCCGTAGGAGACCTTCCTGCTCCGAACCCGTCAGCTAACCCGGTAGGCGAGAAGGAAGGAAAGGAGTGCGCCCCCGTGGCGTCCAACAGGCCTGTCCCCGAGGCTCCGTCCGCCTACGACTCCGACGACCGGGGCCCGGGCGCCCCGTATGCCCGGTACGCGTCAGGCGCTCCCAACGCCCCCAACGCCTTCGCGCATCCCGGCGACACCGCAGTCGCCACTGACACTGCTTTCGCCACCGACACTGCTTTTGGCACCGACGCCACTGTCGGTGCCGACACGGCTGTCGTCACCGACACCCGCTGCGCGGCGGCCGGTGAGGCGAACGGTGACGCCGACGGCCAGTGGGAGGAATGGAACCCCACCGAGGAGTCCGTCCGCCCGGTCCGCGGCAAGCACCGGGTGGCCAGGCAGCGCGGCGGTGGACTCGCCCGCGGCGGGACGGTCCTGGGCGTCGGCGTCATCGCGGCGGTCGGCGCGGGCGGGATGGCCACGGCCGAGGGCCGGCCGCCGGTGCCGATCTCGATGCCCGACCTCGGCGGAGTGGCCGACGCCGTCTCCGACCACCTCCCGGACGCCGCCTCCCTGCCCGGCGTCGGCGACCTGATATCCGACGGCGGCTCGCACACCGATGGGGGCGCGCACACCGCTTCCGCCTCCTCCGCCACCACTCCCGCCGACCCGCTCACCGGGAACGCCGGGCCGGGCTCGCCGTCCACCACCGGCACGGGCGCGGACGCGGGCGCGGGCGGGGGCGCCGGATCGAGCACGGGCACGGACTCTGGCTCCGGCTCTGACGCGGGTACGGGCTCGGGCTCTGGCGCGAACGCCGGTGAGGCGCTGCGCAGCCGCATCCTCCAGCAGGCCGACGCCCAGCAGGGCGCCGCCGAGCAGGAGACCCGCGAGGCCGCCGAGCAGGCCGCGATCAAGCAGGCCACCACGGACGCCGCCGCGGACCTGAAGGCCGCCGAGCAGGCCGCGGCCGCCAAGAAGGAGGCAGCGGCCGAGGCCAAGCGCAAGGCCGAGGAGGAGGCCCGCCGTAAGGCCGAGGCCGAACGCCTCGCCAAACTGGCGCAGAGCTTCATCACCCCGGTCTCCTCGTACACCCTCACCGCGAGCTTCGGGCAGGCCGGTGACCGCTGGGTCGCGGACCACACCGGCCAGGACTTCGCCGCCCCGACCGGCACGCCCGTCAAGGCCGTGCACTCCGGCACCATCACCCAGGCCGGCTGGGCCGGTTCGTACGGCTACCGCATCGTCCTGACCCTCGACGACGGCACCGAGCTGTGGTTCTGCCACCTGTCCTCGATGGTCAAGACCTCGGGCAAGGTCAGCACCGGCGACGTCATCGGCCGGGTCGGCGCCACGGGCAACGTCACCGGACCCCACCTCCACCTGGAGGTACGCCCCGGCGCCGGCGACCCGATAGACCCGATGCCCTGGCTGCGCGACCACGGCGTCAACGTCTGAGCACCTGACGGGCGGGGCGGGCGGCCACGGCGCGAAGGTGGCCGCCGCCCGAGGAGCGAGAAGGTCCGAGGAGCGAGAAGGTCCGAGGAACGGGAATAACTCCCGTAAGCGGGAATAGCCACTCGCCCCGCGACGCTGTCATCACCATGAGCGCGACAAGCAACAACTCCCGTACCCCCAGGGCCCTGGGCTCGCTGTCCGTCTCCCCCCTCTCCCTCGGGGGCAACGTCTTCGGCTGGACCGCCGACGAGGCCGAGTCGTTCGCCGTACTGGACGCGTACGTGGCGGGCGGCGGGAACTTCATCGACACCGCCGATGTGTACTCCGCCTGGGTGCCGGGCAACAAGGGCGGCGAATCCGAGACGGTCCTCGGCAACTGGCTGGCCGCGCGCGGCAATCGCGACGACATCGTCATCGCCACCAAGGTCGGCGCGCACCCGGACTACAAGGGTCTGTCCGCCGCCACCATCAAGTCCGCGGTCGAGGAGTCCCTCACCCGGCTCCGCACGGATTACATCGACCTCTACTACACCCACTACGACGACGAGTCCGTCGAGGTCGGTGAGTTCCTGACCGCCCTGGACGACCTCGTCCGGGCCGGCAAGGTCCGCGAGATCGGCGCCTCCAACATCTCCGCGCAGCGCCTGGAGGAGTCCCTCGCCTTCTCCGACCGCGAGGGCGTGGCCCGTTACGTGGCCCTGCAGCCGCACTACAACCTGGTCTCCCGCGACACCTACGAGGGCGAACTCGCCGACGTGGCCGCCCGCAACGGCGTGTCCGCGGTCCCGTACTACGCCCTGGCCTCCGGCTTCCTGACCGGCAAGTACCGGCCGGGTGCGGCGGTCGACAGCGCCCGGTCCGGGAAGGCTGCTCAGTACCTGGCCACCGACCGCGGCCCCCGCGTCCTGGAGGCCCTCGACACGGTCGCCGCCGCCCATGGTGCCGAGCTCGCCACCGTCGCGCTGGCCTGGCTCGCCGCCCAGCCGACGGTCGCCGCCCCGATCGCCAGCGCCCGCACGACCGCCCAGCTCGCCCCCCTCCTGGCCGTCACCGACCTCACCCTCACCGCCCCCGAACTCACCCTGCTCAACGAGGCATCGGTGTAATCCCGGACACGGGCCCGCCCCAAAGGGGAGGAGCGGGGCCCCAGGGCCCCTCTCCTCTCCCACCCGCAGCGCAACGCCGCCGGGCGCACTACCCCCGCCGGTCCACCACCGCCCAGGACGCCAGCGCCACCCCGCCCGCCACCGCGAATACCGAAGGCCAGGCCCCGATCTTCTTGGCCAACGGATGCGACCCCACAAACGCCGCCACATAGGCCCCACTCAGCGCCGCCGCCGTCTTACCACCGGCCTTGCGCTGCCACTCCCGAGCCGCCACCGCCCCCGCCGCAGCCAACGCCACACCCCCCAACGGCCGCTTCTTCGTCCACCGAGCCACCCCATAACCCCCGAGCAACCCACTCGCCGCCACCACACTGCTCGGAACGCCGGCCATGTCCACTCCACTCCTCAGAAGAGACACCAGACAAACCACAGAAGAAACAACTCCTGTGAGCCTACGCCCGGGAATGCTGCACCGACTGATGACGTAGTGATCAAGCACTTGGCAGTATGCGTGCATGGCGAAGAAGAACGCGGCGAACCCCGTGAAGTTCGGTACCCCACCGGGTGTCCACGAAGGTCAGCACTTCAAGGGGCATGCCGAGTTGCACGAGAAAGGGGTGCACCGGCAAAGCGGATTGGGGATCTCCGGAACCGCTCACCAGGGCGTCGACTCCATCGTTCTCTCCGGCGGTTACCTCGACGACGTCTACGGCGAGTCCGAGATCGTCTACACCGGCGAGGGCGGGCGCGACCGCACGACTCAGCGCATGGTGGCCGATCAGACGATGGACTCACGCGGTAACGCCGGATTGTTGCTGAACCAGGCGCTGGGGAATCCGGTACGCGTCATTCGCGGTTTGGACATCAAGCGACAGAAGGCCACCGGTGGCTATGAGTACTGCGGCCTCTTCCGAGTCGCGGAGAGCTGGACCACGATCGGTAAGGAAGGCTTCCGCATTTGTCAGTTCCGGCTCCTCAAGCTGGCACCCGGCGAATCACCGAAGCCGCAACCCGTGGCACCGGACGGTGAGAAGAAGACCGACCTGGAAGAGCAATTTCGCCGAACCGTCGCCTACGAACGACTCATACGTGACTCGGCCGTCGTACGCGAGGTCAAGCGGATGTACGACAACACCTGCCAGGCGTGTGGACTGCGGCTCGTAGTGTCACCCGAGGGCGAGGCCATCAGCGAAGCCGCGCACATCCAAGCCCTGGGCAAGCCGCACAACGGGCCCGACGCGGTGGACAACGTGCTGTGCCTCTGCCCGAACTGCCATGCCCTCTTCGACCGGGGTGCCCTTCAGCTGACCGATGCCTATGAGGTGATCGACGGGCTGACGCAGAAGCTCGTTCGTGCGCTGACGCGGGTCAAGGAGCACCAGATACGGGTCGACTGCATCCGCCAGCATCGGTCACGTTGGGCGGACCGTCCGTACGACGGCTAGTCCGCAACGCACACGTCAACGCCGGCCGTCCCCACCTCTCGTACTGCCTGACCCGTTGCAGCAAGTACTGCTCGCGGGTGCTGAAGTCCGGGTCGGGGCCTCTGAGGTGGGCGCGGCGGCGGTGGAAGGAGAGGGCGGTGGCGGCGGTGGTGTAGGCGGTGACGGCGCGGGCGGCGGCGGGGCCCTCGGTGCGGCGGGCGATGTCGCGGGCCAGGGCGCGGGTCTTGAGGGAGGCGAGGGCGTCCGGTTCGGCGGGGGTGAGCCAGCCGGCCGTGATGTAGGGGGCGAGGTAGCCGGGGAGGGAGAGGAGCTCCTGTTTGCGGGCCCAGACGGCCAGGGCCGTCAGGGCGAGGAAGACGGGGACCATGAAGAGCCCGTAGACGAGGAGGAAGCCGACGTCGCCGAGGGAGGAGGCGGCGTTCCAGATGGCGTGCAGGAGGACGGCGGTCAGCAGGCCGAGGGCGGCGAGCGCGATACGGGCGGCGCGGCGGCGGGGGTAGCGGGTGGCGGCTATGCCGAAGGCGAGACCGGTGAGGATGGTGAAGAGGGGGTGGGCGAAGGGGGAGATGATGATGCGGACGAAGAAGGTGCCCACGGTGAGTGAGTCCAGTCCGGTGTGGCCCATGGACTGGTCCTCGCCGAAGGCATTGCCCAGATAGACGATGTTCTCGGTGAAGGCGAATCCGGTGGCGGTGATGCCGGCGATCACGATGCCGTCCGTGATGCCGTCGAAGTCGCGTCGGCGGAAGCGGTAGAGGAGCAGTACGGCGGCGGCCTTCACCGTCTCCTCGACGACCGGGGCGATCGCCGTCGCACCCCAGGTCTCGGCCTCGGAGGGCGAGGCGGACGCGATGTTGGCGGCGAGCCAGTCGGTGGCGAAGCCGTTGGTGACCAGCGCCACCAGGGCCGCGGCACACGCCCCCCAGGAGAACGCGAACGCGAGGTTCTGCCGGGGCTCCGGCTCGATGCGGTCGAGCCAGCGGAACGCCGCGACCAGCAGCGGCACCGGAAAGACGGCAAGGCCCAGCCCCACGAGCAGGCCCTCGGTACCGGTCTCCCGGCGGACCATTCCGACGATGATCACGCCGGAGAGCGCGAGCAGGCAGACGAGCACGGATATCAGCGCGGTAGCGCGGAGCGTCGTACGGCGGGTCCTGTCGTGAGGCATATCGCGGGTGCTGTGGCGTGGCATACCGAGGGTCCCGTCGTGAGGCTTACCGCGGCTCGTCTCACAGGGGCCGCCCCGGGGCGTACGGCGGAGCGGGCCGCGCCGGAGGGCTCTCCGGCGCGGCTGCGGCGGTGGCGGAACGGGCGGGTGCACCCCTCGACCGTAACGAGCGGCGGTCGCCCTACGCGCCGCGGCGGCGGAACAGCAGGTCGTGGACGGTGTGCCCCTTGTCCAGGCCCTGGCCCTCGAACTTCGTGAGGGGCCGGAAGTCGGGACGCGGCGCGAAGCCGGGGTGGAGGTTCTCCAGCGTCGGCTCGGCGGAGAGCACCTCAAGCATCTGCTCGGCGTACGGCTCCCAGTCGGTCGCGCAGTGCACCAGCGCGCCGGGCGCGAGCCGGGTCGTCGCCAGGGCGACGAATTCCGGCTGGATCAGGCGCCGCTTGTGGTGGCGCTTCTTGGGCCACGGGTCGGGGAAGTAGACGCGCAGCCCGGCGAGGGAGCCCGGCGCCAGCATTTCGCGCAGCAGGATGATCGCGTCGCCGTTGGCCACCCGGATGTTGGACAGCCCGTTCCGATCCGCGAGACCGAGCAGATTGCCTTGGCCGGGGGTGTGCACGTCGCAGGCGAGGATGCCGGTGGCCGGGTCGGCGGCGGCCATCTGTGCCGTGGCCTCGCCCATCCCGAAACCGATCTCCAGCACGACCGGCAGACCGCCGAAGAACGCGTCGAGGTCCAGCCGCGACAGCCCGTCGATGTCCAGGCCCCACGTCGGCCACAGCCGGCGCAGCGCATCGGCCTGCGAGGGCGACACCCGGCTGCGGCGGGGCTGGAACGAACGGATCCGCCGCTCGTGGTGCGACCCCGCGGGGTCGGCCGCGGGCCCGGTGCCGTCGGGGAACATCGGCTCGCCACGACGCGGCGCCGGCGCGGTACGCCGACCGTCGGCCACGGCTTCCACAGCGTCTGCTGCCACGGCGTCGGTCACGGGGGCGGGGGAGGGGGTGCGGTTCTCGGACACAGTGGGTTCGATTCTACGGGGGTGGCGTGCGGGCTCCGGATCGACGGAGCCAGGGGGCGCCTCCCCGGCCTGATCGAGGCGACACCCCTAGCTCCGGGCCGCCTCGAGCACCCCCAGCGCCCTGCGGGCCACCTCGCGGCCGATGGGGAGGGAGGCGGTGGCGGCGGGGGACGGGGCGTTGAGGACGTGGATCATGCCGGGGGATTCGGAGAAGAGGAAGTCGTCGACGAGGGTGCCGTCGGGGAGGACGGCCTGGGCGCGGACGCCGGCCGGGGACGGGAGGAGGTCCTCCTCGCGGGCGGCGGGGAGGAGGCGGCGGACGGCGTCGGTGAAGGCGCGGCGGGAGAGGGAGCGGTGCAGCTCGCCGGCGCCGTAGCGCCAGTGGCGGCGGGCGATCCGCCAGGAGCCGGGGTAGGCGAGGGTGCCGGCCAGCTCGCCGGGGCGGACCGTGCGCCAGTCGTAGCCCTCGCGGGCCAGGGCGGGGACGGCGTTCGGGCCGATGTGGACGGCGCCGTCGATGCCGCGGGTGAGGTGGACGCCCAGGAAGGGGAAGGCGGGGTCGGGGACCGGGTAGACCAGGCCGCGGACGAGGGCGGCGCGCTCCGGGGCGAGGGTGAAGTACTCACCGCGGAAGGGGACGATCCGCATCCCTGGGGCATCGCCGGCCAGCCGGGCGATCCGGTCGCAGTGCAGACCGGCGCAGTTGATCAGGGCGCGGGCGCGGTGGACCGTGCCGTCGGCCGTACGGACCGCCACCCGGCCGGGGCGGCGGCCGATCACCGTCACGTCGGAGCCGTAGACGATCCGGGCGCCGGCGTCCGAGGCGAGCGCGCCGAACCGGCGGGCGACCGCGCCGAAGTCGCAGATGCCGGTCGTGCCGACATGGATGGCGGCCAGGCCGCGGACCTCGGGTTCGTACTCCGCTATCTGGGCCGGGCCCAGCTCGCGGACCGGCAGGCCGTGCTCGCGGCCGCGCTGGATCAGGCCGTGCAGCCGGGGCAGCTCACTGCGGTCGGTGGCGACGATCAGCTTGCCGGTGACCTCATGCGGAATGTCGTGTTCGGTGCAGAATTTCACCATCTCCGCGGAGCCCTGGAGCGCGAAGCGGGCCTTGAGCGAGCCGGGCGGGTAGTAGATGCCGCTGTGGATCACTCCGCTGTTGCGCCCGGTCTGATGCCGGGCCGGGCCCTGCTCCTTCTCCAGCACCACGACGCGCGTGCCCGGCGCGGCGCGCGTGATCGCATACGCCGTTGAGAGCCCGATGATGCCGGCACCGATCACCAGCACGTCGCAGTCGTACGACGACACTGCACCTCCCCTACCGCATGCCCAACCGCATGACCGCAGGCCCGACCGTCACCGCGGGCCCGCGCGCCATCCCGACGACGTATCCCATCATGACGGCCGGCACTGACAATCCCGTCGGCATTTCCCCCGGCAGGCTCGACCGGCACGCTCGATCGTCGATCGTCGATCGGCAGGCTCGGTGGGCAGGCTCGATCGGCAAGCTCCTTCGGCGGCCGCTCGGAACTGCCGGGCGACCCGGCGGCCCAGCGATCCGTCGCCCGGCCCACCGCGACCCCGCGACCCGCCGCGCCCCACCGCCCGCCTCGCCCACCTACGCCGGCGCCGCCAGCAACGGTCTCGCCCGTTCCCGCAGCTCCACCACGCGCGGCTCGTCGCCGTACGGTTCGAGGCGGTGCAGCAGGTCGCGGACGTACTCCGTCGTACGGGCCGAGGAGATCCGGCCCGCCACCTCGACCGCGCGGGCGCCCGCCGCGCAGGCCGCGTCCAGATTGCCGGACTCCAGTTCGGCCACCGCGGACACCACCAGCCGCAGCCCGTGCGAGCGGACGAACTCCTCGGTCGGCCGGGACAGCGCCTGCTCGGTGAAGCGGCGCACCTGGCGGGGCAGCCGCAGGTCGCGGTAGCACTCGGCCGCGTCGGCGGCGAACCGCTCGTACGAGTAGAAGTCCAGCCACGACGGGTCGGGGTCGCCGCTCCGGGACCGCTCCAGCCAGCCCTCGGACGCCTTCAGCGCCACCTCGCAGGCGCGCGCCTCACCGGCCTTGGCCTGGGCCCGCGCCTCCACCAGGCGGAAGAAGCTCATGGTGCGGGCGGTGGCCAGACCGCGGTTGCGCTCCAGGGCCGCCTGGGCGAGGTCGACGCCCTCGTCGGCGAAGCCGCGGTACGTCGCCTGGAGGGACATCGAGGCGAGGACGTACCCACCGAGGGGGACGTCGGCGGCCGCCCGGGCGAGCCGCAGCGCCTGGATGTAGTAGCGCTGCGCGGCCTCTTGCTGGCCGGTGTCGAAGGCCATCCACCCCGCGAGCCGGGTGAGCTCGGAGGTCGCCCCGAAGAGCGCCCGGCCCACCTCGTCGCTGTACGAGGCGAGCAGCAACGGCGCCGCGTCCACCCGGAGGCACTCCGGCACCATGGAGGAACGCCAGTCGCCGCCGCCGTACTTGGAGTCCCAGCGGCGCGCGTCCTCCGCCGCCTCGCGCAGCTTGCTGACGTCGCTGTGCCCCACGTGCTGCGGGATCCCGGCGTCGCCGGCCGCCGCGGCGTCCTTGTCGCGCGCCTCGGCCGCCTCCCGGGCCACCGAGCTGTCGGCCGGGGATATCAGCCAGCGCGAGGCGGGGGTGGCGTACGCGCTCACCGCGAAGGATCCGGCCAGGCTCTGCCAGATGCCGCCCCCGCCGGCCCGTCGTCCGGCCAGATCGAGACGGTAGAGCTCGGTCGCCGAGCGCACCGCGGCGCCGACATCGCGCGGGAAGGCCAGCCCGACCTCGGGCGCAGGGTCGGCGTCGGCCAGCCCGATCTCGTGCAGCGGCACCGGCCGGCCCAGTTTGCTGCCGATCGCGGACGCGATCAGATGGGGCGCGGCGCCCTGCGGCACCATGCCCTTGGAGACCCATCGCGCCACCGACGTCTTGTCATAACGAAGCGTCAGCCCGCGCTGCGCGCCGAGGTCGTTGACCCGGCGGGCCAGTCCGGCGTTGCTGATACCCGCGAGGGCGAGAACGGTGCCGAGCTTCTCGTTCGGCCCGCGTATATCCCTGGACATGCGCACCCCTCGACACAGCGACGGCCGCCCCGCTACCCCGGGGCATGCGTCCACCCAGAGTAGTTCGCCGGATCCCGACCGTTAAGGGCCGGTGTCCCGGATGGCGAGATTCATGTTCAGACAGGGGTGCGGGATCTGGCATGTGCTCCGGGTACGTGTGCCCGTGCGCCCGGCCGTGCGCGCTGGTTGCCCGACCTCGGGAGCGCTTCCATGGCTGGTGCGTGGGTCGGCCCGCTGCACTGGATCCAGTGGGCTGGGGGACACCGTCACCTCATTCCCCGCGGGTGACGGTCCGGTCCGGGGGGCGAAGCCCGCCTCCCGGACCGTCGCGCAGGCCGTCCGTCGTAGGGTCGTGCCACCGGTTGACATGCGGCCCGTAGTTGTCAACTGCACCGTGCCGTACGGACTTTGGCCGAAAATAGACGGGTGATGATTTCGCGCCGCGGCGCGTCGAGGAGCGCCGCGCGGGCGCCCCGGGGGCCACACGGGGGGCCTTCCGGGGGCGAGTTGGCGCATCGGTGGACCAAATGCCCCGCCAAGATGGCCAGTTGCCGGGTTTGTCGACGTATCGCGTGGTGCCGCGCCGCGGGTGTGCCGTCCACCGTACGTGCCCGCCGCCCGCCGTCCGTCGTGAACTGCCCGTATACGTCCCGCCGCGACGTCTCCGGCGCGCCGTTGTCATGGCAGCATGGTCGCCACTACGGGCGGCAAGGCCGTCACTACGGCTCGGCGACAGCTTGGCGATCCGCGGTACGGGGCGGCCGTTGGCCCCGGTGGGCGGGTGATTCGGGTGGAGGCGGCATGCGCTGGTTGGTGGGGTGGAGCAGTGCCGCCACGAGGCCGTCCGCCGCGGACCCGGAGGGCGTCGGCAGCCGCACCGTCCTCCCCGTGGGTGCGCAGATCCTCTGGGGCGATCCGGACCCCCTGTGGGCGGTCGGCGACTGGCGGCCGGACGAGGTCCGCGTCGTCCAGGCCGACCCCGAGACCCGGCTTGCCGTCTTCGGCATCTGCGGGGCCACCGACGACCAGCTGCGGGTCGGCCTGTACGCGGCCCGCGGGGGCGCCCTGCGGCACCTCACCGCCTGGTCCGGCAGCTACACCGCGGTCGTCCAGATAGGACGGCGGATCACCGTCACCGGTGACCTGGCCGGCGCCCGCCCCGTCTTCCACACCCCCTGGGCGGGCGGTACCGCCTACGCCACCGCCGCGCTGCCGCTCGCCGACCTGATCGAGGCCAGCCTCGACATCGGCCACCTCGCCGCGCTGCTGGCCTGCCCCGACGCCCCCGAGGCGCTCGGCGCCGGCACCCCGTACGAGGGCGTCCGCCGGATCCCGCCCGGCCACGCCCTCGTGCTGCGCGGCGGCGCCAGCGAGATCACCTCCTACGAGCCGACCGCCTCGCTCGCCGTCGCCGCGCCCCAACTCCCCCCGGAACAGGCCGTGGACGGGGTCCGGGACGCGCTCGTCGAGGCCGTCCGTGCCCGGCTGGCGGTCCCCCGGCACGCCCCCGACCCGGACGGGCTCGACGGCCTCGATCCCGGCCCGGTGCCCGGTATGGGGCCCGCCGAGCGGCGCGCGGCACGCGGTGCGCCGGCCCCCGGCGTCGGCGCCGACCTCTCCGGAGGCAGTGCGTCCGGAACCCTCGCCCTTCTGGCCGCCGGTCTGCCCGGCCGTCCAGGACGCCTCAACGGCCATGGGGAACGCCTGCTGGCCGTCACCTTCAACGACCGCGCCACCAATGGCGCGCGGGCCCACCACGACGCCGAACTGGAGCGGGCCCGCAGCATCGCCGACAACCCGCGGCTGCACCACGTCGTCGTCGCCGCCGGGGAGGAGGCCCTCCCGTATGCCGACCTCGAAAGCGGCCCGCTCACGGACGAGCCCGGGCCCTCCCTGACGGTGGCGGGCCGCCACCGGCGCCGGCTGCTGGCGGGCAGTGCGGACCATTTCGTCGGGCACGGCGCCCGGCAGGTCCTCGACGCCCATCCCGCCCGGCTCGCCGACCTCCTCATGGACCGCCGCCGGCGCCATCTCCTGCGGCCGGTCACCGCGCTCGCGAAGGCCGACGGCCCGTCCGCCCAGTCCGTCCTGGTGCCGTTCACCGTCTACCGGGCGGCGCGGCGGCTCGCCCGTACCCCGTACCCGGAGGGCATCACGGAGGCCGCGCGGCGCCTGCTGGAGCGGCAGTTCGCCGACGAGCCGGTGACCGGCGGGGCGGTGGACGCCTCGCTGGCCGCGCTGACCTGGTGCCGTCCCGGGCCCGCGGCGCGCTGGCTCACGGGCGAGGCGCTGGCCGAAGTATCGGTTCGCCTCAGCGAGGCGGCGTCCCGTACGGCCGCGGTCGGGCGGCCCGGTGAGCGGCGGGCCCGTGCGGCGCTGGCCCGGCAGGCCGCCGACCACCGGGTCTTCGAGCAGGCCGCGGAGGTCCGCAGCCAGCGGCTGCACGCGCCCTTCCTCGACAACCAGGTGGTGCTCGCCTGCCGCGCGCTCCCGGACACCCTCCGGGTGCAGCCGGGGGCCCGGGCCGCCGTACTGCGCTCCGTACTGGCCGGCGCGGGCGTACGGGACCTGCCGCCCGGCTGGGGCGCCACCTCGCACGTCACGCACGCCGCGGCGGTACGCGCCGGGCTGCGGGGTGCGGTCGGCGACCTGGTGCAGCTCTTCGACGCGCCCCTGCTGGCCGATGCCGGCCTGATCGAGGCGCGGGTGGTCCGCACCGCCCTCCGCGCGGCGGCCGAGGGCGCCGCGCTCCCGTTGGACGGGCTGGCGGAACTCGTCGCCACGGAACTGTGGTTGCGCCGCCTGGTCGCCCGCCGCGGGAGCTGCTGGACGGGGGCGGAGGCGCCGCGCCAGAAGGCGGTCGCGGGCGGCGTGGTGCCGCGCGCCCGGCTGTCCTGAGGGCGCGTCCGCGAGCCCCACTCCTGCCTTTTGCCCTGGGTCGGGCCGGAGCTACGGGGCGCGCGGCCTATGTGCCCGGCCGGGCCGCGCGTGCGACGGCGGGGAAGACACACTGCGCGCCATGGGCGTACGCCGGGACGCCGGTCCGTTGGCGTCGCCCGCGCCGCCGGCGGGCTCAGCGGCAGCTGATGCGGGCCTCCGCCCAGTCGCCCAGAGCCACCGCGTCCAGGGGCGTCGCCGGGTCGACGACGAGGCGCAGCGTCCTGCGGCCGGTCAGGGGCACGTGGACCGGGACGGCCGGCCGATTGCCGCGGACCACCGGGGACCGCCAGAGCCGCTCCCCGTCCGCGTACACGGAGAAGCGCAGGGCGCCGATCCCCAGGCTGAGATCGTCGACGCCCACCAGGGCGTCGTAGGAGGTGCACGACCGGTTGAGGTCGATGAGGACGGACGACCCGGCGTGCATGGTCGCGCCGTCCGCGTAGGTCGTCCCGGCGATCTCCGGCGACCGGCGCTGCCACAGCCAGCCGCTCCCCAGGGTGCGCACCTCCGGTTCGCTGCCGTCGCCCATGAAGTCGTGGCCGAGCGCGGCGACTCGGTACGAGGTCGAGGCGGGCTCCGGCGGCTCCGGCGGCTCCGGGCGCGGCCGGGGCGGCTCGTGCGGGGGCTTCGATGGGGGAGCCGTCGGTGCGGGCGTACGAGTGGTGGGCGTCGGGGCGGGCGCCGGCCGGGACGGTGCCCGGCGGTGGGCCGAGGGGTGCGACGGGGTCGGCTGGGGGCTCGGGGCGGCGCCGGCCGCCGGTGGCAGCGGCTTCGCCGGGCCGGGCGACGGATGGCGCGGCGCGGCGGGGGCCGGCCGGTGCGGTGCGGCCCGCGGGTGCGACGCGGGCGAGGGGTCGCCGCCGGCCAGCGCGAGCGCGAGCGTCACCCCGGCCACCACCACTCCGACCCCGATGCCGACCTTGACCGGCGCGCCGAGCCCCTCACCCGCGACGGCGCCACTCACGCCACCTGCGCCACTCGCTCCGCTCGCGCCACCTGCCGCACCGGAACCGCCCGTTGCCGCGGCGGCCGCACCGGCCCCGGCTCCGGCCGCCCCCGCGACCCCGGCCACCGCGGCAGCCGTCTTCACGGCGTACCCGGCGGCGAACCAGCCGATGACCGCCACCGGCAGCACCGCACCGATCCGCTCGTTGACGTGCTCGACCTCCAGCGCCGCGGTACGGCACCGGGCGCAGCCGTCCAGGTGCTCGCGCAGGCCCCGTTCGGCCCGCATCCGCAGCCCGCCGCGGGCGTACGCGCCGAGCCGGTCGGCGTACCGGGCGCAGTCCCCGCCGGCGGTCAGCGACTGGCTGACGTGGGCCTGCAGATACGCCTGCTTGAGGCCCTCGCGGGCGCGGTGCGCCAATACGGCGGTGGCGTTCGCGGTCAGTCCCAGCAGCGGGGCGACCTCGCTCGGCGACTCGTCCTCGACCGTGGTGTGCCACAGCACGGTCTGATAGCGCTCCGGCAGGCTGCGGAACGCCTGCACGGCCATCGACTGCTCGGCCTCGTGCATGGCGTGCACGTCCGCACCCAGGTCCAGGGTGCCGTCGTCCAGCGCCGCACCGGCCGCGGACACCGCGAACACCGCGAAGTCCTCGACCAGTTGCTCGCGCCGGGCGGTCTTCGCCCAGGAGGCGGCGACCCGGCGCACGGTCGTCAGCAGATAGGCGCGGACCGCGGTGGTGGGTCCCGCGCCGCCGCGCACCGCCTGCAGCGTCCGGGCGAAGACCTCACCGGTCAGGTCCTCGGCGGTGTGCTCGTCGCGGCAGCAGTGCCGGGCGTAGCGCCGGACCGCCTCGGCGTGCCGGCGGTACATCTCCTCGTACGCGCTGTCGTCGCCGGCCCGCATGCCGGCGATCAACTGGTCGTCGGACGCCGGGAGTTGACCCCTTTCGGCCGCTCCTCCCGCGGCGCCCCGGACGCCCCCCGGCCCGCCGCGCGGCGTCGCCCGGCCGGCCCCGTCCCGCTGCGGCGGCACGCTGGGGCCGTCGCCCGCCGGGCCGCCGGCGCGGGCCTGCCACCCGGCCGGCCCGCCCGCCGGGGTGGCCCCCGACGGACCGGCCTGCCCGGGCACCTGAGGGGGCGGCGCCGTCCCGGACCCGCCCGGCCCGGTCTCGCCGTCGCGTTGCTCGTCCCGCCCGTCAACACCCATCGCCGAGGCCCCCGAAGCCGCCGTCACACCCGAATACCGCGCAAGCGTGCCACATCGGGCGGTGGCGGCTGGGGGCCTCGTCCGTCAACCACTCATCCGGGGAGGGCGTCCGCCCGCCCGCACGGGCGTTCACCCGTACGGGCCATATGGCGCAATCGGGTCATACGCCACGGGAAACCCGTACGGGCCACATCGCGGGCCGAGGCCACCGCGCGCCCGGGACACCCGGGACCGGGACCAGCAGGACACCCCACCGGAACTGGTCCCCCTCCACATCACCGCCCCGGGCGCGAGCGCAGTCCCTCCAGCAGGATCTCCAGCAGCCGCGCGGAGGCGGCCTGCTGCTGACCGGGGTCGGGCAGCGCGGGCGCGCCCGTGGCGATCACCAGCAGGACGTCCGAGACCGTCACGTCGGGCCGCAGCTCACCGGCCGCCCGGGCGCGCTCCACGAGCCGTCCGACGACCTCCAGCAGCGCCTCCGCGCCGTTCGTCGCCTCGGCCGGACCGGGCGCCGGTTCGGCCGCCGGGCCGTCCTCGGGCCCGCCGCGCCGCTCGACCAGCCGCAGGTCGGCCGGCCCGCCGTCCGGGCCGGGCGCCATCCGCTGCTGCGGTACCCGGGCCTCGCCGAGGCCGTCCGCCGCGGCGTCCGCCCGGTCGGCCTCCGCGCTCACCCGCAGGATCCCCGGCGGCAGCAGCCGTCCGGCGCCCGAGGCGACCGACGTCCGCAGGAAGCGGGACAGCGCCGACCACGGGTCGTCCTCCTGCCCCAGCGCCGCACGCGCCTGGTCCGTCAGCCGGGAGGTCTCCTCCTCGGCTATGCGGCGGACCAGGACGTCCTTGCTCGGGAACCGGCGGTAGACCGTGCCGACCCCGACCCGGGCGCGCCGTGCCACGTCCTCCATGGGCGCGCCGTAACCCAGCTCGCCGAACACCTCGCGCGCGGCACGCAGTACGTGTTCCAGATTGCGCTGGGCGTCCACCCGAAGCGGTGTGGTCCGTCCGCCCGCGCCCGAACCGGCACCGAGGCTGCCGCCGCCCCCATTGCCGTTGGTGCCGTTCGTCCCGTTCGTGCCGTTGTTGCCGTGCATGCCGCTGCCGCCGTCGGTGGCGTGCGCCATGGCGACGGCCGTCGGCCATTGAGAGCCCTGAATGGTCATAGTGATCCCCCGGTAATGACGTCTCCCCCCGGAGACTCCCCGCCCTGACTGCCGGGACGCACCGACGAAAGGGTGCACCCCAACGAGATACGAACATAGTTGAGCCCGCGTCAAGATTGAAGGGGGCCTTCCGCACGGTGCGCCCCCCGATCGGCCCAACGGACTGATCCGCCCGGATTATGCCCCCGTACGCTTTCCGCCACCCGCCCGCTGACCAGCGCAGCTGGGCCCGGCAGCCCGGAGGGTGCGGCTCCGTCCCCAGGGCGGCGCCCGGTCATACATTTCGACGGGCCTGTGGACAAAGGCGCTGCCAGGGTGCGTCATGGAACAGTGCTGCGCTTTCCCGGGAGCGCGGCACCCGAGGGTGGTCGCGCCGCCGGCCGGCCGCCTGATCGGCGCCGCCCCGGGCCCGGTCGACACCGCGAGGAGAACCCCTGTGAAGGCTGTGTCTTCGAACAACGTGGCCCGCATTCTCGTCGTCGGCGGTGGCTACGTGGGGATGTACACCGCCCTCCACCTGCAGCGGAAACTGAAGCAGCAGCTGCGGGAGGGCTCCATCGAGGTGATCGTGGTCGATCCCGATCCGTATATGACGTACCAGCCGTTCCTGCCCGAGGCCGCGGCCGGTTCCATCTCCCCGCGCCACGTGGTCGTCCCGCTGCGCCGCGTCCTGCCGCAGTGCACCGTGGTGGTCGGCGAGGTCACCGACATCAACCACGACGAACGCCGGGCGACGATCGCCACCCTGGCGGCGGAGGAGTCCGGCGACGGCGCCATCGAGGTGGTCTACGACGAGCTGGTTCTGGCCCCCGGCTCGGTCTCCCGCACCCTGCCGGTCCCGGGCCTGGCCGATTTCGGTATCGGCTTCAAGACCGTCGAAGAGGCCATCGGACTGCGCAACCACGTCCTCGGACAGCTCGACATCGCCTCCTCCACCCGCGACCCGGCGGTCCGGGACGCCGCGCTGACCTTCGTCTTCGTGGGGGGCGGCTACGCGGGCGTGGAGGCCCTCGCCGAACTGGAGGACATGGCCCGCTACGCCGTCCGCTACTACCACAACATCAAGCCCGAGGACATGAAGTGGATCCTGGTAGAGGCGACCGGCCGGATCCTGCCCGAAGTGGGCGCGGAGATGGGCCGCTACGCCGTACGGGAGCTGCGCGGCCGCAACATCGACGTACGGCTGGAGACCCGCCTGGACTCGTGCGAGAAGCGCGTCGCCCAGCTCAGCGACGGCTCCCGCTTCCCCACCAGAACGCTGGTGTGGACCGCCGGCGTCAAACCGCACCCCATCCTGGCGGCGACCGACCTGCCGCTGACCGACCACGGCCGCCTCAAGTGCAATGCCACGCTCCGGGTGGACGGCGTCGAACACGCCTGGTCGGCGGGTGACGCCGCGGCGGTCCCCGACCTGACGGCCGAACCACCCGCCAAGCCCGACGAGCCCCGCCCCGTGTGCGCGCCCAACGCCCAGCACGCCCTCCGGCAGGCCAAGGTGCTCGCCGAGAACGTCGCGGCGACGGTGTGCGGCGGCACGGTCCAGGACTACCGGCACAAGTACGTCGGCTCGGTGGCCTCGCTCGGCCTGCACAAGGGCGTCGCGCACGTCTACGGGCGCAAGCTGCGCGGCTACCCCGCCTGGCTGATGCACCGCGCGTACCACCTCGGACGGGTGCCGACCTTCAACCGGAAGGCCCGGATCCTGGCCGAATGGACCCTCGCGGGCCTGTTCAAACGCGAGATCGTCTCGCTGGGCTCGCTGGAGAACCCGCGCGCCGAGTTCGAACTCGCCGCGGGCACCGGCCGGCACAACGAAGCCAGCTGACGCGCCGTAGGGACAGAAATTTTGACCTGACGTCAGCCCCGGGCGGGCCGGTGGTTGCGGAGTGCGGAACTCCACACCGGCCGCCGGGCGTCTGACGGATGTCCGTCCGGTCGGCCACACTGGACGTGTGACCATGGGTGGGCTCGTATCTGCAAAGAGTGACAATCACGAGGATTCTGGAAGTTTGCTGCATTCCGCAAAAGGGCGCCGAGAGCGCCCCCAGCCGACCCTCCCCCGGCCCGTCGCCGGGAGGTCCCACCATGCCGACGGCCCGATCCCGCGCGACGACGCGAAGTAAGAGGTACCCCTCCGTGATCTTCACGCGCTGGAGCGCCAAACTCCCCGGCACACAGCGGCGTGCCGCCGCGCGGTCCGACCGCGCCGCAGCCCGCCCCGCCGCCGGTACGCCGGCCACCCCACCCACCGCGGCCCCGGAGCCCGCCGCCCCGCCCGCGTCCGCGGACGGCACCCCGGCCGCCCCGACGGCCGCCACCACCGGCTCCGTCCCCGCCGCCCGCGCCGAGCGCCCCGACCCGGCGTCCGCCCAGGAAGCCGCGCCCGTGACCCTGTCGCCCACCGTCGACGCGCTCTCCGTCCACGACATCCTCGGCACCATCCCCGCCCTGGTCGCCGTCGTCTACGGCCCCGAGCACCGCCTCGCCTACGTCAACGGCGCCTACGCCTCCGTCTTCGGCCCCCGCCCCGCCGGCCACACCGCCCGCGAGGCCCTCCCCGAGCTGGACGCGCTCGGCCTGCTCCCCCTGATGGACCAGGTCCTGCGCAGCGGCAAGCCCCGCACCGTCAAGTCCCGCAAGGTCCCCGGCGGGGCCGGCGGCGACCGTTCCCGCGGCGGCTACTACACCTTCACCTGCACCCCCATCGAGGTCGCCGCCAGCGGCCCGGCGCCCGACCCCGAGGTCGCCTGCGTCGCCCCGCACAAAGGCGTCCTCGTCTTCGGCGCCGACGTCACCGACCAGGTCGAGTCCGCCGAACGGCTGCGCGCCAGCGAGGCCCGCCAGCGCGAGGCCGCGGTCACCCTCCAGCGCTCCCTGCTCCCCCAGGAGCTCGAACAGCCCGACGACCTCCGGGTCGCCGCGACGTACCAGCCCGGCGGCACCGACGCGGCGGTCGGCGGCGACTGGTACGACGTCATCACCCTCGGCGCCGGCCGCACCGCCCTGGTCATCGGCGACGTCATGGGCCGCGGTGTGCGCGCCGCCGCCGTCATGGGCCAGCTGCGCACCGCCGTCCGCGCCTACGCCCGCCTCGACCTCCCGCCCCACGAGGTCCTGCAGCTCCTGGACGGCCTGGCCGCCGAGATCGACGCCAACCAGATCGCCACTTGCGTCTACGCCGTCCACGACCCCAACGAGGGCCGCCTGGCCTACGCCTCGGCCGGCCACCTGCCCATCCTCGTCCGCGACCCGGACGGCACGGTCCGCCGCGCCGCCGAGCCCACCGGCCCACCCCTGGGCACCGGCGGCTGGCTGCACACCTCCGGGTCCGTCACCCTCGGCCCCGGCGCCAGCGCCGTCCTCTACACCGACGGCCTGGTGGAGCGCCGCGACAAGGACATCGACGACGGCGTCGAGGCCCTGGAACGCGCCTTCGCCGGCGCCGCCGGCCCGCCCGACATCGTCTGCGACCGCCTGCTCCGCTCCCTGGGCATCACGGCCGCCCACGACGACGACGTCGCCATCCTCGTCCTCCAGCACCCCGAGCGCAGCGGCCACGACGCCGAGCTCTTCCACAACGCCGCCCTGGAACTCCACGGCGGCACCGAAGCGGCCCCGCGCGCCCGCGCCTTCGCCTCCGGCGTGCTCGCCTCCTGGCGCTTCTCACCGGAGCTGCACGACCTCGGCGTCCTGGCGGCCAGCGAGCTGGTCGCCAACTCCCTCCAGCACGGCACGCCCCCGATGCGGCTGCGCCTGCGCCGTACGGACCGCCGGTTGATCGTCGAGGTCACCGACGGGGACGACCACCTCCCGCGCCGCCGCCGCGCCGAACCGGTCGACGAGGCGGGCCGCGGCATCTCCATCGTCGCCACCATCGCCTCGTCCTGGGGCTCCCGCCGGACACCGGGCGGCGGCAAAGCGGTCTGGTGCGAGTTCGCCCTGCCCCGAAGCTGATCCGGCCAGGCGGACGAGGCCGTCCTCAGGGGCGCCTGAACGGGTCACCTGAAACGGGCCGCCTCCAGCGGGCGCCTGAAACGGACGGTCGGCCGCGGACCCCCCACGGGACCGCGGCCGACCGACACCTGCCGGACCTCAGGCCCCGCAGACCACCGACTCCGCCTCGGCCGGCACCCGCGCCGCGGGCACCACCGCGGCCGGCGCCACCCGGTGCGGGTTGTCCTGCCAGGGCCGCAGCATCCGGCCCACCCGCAGCGACAGCGCGGTGATCCCCAGCGCGCACACCACCAGCATCACGATGTACGCGCCGTACATGCCATGACCGACCATCAGGGCACCGGCCGCCGGCCCGACCGCCAGCGCCAACTGCTTGACCAGCGCGAACGCCGAGTTGTACTGGCCGATCAACGAGGCCGGCGCCAGATCCGCCACCAGCGGCGCCACCGTCGGAGACAGCATCGACTCACCGATGCCGAACAGCGCGTACGTCGAGATCAGCAGCGTCGTCGCCACCGCCTGCGCACCGTGCACCAGCCCGGACAGCCCGGCGGCCAGCCAGGCCACCGTCCAGACCATGCCGACCAGCGCCATCACCCGGCTGCGCCGCCGCCGCTCGACGAGCTTGAGCACCACGAACTGCGCCGCCACGATCGCCGCCGTGTTGGCCGCGAGCGCAATGCCCAGGCTGGCCGGCGGTATTCGGGTCACCTCGGTCGCATACGCGGCCAGCCCCGACTCGAACTGCCCGTAGCAGGCGAAGAACAGCACGAACCCCAGCAGGCAGACCCACATCATCCGCCGGTCGGCGAACAGCGCCCGCCAGGCGCCCGCGGGCCGCTCCTCGCTCGGCACCGCGTCCTCGACCTTCGGCACCCGCGGCAGCCGCACGGTG
Organism: Streptomyces sp. NPDC048197; assembly: GCF_043202395.1. Lineage (NCBI taxonomy): Bacteria > Bacillati > Actinomycetota > Actinomycetes > Kitasatosporales > Streptomycetaceae > Streptomyces > Streptomyces sp. NPDC048197. Next base: position 46,064 of record NZ_JBIDAJ010000051.1, read on the forward strand.
GCCACCGCCGCGCCGAGCACCAGGAACATCACGGCCTCGATGGCGAACAGCCGCACGAAGCTCGCCGCATGCGACTCGTCGACGAGCAGCCCGCCGACGAGCCCGCCGACGCCCAGCCCCAGGTTGTTGAGGAAGAACTGGGTGGCGAACGCCCGCGACCTGGTCACCGTCGTCGAGCACCACACGATCATCGTCGCCAGGGCCGGCTGGACCACCGCTATACCGGCACCCAGCGCCGCCGCCGAGGCGATGACCAGCGGTTCGGTCGACGACAGGCCGAGGCCCAGGGAGCCGATCGCGGCGGAGACCGTACCGACGATGGCCACCGGCAGGGGGCCGCGCCGGTCGATCGCCCGACCGGTCAGCGGAAGCACGGCCAGCGCGGCCACGGCCAGCATCGCCAGCACGACACCGGCCGTACTGGCACCAAGGTCGCGCACCTTCGCCACATAGACGTACAGATACGGAACCGTGAAGCCGTTACCGAACGCGCTCAGCGCGTTCCCGAGCTGGATCCGGCGCAGCGCGGCGCCCATCGCGGTGGTCACACTCACCTACCTAGGTCAGGTCATCAAAGACATAAGGGACAGTCGAAGGGGCTGGACAGACGCCAGGGTGAGACACGCGACCCGGACAGTTGTCATCCGGACGGTCTCACCCTGAAGACTTGAACGCTCTAGACTTCGAAGCTAAAGAGTACACGGAGAAGAACTTCAACGCCAATCACTTTCATGTCATACTGCGCCGCATGCCTGAGCCCTCCGATGCGGTCGCCGACGCTGCCGAGCCGTCCCTCGAGGAACAGATCGCGGCCTACCAGCGCGAATTCCAGGACCTCGACCCCCAGGTCGAGCAGGTCGTCTCCGCACTCCAGCGCCTCAACCGCCGGATGAACGTCGCCTACGGGCGGCAGACCTCGACCCTCGGCATGAGCAACGCCGAATGGGAGGTCCTCAAGGCCCTCGTCGTCTCCGGCGCCCCCTACCGGATGGGCCCCGGCGAACTCGCCAAGCGCCTCGGCCTGACGCCGGCCGCGATGACCCACCGCATCGACCGGATGGCGAACGAAGGACTGGTCACCCGCGAGCGCGACGAGAACAACCGCGTCCGCGTCATCGTCGAACTGACCCACGAGGGCCGCGAGAAGTGGCTCGCCGCGATGCGCATGGCCTCGGTCTTCGAAGAGGACCTCCTCCAGGACCTCTCCGACGAGGAGCGTCAACTCCTCGGCCAGGTACTCACCCGCCTGCTCCGCCGCGTGGAAGAGGCCCAGCCGGACGCCGGCGGTCGCCTCACCGACCTCGACTGAGGAGCGACCCGCCCGACGCGGGTTGACACCGGTCACCCGGATCTATAGTGTCCTCCGAGTTGCCACAGCGCCGGAACGGTTCTGCGGCAGCCCTTCCGCCGCCTCGCGGCACACCACTACTGCACGGCCCCTCACCGGGAACAATTTCGGCATGCCGAAATTCGGACCGTGGCGCGATTATGCGTCGACGAGGAATTCCGCTAACGTAGTGAGCACGCCGAAAGGCGCGGCAAAACCCCCTCCGACGGGGAATCGGAAACGAATTCGGACCGGTAAACGGAACGAACAAGATCTGATAGAGTCGGAAAGGCCGAAAAGCGAAAGCCGAAC